>CALFML010000921.1 GCA_937879845.1 uncultured Myxococcales bacterium
GATCATCCCCTGCGATTTCATCGCCCCGATCGAGACCCACAACCCGCTCGGCAACCACCACGACATCCTGCTTGCCAACTTCTTCGCCCAGACCGAGGCGCTGATGAAGGGCAAGACGGCCGAGGAAGTGCGCGCCGAGCTGGCCAAAAAGGGCGTCACCAACGAGGCCCTGGTCGCCCACCGGACCTTCACCGGCAACCGGCCGACGAGCTCGTTCATGGTGCAGAAGCTCACCCCGCGGACCCTGGGGCGGCTCTTGGCGCTTTACGAGCACAAGATCTTCGTCCAGGGCGTGATCTGGAACATCAACAGCTTCGATCAGTGGGGCGTCGAACTGGGCAAGCAGCTGGCGAGCGCCATCCTGCCCGAGCTGTCCAGCCCCGGCGAAGTATGCAGCCACGACGGCTCGACCAACGCGCTCATCAACCACTACAAACATAATCGGAAGAGGGGGACGCCATGACGACCCAGTCGCTTTACGATCAGCTCTCCGCCATGACCGTGGTCGTGGCGGACACCGGCGACATCAAGTCGATCGAGAAGTTCAAGCCGCGCGATGCGACGACCAACCCGTCGCTCATCACCGCCGCGGCGCAGATGGAAGCCTACCGCGACGTAGTCGACGCGGCGCTGCGCCAGTCGCAGAAGGAGATGGCGGGCGGCGATGTCAAGGCCGTCGTCGGCCGCGCCATCGATCGTCTGTCGGTCGAGTTCGGAACGCGCATCCTCAAGGTCGTGCCCGGCCGGGTGTCGACCGAGGTCGATGCGCGCCTGTCGTTCGACCGCGCCGGCACGGTGGCCAAGGCCCACCAGCTCATCGGCTACTACGCCCAGGAGGGCATTCCCAAGGAGCGCGTCCTCATCAAGATCGCCTCCACCTGGGAAGGCATCAAGGCCGCCGAGGAGCTGCAGAAGGAAGGCATCCGCTGCAACCTCACGCTGCTGTTCGGCATGCACCAGGCGGTGGCGTGCGCCGAGGCGAACGTCCAGCTCATCTCGCCGTTCGTCGGCCGCATCCTCGACTGGTACAAGAAGGACACCGGCCGCACGAGCTACGCTCCGGCCGAGGATCCGGGCGTCGTCTCGGTCACCCAGATCTACAACTACTACAAGCACTTCGGCCACAAGACCGAGGTCATGGGCGCGAGCTTCCG
The DNA here is from genome assembly GCA_937879845.1 of uncultured Myxococcales bacterium. Lineage (GTDB taxonomy): Bacteria > Myxococcota_A > Polyangia > Palsa-1104 > JAEUJZ01 > CALFML01. Next base: position 1,155 of record CALFML010000921.1, read on the forward strand.
CAACCTCGATGAGATCATCGAGCTCGCCGGCTCCGACCTTCTCACCATCGCGCCGAACCTGCTCGACCAGCTGCGCAACGGCCAGGGCACGCTCGTACGCAAGCTCGATCCGGGGCATGCGGCGGGCCTGAAGCTCGAGCGCATCAAGATGGACGAGGCGTGCTTCCGCGCCATGCACGAAGTGGATCGCATGGCCAAAGAGAAGCTGGCCGAAGGCATCGACGGCTTCTCCAAGGCGATTGTCGCCCTGGAGCAGCTGCTTGAGACCCGCCTGGCGCAGCTCGAAGGCAAGCAGAAGGTCAGCCGCGCCGCGCAGGACGTGTTCAAGGTCTACGACCTCGATGGCGATGGCGCGATCACCCGCGAAGAGTGGGCCGGCAGCGCCGCGGTGTTCAACGCCCTGGACATCGATGGTGACGGCCGCGTGACCCCGGCCGAGCTGGCCGCGGGCCTGGGCGCCCCCTGGGATCTGGGCAACAAGGCCTAGTCCGCTGCCGCGGGGGATGGTTTATCCCCTGCGGCTTCCTCTCTCCTCTCCTAAGTCATCCTAGAGCGTATTCCTAGCGCGCCGTCACCACCGCGATCCGCCGGAACAGTCCCAGGTGGCTGCGCACCGGCGGCGGTCCGGCGGACTCGCTGCGCATCCGCTGCGCCCGCGGGAAGGTCCGTTCAAACTCGGGCAGGGTGGCGGCGTAGTGGGCGACATCGCGCCACTTGGCCCGGTTGAACGCGGCAAAGGGCGCGGCGGGATCGATGCTGCGGTGTAAAAGGGCGCTGCCGAAGCCGGGCTGCTGCGCTTGGAACTGGCCGCGCGGCACCCACGCCGCGGCGAACGAGTCGACGAGCTCCGGGGGGCCGTTGACGCTGAAAAGGTTGAAGAGAAACAGCTGGGCCTGCGCCGCGGCCGGGCCGTTCCCCAGGTTGAGGAAGACGCCGTAGTGCTCCACTAGATCCGGCACCGCCGGGTCGTTCAGCGCGGCGGCGGCATCGGCCGTTTGCAGGACCGCATAGTCCAAATAGACATAGGGGTTTGGGACCTGAATCTCGCTCTCGATCTGACGGTTCCAGTCGGGCATCGCGGCGCATAGCTCACGGTAGAGAAATCCCTTTGGCTGCTGCGCCGCCGCGGCATGCCAGCTCTGTACAAGCTCTGCTTCAGGGAGTCCCTTTGCCGCCGCTGCAGTGTAGCCGGCGAGGCGGATGCAGGAGTCCGGAGCGATTATGAGATCGATGCTCTGCATGAGTCCTCCGCGGGCTTTTCAGAAAAGGTCGTGCACCGCTTGGGCGGGAGACGACATGGCTGCGCCCATCGTCGATCCTACCGCAGGACGGGGCGGCTTGGGCGACCGGGCGAAAGGGCTCGGCAGTGAAGGTCGGCTGCGCTATGATCGCGTCTCGCCAAGCCCGATGACAGCGGCGAGCCGCCGTCCGTCCGGCGTCGCTTTTTCCGCCGCAAAAAGGAAAGGAAGACGCGGATGTCCACACCGATTCGTCTCGACAACCTGGCAGAGGCGCGGGAGGCCCTGCAGAAGCTGCAGGCCAAAGGAGCGGGCACGCCGAGCCGCGGCATGACCCTGCATCAGGTGCTCCTGCACTGCACCCAGAGCATCGACTATTCGCTGCGCGGGTTCCCCCAGATGAAGCCCAAGCTGATCCGCGCCACGGTCGGCCGCATCGTCGTCGGGCGCTTCTTGTCAGCGGGGCGGATGAGCCATAACCTGGCGGCGCCGGTGCCGGGCGCGCCGGCGATTCCGGCCCAGGGCGAGCTCGGGCCGGCGTGGGCGGCGCTGTTTGCGGCGCTCGACCGCTTTGAAAAACATGAGGGGCCGCTGCACGACCACTTCATCTTCGGCGCCCTGAGCAAAGAGTCCTTCGGCCGCCTGCACGCCATGCACATCGCCGACCACCTGGCGGCGTTTTAGCTCAGGATTTCTTGCGGCTCTGCAGATAGGGGACAAGCCCGGGCAGCCCGGCGATGCGCTCCCGGAACTCGGTGAGCAGCGGGAACCCGTCGAGCGTGGCCCCCTTCACGTCGTTTAGCACCGCATCCAGGGCGTCCCACACCGCGATGTCGGCGTGCGAGAACTTGCTCCCGACCATGAAGCCGCCGCCGCTGAGCTTGAGCAGCCCTTCGAAGGACGGGAGCCAGCGGTTCTGCCAGTCGCCGGCCACGAACGTCGCTTGCTTGGCCGGCGCGCCTTCGCCAAACAGGGAGAAGTACTTGCTGCGCAGATCCTCGGCGCCCAGGGTGATGGCGTCGGCCTGCGCCTCGGCCCGCAGGTCGGTGGGGGCGGCGCCGTGGCGGCGCGCCAGGTAGCCCATGATCACCGACCCCTGGGCGAGCCGCAAGTCGCCGTCGACCAGGATCGGCATGGAGCCGAACATGAGGGTCCGCGGCCCTTCCTTCTTGAGCTCTAGGAACTTCTCGCGGCTGATTGGAACGTCTTCGAAGGGCTGACCCAAGGCGTGGAACATCAGCCGGATCTGCTCACCCCGGCCGCGAAACGGAAAGTACCAAAGCTGATAGCTCATCCACTGTCTCCACGAAGTTTGTCCCGGCGGGTGCCGGGCTATTGCTGCGGGTGCTGCCCGAGCCTTGTGCCGGGCGAGTTACTTGAGCGAAAAGTCGCCTTCGGCCAGGAGCACTTCCTTGCCATCGATGATCTGGGCGATGTGCGCCCGATACATGCGGCCGGCGCGGAACCCTTCGTCCGTCGATAGCCGGACGCGGGCCGAGACGTTGCCGCCGGTCTTCACGGTCGCTTGATAGATGCCCACGACTTCGCGGCTCTTGGAGGCTTTGGAGTCCTGCACATCGGAGAAGATGAACTGCGCGTTGCCGGCGTGCGCCGGCTTGGCGAAGATGCCGTAGACCTCCAGCACCCAGTCGCCTTTTTTGGCCCCGCCGCCGCGCTTGAAAGTCGGCGAATCTTCGGGTCCCTCGGCTTCCATGCTGGGGGCGGCGCGCAGGCAGACCTTGCCTTTGCCCTTGCCTTTAACCTTGCACACCGACTCGGCTTTGTTGTTGTCGAAGATCTCGATGCGCTGATCGCCGCTCTCCTTATCGGGCTCCTCCACCACGGCGTCGCCGGGCTTGCCGGCGGCGGCCGGGCCGTCGGAAAAGACCAGCCCGAGCGTGAACAGGCACGCACACGTACCTAGGGCCAGAGGTCGGAACAGAGTCATGACAAAGCTCCTTCTTGGGCGGGCCTTCTGCCCGCGCATATCTCCTATAAAGATTGCCCGGAGAGCGCGGACGCACAATAGGATCGCGATGCAGATTCTCATCATGCGGCCGGGGGAAAAGGGTCAGGTCCGGCTACAATGAAGGGGCATGTGTACGATCATCGCCCTGCATCAAGTGCATCCCGAATACCCGCTCATCATCGCCGCCAACCGCGATGAGTACTACGCCCGGCCGGCGACCGGGCTGCAGGTGCTGGCGGCGGGTCCGCCGGCGATCGTCGGCGGCTACGATGAGCGCGGCGGCGGCACGTGGATGGGGGTGACGGCGGCGGGATTTTTCGCCGGCCTGACCAATCAGCGGTCGGCTCCTGCGGCGGACGCGGGCGGCGCGGCGGCACTGCGCAGCCGCGGCGAGGTCGTGCTGGCGGTGCTGCGGGCGGGCGGGGTGGCGGCGGCGGACGATTATCTCCGCCGGCTTACGCCGGGCGATTACGGCTCCTTCAACCTGCTTTACGGCGACGGCCGCGAGCTGCGGGTTGCCTACGGCCGGCGCGCCGCGGCGGCGGTCGAAGTGGCGGATCTGACCGCGGCGCCCGGCGTCATCGTGCTTGCCAACGATCGCCTCGGGTCGCCGCACTTTCCCAAGGCGGCGCGAGCGCAGGCGCGCGCCGCGGCGCTGGTCGCTGCCAAGCCGCCGCCGTTCCCGCGTCTTGTGGAGCCGCTGCGGCGCATCCTGGCCAGCCATCGACTGCCGCCGCTGCCGCTGCCCGATGCAAGCGCGCCGGTGCTGAGCGATCTGGTGCGGCGGAAGCTGCAGGCGCTGTGCATTCATCTGCCGCAGTACGGGACGCGCTCCGCGAGCGTGCTCGCGCTGCGGCCCGGCAAGGTCGCGCATTACCTGCACAGCGCCGGACCGCCTTGCCAGGCTCCGCTGGTATCACAGACCGCACTTTTTACCTAAACTACGCCTCGCAAAAGACCTGCAGCATCGGGCTGCGCCGCGGGTCCTGTCACCTCCGGCACCCCGCTGCTTGCGCAGCAGGGTCCCCGCCTCCGGTGCCACCCGCTCTCTTGGCCATAGCTTCGGATTTCGACTGGGGCGCGGTTTCATTCCTATCCCTCGTCCGGCCGCGGCGCCCTGCGGCCGGACGAGGTGGCGAGCGGGCCTCCTGGCTCCAGTTTCCGGATCGGAACTACCTAGGGCGCGCCGGAGCGGCATGCGGAAAGCCTTGACCTGGCCGGTGCGGCTGCGGACGATGACGGACGGTGCGCGCCAAAAACGGCGCGCGCGGCGGCCCTTTACCTGTGAGCTCTTTGTCCCCATCGTTGCGCCCGCGGCTCTGGCTTGTGCCGGTGGTGCTTTATTTGACCGCAGCGGCCTTGTGCGCGGGCTCCGCCCTGGCCGATGGGTATGACGGGGTTGGGTTTGTGCTGGCGATGCAGCGGCTGGATCTGGCGCGCTTCGCGCCGCAGCCGCCGGGGTATCCGCTGTATGTCCTGCTTGGACGGCTGGTGCAGCTCTCCGGCTTGCCGGGGGCGGCGGCGCTAAGCGTAGTGAGTGCGGCGCTTTGCGGTGGCGGCATCGGTGCGGTCGCGGCGGCGGCGCAGCGGCGGCTCGGGTTTGCGGCCGGCGTTCTTATCGCGCTTTTCTTGTCGCTGTCGCCGCTCTGCCTGGCGCTGGGCGTGGCGACGCTCAGCGATGGCGCGGGTCTGGGCGCGCTGCTGCTTTCGCTGGCGGTGCTGTCGCGCGGCGGCCGCACCGCAGCTTGCTGGGGCGGCGCGCTCGTGGGGGCGGCGCTCGGGATCCGGCCGACGTATGCGCCGATTGCGGCGCTGCTGCTGCTGTTTTACGGCCGGCTGTGCGGCTGGCGGGCCTTGGCCTGGTCCTGCCTGAGCTGCGCCGCCGCCGTGCTGTCGTGGCTTGTCCCTTTCGCGCTTATCGTCGGTCCGAGGACGCTGTGGAGCCTGAGTCTGGCTCATGCCACAGGCCACGTCACAGACTTTGGCGGCGCGGTCACGGCCGATGCCGCATTCGGGGTGCCGATCGTTGCGCTTCTCCGCGGCCTGGTTGAATCGGCGTTCGGTCCGATATGGCCGCTCGCCGGGTTGCTGCTCGCGGCGGCGGCAGCGATGCGGCGGCCGGGCAGCTGGGCGCCGGAGGGGCGCCGGCTGGCGGCGTGCCTCTTGTGGGGACTAGTCGGCTATTGCCTGTTTGCGCTCATCGCGCTGCAGGTGCGCGCGCATGCCCGGCATCTGCTTCCGGCGGCGGCGGCGCTTTCGGTCCTGTGCGCGGTGGCGGTGGATGCGGCGCTGGCGGAAGCGGCCGGGCGGCGGCGGCTCCTTTTGCTGAGCGGCAGCGTGCTCCTGGTCGTCCTGTTGGCCGCGACGACCGTGCGGACGCTGTGGGCGTTCCGGCAGCCGAGTCCCGGTGCGGCGCTGGCAACGTACGTGACCGCCCACTACCCCAAGGGGACCTTGCTGTACGGCGGCCGGGCGGCGCGCTATCTCGATCTGCACTGGGGCAGCGGGACGGCGCGGCCGACGCTCCACTTCGGCGATGTGACAAGCGAAGCGGAGCGCCTGGATCATCTGCCGGCGGAGGTTCTGTGCACCTCCGAAGTGCAGGCTTCTGCCGCATCGCTAAGGGCCCTGCGGCCGGTGGCGCGCTTCTGCTACCTGCCGCAGCTGCCGCAAGGGCTGCGCCTTGATCCCTACGCCGACGGCTGCGTCGAGCTGCGCGCTTACCGCTTCCGTCCCTAGGCGGCCGGCCTACGGCGCCGCCGGGATCAGGTCGACATCGGCGACCCGCACGAGCCCCTCGCGGTGGTTGAAGTGGATGAGGTAGTACTCGGTCCCATCCATGATCACCGTCTGTCCGGAGCCCGGGCCGTACTTGTCCTTTGCCACGTACGTCTTGGCCCAGTAGTAGTCGGCGCTGAAGCGCTGCATGACAAGGTACCTCTGGCCCGCGGCGATCTCGTAGGTCTGCTCCATCGCCACCGGGGTCCTAGGCGGCAGGAACGCCGCGGGCTGCGGGTACCCGACCCCGAACACCGGAATCTTGGCGAGCCCCGCCCGCGGCGTGACCTGCGCCCCGCGCGCCTGCCGCGTGTTCTGCCGGCCCGGGTTATAAAACCACGCCTTCTGGCCGCTGAAGTAGATCGCGTCCCAGTCGCCGCGGCGCTCGGCGCGGACCCAGCGCGTGCCGGTGCCGACCTTGTTGCCCCAGTTGAACATGCGGTCGCCGGGCCAGGCCGTCAGGTAGGGGTTGTCGATGACCGGCGACATCGCGTCCGGCGCGGTGCGCAGGTACAGGAAGTGCACCGGGTGCGCCGGCGCCTCATGACAGTCCGAAGCTTCATCGGGGCTGTAGCAGTAGCTCACGGTCTGGAGGTTGGTCGCGTAGTCTGGGCGCACCGTGATGACCGAGCCGGCAATGGTCTCCTCCGGTCCGGTGTCGGGCTGCTCGTCCGCCGGCTCGCCCGCGTCGCGATCCTCGGGCGTGTAGAACACAGAAAAATGGCGCCCGATGATTTCTTCGGGCGTGTAACCTTTGATCCGCGCCGCGCCCGCATTCCACGTGGTCACCCGCCCCAGTGGATCGATCAGATAGAGCGCGTAGTCGACGACGCCCTGTACCAAGAGCCGGAATTGTTCGCTGACTTCGCGGGAGACTTCCTCTGCATCATCGCGCTGCGTGCGCACGGCCGAGACGCGATGCTCCAGCCGCTCCTTTGCGGCGCGCAGCGCAAACTCTGTTTCCTTCTGCCGCGTGATATCGCTCTGAGCAGAGATCACGCGAATGGGCTTACCGTTCTCATCGCTCTCAACGCGCGCACGCGCCTGCATCCAGCGCGTCTCGCCATTGTCGGCGCGGACGATGCGATACTCGATCTCGAACGTTCCCGGCTGCTGGATCGCCTCGCGGAAGCGCGCAATGACGGTGTCGCGATCCTCCGGATGCAAACAGCTGGACCATGTCTCGCTGTACCCGCCGTCGAGCGGCGTATCCGCGGGCATGCCGTGCAGAGTTATGAATTCCGGCGACCGATGCGTTTCACCCGTGATCATGTTCCAGTCGAACGACGCAATGCCCGCGGCCTCCTGAACGAGCCGCAGCCGCGCTTCGCTTTCACGCAAATCCGCGAGCGCATTGCGCGCCACCGTCTCGTCGACACCGGGGCCGTGGCCGTTGGCGCTGGCGCGCCGCGACCGGCAGGCCCTGACCGCAGTGCGCGACAAGGCGGTGGCCGAACTGGGTTTCTGGCACTTCGTGCAGTGGCGGTTTCACGCGCAGTGGCACCGCCTGCGCGAATACGCCCACACGCGCGGCGTGCACATCGTCGGCGACGCGCCGATCTTCGTCGCGCACCAGAGCGCGGACGTCTGGGCGCGCGCGGACCAGTTTCTGCTGGACGCGCAAGGCGAGCCGACGATGGTCGCCGGCGTGCCGCCCGACTATTTCAGCGCCACCGGCCAGCGCTGGGGCAATCCGCTGTACCGCTGGGATGCGATGGAACGCGATGCCTTCACCTGGTGGAAACAGCGCCTGGCGCACCTGTTTTCGCTGGTCGATGTGGCACGTCTGGACCACTTCCGCGGCTTCGAGGCGTTCTGGGAGATCCCCGCCACCGACCCGACCGCGGAAGGCGGGCGTTGGCGCGAAGGCCCTGGCGAGGCCTTCTTCGCGTCCATCCGGGACACACTGGGTCCTAGATCGGAAGAGCACACGTCTGAACTCCAGTCACGCCAATGTATCTC
>CALFML010000922.1 GCA_937879845.1 uncultured Myxococcales bacterium
ACCGCGCGGTAGCTGCGCCAGCCGACGCCGCCTTCCAGCTCCTCGCACACGGTGCGCTGGCCGGGGTATTCGGTGAGGGCGCGGCCGAGCTGGCAGGACTCCGCCATGGCGCAGTTGAGCATCGGCGAGACCCCGAGGACCTCGATGCCTTCGGGGCACAGCTCGCCGGCCAGGCCCGCGGCGGTGCCGCCGCCGCCGATCGGCACGATGACCCGCTTGAGCTTGGGGCACTGCTCTAGGAGCTCGCGGCCGAGCCAGGCGCCGTTGCCGTCAATCACGTCGCTATCGTCAAATGCCGACACGAACAGCGAGTCGCGCAGCGTCGCCAGGCGGCGCCCGAGCTTCTCCGCCTCGTCATAGGTCTGGCCGTGGCGGATGATCTCCCCGCCGAAGCTGGAGATGCCTTCGCGCTTGCAGCGCGGCGCCGACTCCGGCATCACCACCCGCACCGCGACCCCCAGGCGCTGCCCCGCGCAGGCGAGCGCCAGCCCGTGGTTGCCCGCCGAAGCCGTGATCACCCCCGACGACCGGTCCATCGGCGACATCCGCCCGAGCTTGACCGCCGCCCCCCGCATCTTCAGCGAACCCGTGCGCTGCATCGACTCCAGCTTCAGGTAGCAGCCGAGCGGCGCCGCCCACAGAAGCGGAGTTCGGCGGCAGAGGACCGAAGCGATCTCGGGGATTCGCACCATTTTCCGCATGCTATCATCACTTGGGCGCGGCGTCTGCGCACCGTCGCAAGCAAGCTGAAGCAATAGGGCTCGTCCGATTGAAACCGACCTGCGGCCAAGGGCGCGCTGCGGTTTTCGGGGCTTGGAATTTGCGTCCCGCGAGTCGAGCTTGTGCCTGAGCTTTGGCCCGCGGCGGCCAGCGTATTATCGTTGTAGGGCTCGGCGAGTCAGGGCGGAGGCGGCGGCATCGCGCCGACGCTTGGTCGGCTCGCCGGCTTGGAGACGTCATGGACAAGAGCATAGGGCCCACCGATCGCAGGATCGTCGCGCACTGCGGATTTTTCCCAGGGTGGGCGGCGGTCGCGCTCGGGCTGCTGTTGCCGGCGGTGGCGGTCGGGCAGGTGCTGCACGAGCCGGTCGTCGTGCCGCAGCTGCGCTGTCAGGACGGCACCTGCCGCCGCGACGGCATGCCCAGCCAATCGCTGCCCGAGGCGGTGGTGAGCAGCGAAGGCCTCATCGGCGCCCCCGAGCAGAGCCGCACCCCCGCCGCCAACGAGAAGATCTACAGCGCCGGCCAGAGCGAGCTGCCGTTCGCCAGCGGCGCCCCCGCCCCCGGCGCCGATCCGCCGCCAGTGCGCCGCCAGCACGTTACCCCCGATGCGGAGACCGGCCTGCCGCCCCCCGGCGAGCGCCTGTACCACGAGGTCTTCAACCCCGCCATCTTCCCCTACAAGCGCATGACCGTCGTCGATGCGGTCGGCGACGATGGGGCGCTCGTCCCGCGCGATCCGGAGCAGCGGTTGTTGCCGGCCGGCGACGGGCAGGTGCGCCACGGCCATGATCCGTTCTATGGCTCGCTGGTGGTGGACTTCGTGGCGCGGCAGGCGGTTCCGCTGCCGACGCCGGCCGCCGGGGTGCGGGTGGTCAGCTACCGGACGACGCCGGCGGTGCCGGTGCAGTTTTTCGTCGATGGGGCGGACAACCTCTATGCCAAGGCCGCTCAAGGCGGCCGCTATCGGCTGGTCTATCTGGTCGAGGCCGAGCCGCGCTACTTCGCCGGTCCGCTCTGGGATCGCAGCGCCCCGCGGCCGCGCCTGTCCGACGTGCCCGCGCGCCTGCTGCGGCCCCTGCCGCGGCGCCTCCAGCGCGAGGCCCGCACCGTGCTGCGGCGCATCGGCTTGCGCGAGAGCCAGAGCGCCGACTACGGCGAGACCCTGGAGCGCCTGGTCGCCTATTTCCGCGCCTTCTCCTTAGAAGAGCTAAATTCCGACGGCGAGGACGGGCGCGGCGAGTCGTTGTACCTGCAGCTGGCGCTGCAGCAGCGCGGCGTCTGCCGCCATCGCTCCTATTCGTTCGTCGTCACCGCGCTCGCCGCCGGCATTCCGGCGCGCTACGTCGAAAACGAGCTGCATGTCTTCGTCGAGGTCTACATCCCGCTGCCCGCCGAGGGCGGCGGCTATTGGCGCCGCATCAACCTGGGCGGGGCGCCGCTGCAGCAGCGGGTCGTCGAAGGCGAGGCCAAGGTCGCCTACCGCGAAAAAGGCGGCGATCCGTTCCCGCGGCCGCCGGAGTTTCACCACAGCGCCACACCGGCGGTCAGCGGCTTGCCGCGGCAGTCCACGGGCAGCGGCGGCTCAGGTTCGGGCGGCGGAGCCAGAGGGGGAGGCGGCGATGCCCTGCCGCCGCTCGACGGCCCGGAGGATCGGGCGCGGCGCGGGGAAGGCGGAGGCAGCGACGCCGGCCCGGGCAGCGGCGAAGCCGCTAAAGGGGCCGGCAAAGAACCCGGCAAAGGACCCGGCAAAAACCCCGGCGACCCGGCCGCACCGGGCGGTGGCCCGCGCTCTTTGACCGGTGCGGCTGCGCCAGGTCCGGGGAACCCCGCGGGCAAAGGGGTCAGCGGCGGCGGTCCGGGCCAGCTCGGGGAGACAGGGGCCTCCGGTGCGCCCGGCCTCATTTCTCCCCCGGGTTCACCCGAATCGGCGGAAGACCCGACGGCTCCGGAGTTTCCCCCGGACGACGACTTGTCGCAGCCCGAAGACCGGCGCCGCGATCCGGCAAGCGAAGCGCTCATCCCCACCCACGTCACCCTGTCCACCAGCGCCGGCCGCCGCGTCTACCGCGGCACCGCGGTGCCGGTCCGCGGCCTGGTCCACGCCGATCGCGGCAGCGCGGCCGGCTTTCAAGTCATCCTCATCCTGGCCATCCCCGGCGCCCCCCAAGCGATCGGCCGCGCCTTCACCACGGCCGACGGCAGCTACCAGACCGAGATCGAGATCCCCGGCGGCGTGCCGCTCGGCAGCTTCCCCCTGGTCGCCCGCGTCAAAGGCGACCAGACCCACCGCGGCAGCAGCTCCGGCCGCTACGACCGCTCGCGCCCTTAAGGCCCGCGCGGCGCACGTTGCGGCGGAAGTGCTTGCCCGGCGGCTCGGCTGTGGGTACAAGCGGGCCATGGCTCGCCCCACCCACGCGCCGCGCACGCTGGCCGCTGATCACGCCGCGCCGCCTTCGGCAGCAGGTGCGTCGAGTGCGGCCGCGGGTGCCGCGGGATCGCGGCCGACGAATCGGATGCGGCTCGATCAGCGCCTGGTCAGCGAGGGACTGTGTCCAAGCCGCGAGCGGGCGCAGGCCTTGATCCTGGCCGGCGAGGTCACGGTCCAGGGTCAGGTCGTCACCAAGGCCGGCACCCAGGTGGCGGCGGACCAGCCGGTCGCGGTGCGCCGCGATCCGCTGCCGTACGTATCGCGCGGGGGTCTCAAGCTGCGGCGGGCCCTGGATTTTTTTGCCATCGAGGTCCGCGGCTGCTCGGCGATCGATGTCGGCGCCTCCACAGGCGGCTTTACCGACTGCCTGCTGCAAGCCGGCGCGCTGCGGGTGTGCGCGATCGATGTCGGGTACGGCCAGCTGGCCTGGTCCCTGCGTAGCGATCCGCGCGTGACGGTGCGCGAGCGGGTCAACGCCCGCACCTTGGATTTGGACGCCCTGCCGTTTGTTCCCGACTTGGCAGTCTGCGACGTGTCGTTCATCTCGCAGACGCTGATTCTGCCGCGGCTGGTCGCGGCGGTGGGGCCGGGCCGCCTCCCCATCATCACCCTTATCAAGCCGCAGTTCGAAGTGCAAAAAGGCCAGGTCGGCCCCGGCGGCGTCGTCCGCGAGCGCGAACTGCACGAGCAGGCCATCGCCCGCTGCACGCAAGCGGCGACCGAGCTCGGCTGCCAGGTGATCGGTGTCACCGACTCCCCGCTGCGCGGTCCGGCTGGGAACCACGAATACCTCTTCTACGTCCAGAGCCCGGCCGGCTGAGCCAGCGTCAAACCCCAGATCTTCAGCGCCCATCCAAAGGGCGCCGGAAATCGAGCTCCGGCGCGTAGCGGCGACGGGCTAAAGCCCCATGGCCTGCGCCAGGTGCTGCGGACATAAAGCGCTGGCGTCCCCGGTCTGGCTCTGGGCGGCCTGGCAGGCGCGGCAGGCGGCGGCGGCGCTGTAGGCGTCCTCGGTGCGCAGGCCCTGCACGGCGGCGCGCAGGCGCTCGGGTTGCGACTCGGTCACGGCGACGACTTTGCCCAGGTTCTGCAGGCGCGCGGCGGCGCGGCGGACCTCTTGCTTCTGGCGGGTCATTCAGGCGGATCCGTAGCGGCGGTGGTCCACCATCAGGCAGCGGTCCTGCACGACGATGATGCCGGCGGCGCTGAGCTGCGCGGCGACCGCGTCGTTGCGGATGCCGCTCTGGAACCAGACCGCGCGCGGCCGCGCCGCGAGCAGATCCGGCAGGTGGGCGGGTAGGGCCTCAGCCCGGCGGAAGACCTGGACGATGTCGATCGGACCCGGCACCGCGGCGACGCGGCGGTACACCGGCTCGCCAAACAGGGTCGTCACGTCGGGGTAATAGACCGGCACCGGGAGGATCGTGAGCCCGGCCGTGGCCAAGTACGCCGGGACGTAGTAGGCCGGCTGCGCGGCCTGCAGCGGCGTCTTGATGCCCAGGACCGCTATCCGGCGGGCGGAGCGGACCAGCGCGGCGACCTGCTCCTCATCCCGTTCAATCGAGGTTGCGAGCATGACCTCATGCTACCTGCCCAGGCGGCCAGGGCAAGCGCACGCCGGCGGCTCGGGGGAGAGCGGCCGATCCGCGGCAGGCAGGAGGGATCTTCGGTCTATCGGCTCACCGCCTGCGGGTGGCACAGCGGCTGATACTCGCAGCCGAGGTGGGCGCAGGCGATCGCCGGCAAGACCGGCAGGCGGAGGGCCGCCGGCAGCGTCAGCCGGGTGAGCGGCACGGCTTGGGAGAGGGCGCTGTCGAGCGCGGGCAGCGTCTCCGGAACGACAGCGCGCAGGACGGGTCCGGGGTCGGCTTCGTGCAAAAAGCACAGGCCGGTGTGAAGCTCCGCCGCATCGGGGTGCAGCCGGGAGGCCGCCAGCGCGAGCAAGGTGCGGCGCTCTGTATGCAGCGGCCCCTCGGGCTCCGGAGCGCAGCCATAGTGGTAGTCAAGGACCGTCACGATCGCCCCCTGCGGCGCGTCTTGGCGGTGCAGCACATCAAAGACGCCGTGGAGACGCATCGCACCGCCCGCGGCCGTTACGGCGTAGGGCAGGCAGCGGTTTACAGTCGCCCCCGGCACAGCGGCGAGCAGCCGCCCGAGCGTCGAGCCGCGGCGGCGCTTCTCCGTCAGGAAGCGCATAAGGTGCGTCCGCAGCTCGAGCACGCGCGGCTCCGCCGGCTCCAGACCCATCCCCAAGATGAGCGCGTCGAGCTCTGCGGCGTCGCAGTCTGCGCCGGCCGCGGCCAGCAGCTGCCCGGCCAGGCTGCCGCTGCGCAGCTGGACGTGGATGAGCTCTCCCGCCGCCTCATCGCTGAGCGCCGGCCGCGCCAGCGGACCCGGTGGGAACAGGCGCGCCGTCGTGCGGAGATGAAATCGCCGCGGACAGACCAACAGCTCCGCCGCCGCCGCGCTCAGCAGGGCGGGAATCACCGCGATCACCGGCGGGCAGACACTCTCAGGCTCGTCCGGCCCGGTGATATAGGGAGCCGCATCCGCAGCCGGCTGCGCACTCGCTGCGGCCGGGAGGGTGGCGCGGTCAGCGACCGGATCGGAATAGACAAGCTCCGCTGCCTGGCGGGCGGCGCGGAGCAGGGCCTCTCCGCTGCCGGGCGCGGGGGCCGGCGCGGCTGGCGCCGCCGGCGGACCGGGGCGCCACTCGATGAGCGGAGGCGGCGCTGCGTCGTGGCTGCCTTCATGCATGGCGTCCAGACAGGCCCGCCAGGTGCCGGCAAGGCGCGGGCGCGGGCCTACTTCGCCAAGGAAGATCAGCCGCTCGCGGGCGCGCGTCGCGGCGACGTAGAACAGGCGGGCGCTCTCCGCGCTGGCGCGCCGCCGCGCCAGGGCGTCGACCTTCCGCGCTGCCAGGGTCTTAACCCGGTCGCCGTCCTCATAGATCGTCAGCCCCAGGCCGACCGCGCGATCGTAGGCGATGGCGGGAGAGTCGGTGCGCTCCCGCGTCGTGCAGCCGGCGACTAGGACGATGGGGAACTCCAGCCCCTTGGCCTGGTGGACGGTCATGATGCGCACCACGTCGTCTGTCTCGCCGGCAATCTGCGCCGCCGGCTCATCGCCGGAGCTGCCGAGCGCGGTCTTGAGCTGCGGGTCGGTGTAAAGGCGCAGCGCCCGTACGAAGGCGCGCAGCCCGCCGCTGCGGTCGAACTCGCGCGCCCGCTCGTGCAGGCGCAGCAAGTTGGCCACGCGCTGCTCGCCGTCGGCGTCGGCGGCCAGGACCGCCAGCAGATCGGTATGATCGTAGACCGCCTGCAGGCACCCCGACGGTCCGATGCGGTCGCCCAGGCGCAGCAGCACCGCGATGAGCGCGAGCAGCCGCTGCAGCCGCGCCGCCTCATCCGCCGGCAGCCCGAGCCCCGCCTCCGCCGTCCGCTCCTCCCCGAGAAGCTCCAGCGGCGGCCCTTCTTCCTCGTCCTGCGGCCCATAGGGGAGCAAGTCGCCGCCAAGCTCCTCGGATGGGGCAAATTGCTCGCGGTGCTCCGGACTCTCTGCGGGTACCGCCGCCGGCATACCAAGCGGCGCATGTCCCTTGCGCCCGCGCCGTTCGCGCAAAAGCGCCGGGAGGGTCAGCCGTCCGCCCAGGTGCAGCCGCAGCAGCGAGTCATCCGACAGTCCGCACAGCGGCGAGCGCAAGAGCGTCAGCAGGGCCAGCCGATCCTCGGGGTCGGACAGCAGGGTGAGCAGCGCGGCCACGTCCAAGATCTCCTGGGCCTGGTAGAAGCCGCGGCCGCGGACCACGTAGTGCGCGATGCCAGCGCGTTTGAGCGCCAGGGTGTAACGGAATAGATGGGTGAAGCGCCGCAGCAGCACCACCATGTCGCAAAGGCGTGCCCCTTGGTCGCGGAGCGCGGCGATGCGCTGGGCCAAAAGCTCCGCTTCCCGATCGAGCGCGTGCGGCTCGACCGCGGCGGCAGACGTGAGGCGATCCGCGTCGGCTGGGTCGCTGGCGTTGGCGGGGCTCGGCGGCCGGGCCGCGCCGCGCACGATCTCGACCGGCTGCGGTACGGCGGGGTCGGCCGGACGCACCGCGTGCAGCGGGTCGCGCTGCGGGTCCCAGCGGACGAAGAACCCTTGCGGTTCGCCGGCGGCAGGCTCATCGCGCATGACCGCCGCGAACAGCGTGCTCACAAAGCCTAGCACCGCCGGACGCGAGCGGTACGAGCGGCTCAGCGTCTCCTCATCGGCGCCGCCCGCCAAAAGGCGCTGGCACAGGGTCGTGTAAGCGGCGACGTCGGCGCCGCGGAACTCATAGATCGACTGCTTGCGGTCACCGACGATGTAGAGCCGCCCCGGCTCGCGCGGCGTGATCTGGCCCGACTCCGCAGGCCCTAGCGGCCCGGCGAGAAGCTCCAGAAGCTCCGCCTGCAGCGGATTTGTGTCTTGGAACTCATCGACGAGGAGCACCGCGAAGCGCCCCTGCGCCTCCGCCCGGACCGCGGCATGATCGCGCAGAAGGTCGCGCGTCTTGCGCAAAAGGTCGGTGAAATCGAGCGCCCCCGCGGCCTGCTTGGCGCGGTCGTAGGCCGCCGTGACCGGGGCGAGCAGCCGCTCCAGCGCCACGGCGAGCGGCGCCGCGCGCAGGCTGGCATGGAGCGCCCGGACCTCCTCCGCGGCGGTCTTTAGGCGCTCTTTGATCTGCGCTAGCTCGTCCTTTTTTCCCTCGGCGTCTTTTTTGGCCCGGAGCTTTTTGAGCCCTTGCAGCACGAGCTCGCACAGCGGCAGCGCCGCGGCCAAGGTTGCCTCGTCGGGATGGCGGAGCTGCACCGCCAGCGCGTCGGCAAGCCCGCCAAGCTCGGCGGCTCGCTCCGCGCTGCCGGCGCCAAGCTGCGCCGCCAGCTGACAGAGCGCGCGCAGCCCGCCCAAAAGCGCGGCGCGGATGCGCTCAAGTTCCGCCGCCAGCACCGGAGCCTGGTAGCTGTCGGCCAGCCCGGTGGCGTCCCTTCCCTCCTCGCTGCGCAGCCGATGCAGGCGGCACAGGGCTTCCACGACGCCGCCATCGGCGCTCGGGCCGCCGCTGAAGCCGTACTCGCCGACCGCCCGCGCCGCCGGTTCGACAAGGTCCGCGCCGCCGCTTGGCCCGCTCGCCGCATCCCCGGCGAGCGGCGCCGCCGCTCCACTGCCGAGGCGCCCTTCCAGGGCCCGCAGGACCACCTGCTCCGCCGCCTCCAGAAGGAGCGACCGCGCGCTGTCCTCATCCAAAAGAGTAAAGTCCGGATCGAGCCCGGCGAGCGCCGCATAGCGACGCAGCAGGCTCGCGGCGAACGAGTGGAAGGTCCCGATCGGCGCGCCCGGCAGCTGCGCTTGGACCTGCTCCCACAGCTCCGACCCCGGCAGCGCCCGGCCGAGCGCCGCCGCCGTCTCCACAAGGTCATGCTCCTCCAGCTTGCGCAGCGCCGCCGTCGCCTCGCTGGCGTCGGCGGTCTGGGCGATGGCGCGGACGATGTCGCCGGTGCGGCGCTGGAGGCGCTCCCGCATCTCGCCGGCGGCCTTATCGGTGAACGTCAGGGCGCAGATGGCCCGCGGCAGGAGCGGCTCAACCCGCGCCGACAGCCCCGCGCACAGATGCAGGTACTGGGTCAAAAGGGCGTGCGTCTTGCCGGTCCCGGCTCCGGCTTGCACGACGCGGTCGCGGCGTAATAGGAAGCGCTCGCTCATGGCTGCCAGTCTGGGGTCGGCGAGGCGGCGCTCGGCGGCGGCGTGCGCTGGGCGCTGCTGTCGGCGCTGCCGGCCAGAGCTTCATCGCCGGATTCGAGCGCGGCGGTCGGGGCGACCGGGATGCGGCAGGTGGCTTCCAGGCCGCAGCCCTCGCAGGTGCGCGGGGCGACGCGAAAGTCGCCGGCGCGCAGCCGCCGCCACAGGCGATAGGCGACCTCGGCGACGTTG
>CALFML010000923.1 GCA_937879845.1 uncultured Myxococcales bacterium
TGGCGATGCCCAGCGCCACGGTCAGCGTGATGAAAAACAGCATGACGTTCTTCGAACTTTCCTGCGACTGCAGCGCCACGAGGAGTTGCGGGCTGGTCTTGGTCCAGCTGTCGGCGACCAGGCCGGAGCGCTGCTCGGCCTCGGCGGCGACGCGCTGCGC
This sequence comes from uncultured Myxococcales bacterium, assembly GCA_937879845.1. Classification (GTDB taxonomy): domain Bacteria; phylum Myxococcota_A; class Polyangia; order Palsa-1104; family JAEUJZ01; genus CALFML01. The sequence continues at coordinate 161 of CALFML010000923.1, forward strand.
GGTGAAGACGTCGCTCACCTTGAGTTCGATCGAGGAGATGCCGCCCGCCAGATCGAACAAGGTCTGCGCCGAGCGCAGCGGCACGAACACCAGCCGCTCGTTCAGATCCTTGGAGCCCAGGTCGAAGATCCCCGCGACCGTGAACACATCGGCCTGACCCGTGGCGGTGAGGATGCGAATTTTGTCGCCTACCGCGATGCCGAAGTCGCGCGCCAGCTCGATGCCGAGCAGCGCCTCGGCGCCGACGAGCTGTTGCCGCCCAGCCTTGATTTTTTCGCTCAGGTTGACGATGCGGCTGAAGCTTTCGGGTTCGATGCCGCGCAGCGAGACCGACTTGGTGGCCGCGCCGCGCACCGCGAACGCCGAACCGGAAACGACCGGTGCAGCGGCGAGCACTCCGTTTAGCCGGCCGAGTTCCGCAACGACCTCCGTCCAGCCCGAGATCGACTGCATGCGTTGCGAGGGCTTCTCGATGCGCGGAACGACGAGCGAGTCGGAGCCTTCCTGCCGGATCACGCGCGCCTGGAGATCCGGCGGGTGCACGACGATATGCGCCTGCGAACCCAGCGTCTTGGCAATCAGGCTGGTCTGCAGACCGCCGATCAGCGCCGACAAGAAAACGACGACGGCGACGCCGATGGAAACTGCGCCAAGGATCAGCGCGGTCTGTACCTTGCCTTCGCGCAGATAGCGCAGCGCGACGAACCAGTCGAAGGACACGGCTAGCCTCCGGCCGCCGAGTGCGCTCGTACCCGCTGACCGTCGCGCAGCGTCGTACGGTTCTGTAGTACGACCTGCTCTCCATCGCTAAGACCCTTTTCGATCTCGACGACGTTTTCGTCGCGCAGACCGATTTCGACGCGTTGCTTGGCGATGCGATGGCCGCGCAGTACATAGACCCATGGGGTGCCGGAGGCCAGATCGCGCACGGACTCCTTGGGCACGACGAGCGCCGCGACACGCGAGCCGACTTCGATGTTCACCGAAACGGTCATGTCGGGGCGCAAATAAGCAGGCGGACTCTCGACGAGGAAGCGAACCTCGACGGTTCCACGCTGCGGATCGATCGACGGCGCGATATAGGACACCTTGGCAACGAAGTGCTCCTTGGGAAAGGCATCGGCGGAAGCTCGCGCGGACTGGCCCAGCCTTAGCTCGGCCAGATTTTTCTCGTCGGGCTGGACACTGAGCTGCGTCTGTCCGTCGCGCGCCAGCACGAGCAGCGAGCGTCCCGGCTGCACCAGATCGCCGGGCTCGACGGAGCGCGTCAACACCATCGCAGAAACTGACGCGGTGATGCGCGATTCGGCCGCGCGCGCTTCGGCCTGCGCCAGCGAGGCGGCGGACTGCGCGTAGGCGGCCAGCGCCAACGCATGCTCTGCGCCGTGCGGCCCGCTGCCTCGCGCCTGCGTCTCGGCGGCGTCGTGCTGGCTTTGCGCAACTTGCAGCGCACGCTTGGCCTCGTCGAGCTGCGCCGTGGGCGCGCTGTGCTGCTGGACCAGGACGAGCTGCCGTTCGTAGTTTAGATGGGCCAGCTCCAGATTGGCATCGGCTTGACGGTGCGACTCGCGAGCGAGCGGCATCGTGATGTGCTTGAACTGACGCAGCCGCGCGCGCGCTTGCTGAAGGCCGGCTCGCGCCATAGCCACCGACGCTTGCACCTCGGCATCGCCTAGCTGCACCAGCAGCTGTCCTTCTTTGACGTGCTCGCCTTCCTTGACCGCGACCGTGGTTACGACGCCCGCAACCATGCTGCCGACGTTGATGCGCGAAGGCGGCAACACGCGTCCGCTGACGACGATGGTACGCACGATCTCGCGGCGCGTCACGCCGACGGCCGTCACCTTGGGGCCAAGCTTCCATATGATTCCAAGGCTGGCGATCGCCACGGCAGCGACGGTACCAAGTACAATCCACCACAGCTTGTTACGTCGGTTCGATCCACCCATGCTTTTCGCTCTCCGCGTGCTCGTAGTCGGAGAAAAGCACGTGCCGTGCCATGTTGGGACTCGAGACGTATCTCGCAGAATACGTTATCGATATTGCACGCAAACCCTGCGCCTCTCGTTCTAGTGCCTGCAATTTCTGCGCTGGCGCTGGCCATGACCGCGGGCGACTTCCTCGAAAACATGCGCGGATCACGCTGACGAGTGCGGCCACGCCAGACCCGGAGCAGGTGCGGCGCTTGCAGATCGCGACCCGCGGGAAGTGGAGCGCGCTGTACTTGTGCACCGGCGTGCTGGGCGCGGCGCTGTTTGGAGGAGGGGCCATGCGCCGTGCGCTCGCGCTGCTCGCTTTTGGTGGGGCCGCGCTGGGGCAGGGGACTCGTGACGGGCGCTCTTTACTCAGGCGCAGTCGGACCAGGACGGGATGAGAAAGTGCGCGGCCAGGAAGTCAACGAAGAGCCGGACCTTGGCCGGGACGTGCCGGGCGTTGGGGTAGACTGCAGCGACGGTGATCGAGTACTTCCACTCTGGCAGCACGCGGACGAGGCGTCCGGCGCGCAGAGCGGCGGCGGTGATGAAGATCGGTAGGAAGACGACCCCGAGCCCCTGACAGGCCGCTTCCACTAGCACGGCCCCGTGATTGGAGACCAGGCTGCCCTTGACTTCGACGCTCACCTCGCGATCCGGACCCTTCATACGCCAAATCGTTGGTATCGCGTGGTAGGCATAGACGAGGCCCTCGTGCTGTGCCAGATCTTCAGGCTTTGCGATAGGGCTGTGACGGCGTAGGTAGTCCGGGTTGGCGCAAACTGCGCGGTCCGCGCTGGTGAGCCGCCGCGCGATGAGTGAGCTGTCAGGCATGTCGCCGATTCGCACCGCGACGTCGAAGCCTTCGGCCAAAAGATCGACTTTGCGGTCGGCCAGGACCGCCTCCAGGGTAAGCTTCGGATAGCGCGCTTTGAACTCGGCCAGAGGCTCTGTCAGGTAGTCGACAGTGAAGGCGGCAGGTAGGCTGATGCGCAGGCGCCCCTGCGGCGAGGACTGCAGATCCACGGCCTCGGCCTCGGCGGCTTTCAAGACCTGCATCGCTTCGCTGCACCGATCGGAATAGATGCGCCCCACTTCTGTGAGGTTGAGCTGGCGCGTGGTGCGCTGAAGTAAGTGTACGCCTATGCGATCCTCCAGCCGCGAAACGAGCTTGCTGGCATACGACTTGGTGACGTTGAGCCGTTTTGCCGCGGCAGTGAAGCTACCTTCCTCGACAACCATCAGAAAGGCTTCCATATCGAGCAGATGACTCATCTAATGAATTTATCCCAGATCGAGGGAGCTGCACAGCCCCCGCATCCGACGCTGGCTCGTTCCTGAACCCCTTTTTTCAGCATTCCGAGCTGATAGCGGACCGCGCCCCGATCAGCGCAAGGCCTCTGCGAACTGCGAAAGCAACCAGACGATAAGCACCCATGGCAGCAGCAGCGCTCCGAGCAGGAACACCGCTGCGCCGCCGACCGCCAGCCAATCGGTGACGCGCGCCGGCCGCCCGCTGCCGCGTGCGCGCAGGAGCGCCAGATTGCGGGAGTTTGCCCGATAGAAGAAGTCCGCCAGGTCGCCAATCAGCGGCACCGCGCCCAGGAGTGCGTCGAGCCCCAGGTTGAGCAGCATACGCGCGATCACCACTGCCCCGGTCTTGCGGCGGACGGCGACCACCACGAGGTAGAGCCCGGCGATCGCGGTAAGCAGGTCGCCGAGCTCGGGGAGCAGCAGGCCGATGAGCGGGTCCAGATAGCGCCCGTCCAGCCAGCGGACGAGCGTGGCGGCGCGGACGAGATCGCGGTCTTCTTTGGGCGCGAGTTCCATTCAATGCATGGTAGTACGACGAGCTCGCGGGACGCGGCGCATCTGCGTCACCGCTCTGCCTCATGAACGCGCTTTACTGCGGAGGGCTAAAATGCCAGGCTGCGCTCACCATGCCACATGTAAAGAAAACGCCAGCCATGTCACCGAAGTTCACACATGCTCTCTCGGGACCGGGCCTGACTTTAGCGCTGGTCCTGGGGTTTTGGGGGCTCGTACTTTGGGGCGGCACTCCCACGGCGCAGGCGAGCAAGTGCCCCAATCTTGTTATCGTCTTGGACAAGTCGGGCTCGATGACTTCAGCTCCTTCCGGCGCTACGCCGCCACCGGGCGGCAGCAAGTGGGAGCTCGCCAAGGTCGCGCTCAAGGAGCTGCTCAAGACCCATGACGGCCAGCTCCCGGTCGGCATCGCGCTGTTCGCCAGCGACGCTGGCTGCGGCGCCGCTCGGCTCGACATCGCGCCCGACTACGGCACCGCTAACAAGATCGGCATGCTCCTCGACT
>CALFML010000924.1 GCA_937879845.1 uncultured Myxococcales bacterium
ATATCCCCCGGGGGCGTCAGCGGCGGGCGCACCAAGCGGTGACATTTAGCCGGGTAATGTACTAGCAGGGGAAAACAGCGCGGCAACCGATCCGCAGCGGTTCGAAGTGGTTGCGGAATAAGGACTTGGAAGCGGGGTGATATTTGCCAGTGATTCCTCGCAGTAACGGTGAGCAAGGCTTGACTTGCCCCGCTTGCCCCGCGTACGCTGAGTCGTCGGCGTTCCTGCTTGGTACAACGACCCTACAACATGGAGCAGCGACCTGTCTAAGCGACCGACCACAGATCAGCTCATCGTGCGGGCAGAGCAGCTGGCCGGTGCCGGACAGCATGAGCGGGCGCTGCAGACTTACCTGAAGCTCGTCGAACACAACGGCAGCGATCCGGAGTTATGGACCCGCATCGGTGCGCTCTATGTCCAGCTTGGCCGACCGGGCGAAGCCGCGAAGGCCTATGAGCGAGTCGCGCAGCTGCACGCCAAGCAAGTCACAGCCAGTAAGGCGCCGGCTCCCAAGGAATCCGCGCCGCCGCTCGTACTCACCTCAATGTCGCCGAGCGGGATCTATTCGCTGACCGGCCCGGCGAAGACCAAAGACGCGGCAGCGCTGCTTCTGGGGGAGGCCGATTCATTTTTGCGCCTCGGCTTGATGGATAAAGCGGTCGAGCATCTGGCGGCAGCGCTGCGCCGCGACCCGCTCTTGCGCGTGCTACGCGAGCCGCTGGTCAAGCTGTATGTGGCCCAGCACCAGTTCGATAAGGCCCTGGCGGAGCTTTGGGCGCTGCTGACCCCATGCGCCAACCCGCAGGACGAAATCCGCTTCCTTCGCTATATCATTCGGCTCGGGGATCCGGATCACGCCGCGGAGCAGCGGCTAAGAGATGTCATCGGCAAGAGCCAGCTTGCGGCGCCGAGTCCGCCGGAAGAGACCGCGGAGCCCAAGCTCTCGGTCACCGCGATCGGTCAGGAGCTGCGCCAGTACCTTGATGCGCACCGGCCGCCTACGGATCTGGCGCCGACCGTGGTGTTCACCGCCGACGAGTCGCAGCGCTATATGTCCGACGCCCAGCCCCCGCCCTCGGCCGCCACGCGCCCCAACGCCGTCGAAGTCGCAGAGGCGGCAGAGGCGATTGCCCTGAGCAGCGGCGGACTTAAGGCCGAGCTCAAGGAAGTGGAGCGCTGCCTGCACGAGCGCCGGCCGGCCGAAGCGCTGCGCCGACTCCAGACGTTGGCCGTACGCTTCCCGCATAGCAAGACGGTGCAGGTCCAGCTCAAGCAGCTGGAGCAGGCCAGCACCGCGCGTCCGAGCCCGCCGGAGCAGCGCGCAGCGTCTCCTGCCGCCGCTTCGCCGCAGGGAGCGCGGCCGGGAGAGAGTCCGGTCGCCCCGGGCCGCTCACTCCTCGATCGGCAGACCCTTGAGGTCAAGCCGGACGATATTCAGGAGGAGCAGGCCGATCCCGCTGCCTCGCCGCAGTCACGACCGCCGCCGCCCCCGCCGCCGCCACCGCGGCGATCGCACACGCCGGCGCAGAGCGAGCCGCAGTCCGATCTGGCCCGCGCCTTCCGTACCGGCGTCACGATGCGGAGCTTCGGCCAGCACGAGCAAGCCCTCTCGATGTTTGATAAGGCGCGCCGCGATCCCAAGCTGTGCGCCCGCGCGGCGCTGATGACGGGGCTGTGTTACCGCGACCTCGGCCGGACCAAGGAAGCCATCGCGTCGTTCATGCTGGGGATAAACACTCCCGAAGTCAGCGAAGACCACCTCAGTGAGCTTTTCTATGAGCTGGCCCGTTCCCATGAGCGGCTGGCCAAGGCCGGGGAGGCGATACTGTTTTACCGGCTGTCGCTGGGCGTGACCGGAAACTTTCGCGATTCGGCAGAGCGAATCGCCGCCCTGCAGACCTCGCTTCTCAAGACGTAGCCCCGAAGCAGGCCGGTCTGAGCTGGCTCCCGACGTGCAGAGCGGCGGCTCGGGAGTTGGGTCTACGGCTTTCCGTTGTCCGGACGGCAGCGCTCTCCCGGCGGGTAGTCAGGGTGGAAGTGGTGCTTGGCGGGGCGGGATACGCAGTTTATGCAGTTCTGGCGCTCTGGGGTCGGCAGGCGCTCGCACTGCGCGACAGTCCGCGACTCGTGGCCGGTGCTATGGCCAAGGACGTTGGCGGAGAATCCGACAACCAGTCCCGAGATCACGTAGGCAACAAACAGCTTCTTGCTCATGACTCCCCTCCTGAGTGCTTGGTTCAAGCAGGTGCGCAAGGCAACCTTGCGCTAACGATCCCACAAATCGCCAGACATATAAAGATGCGCGGCGGGCCTGCGATTCGCCTTGCACGAGGACGCTTTCGGACGTGCGGAAACTACATGCCCCTATCTTTGCGCAGCTGCGGTACACTGGCCTGGGGCGGCGCGACATCCTTCGCCCTTAGCGAGCAGCTGGCTGGGTCAATGGCTACTATACATGCGGCACTGAGATTTATCCGCTGCGGTTCTCCGCGCGGGCAGCGCGCGGCGGGGGGGAGGCTCCGCCGGCTTTGCCGGTGGAGGGGGCCAGGGAAAGTGCCCCCTGTATTAGAGGGCTAACGGATGCTCGAAGTCTTGCAGAGTCGATACTTTACGGTAGCCGTAAGCGGGGCGGAGAAGCTGGCGCGCATCGAGCGCAGCGACATCCCGTTTGATTCCATCGACGATGTTACGCGCGCCTGGCGCGAGGTCGACGCCGCGCTGCGCAAGACGGTCCGCCGCGGCCGATCGCTGCTAATCGATGTGCGCCGGGCGCCGGCGCGCAACGACCCGGCCTTTGAGACCGCGGTGCGCTCCATCCTGCCCGACATTCGCCGGGGCTATCGCCGGATTGGCGTGCTCGTACGCAGCGCGGCCGGGGGTCTGCAGGTCTCGCGGCTGGCGCGGGCGGATGGCGCCGAGGAGTATATCTCCAGTAATGAGGCGGAGCTCATCGCGTACCTCAAGGAGCCTGAGCCCACCTGAACGCACCCTGCAGCTTTCACTTCCCACGGCCGGAAGCGCGGCATCTACTGAAAAAAGGGCTCTTCCCGCCCCGCCCTCCGTCCGGCCAAGCCGACCGGAGCCTCCCCGCCGCGCGATTCCCGCGCGATTTTCCTCCTTCGCGGTCGGCTTCGCCGATGGGGAACTACTGAGAACCATTGCGGCTTGCGTCCAAGCAGCGTACCCAAGCAATTCGACGATCATTCCGCGGCAGTTTAGGGTCGAGTTTCCGCCTGTCCCGGAGTACCATGGAGTTAGGGACCTTAGACGCACCATGGCCATGCCACAATCGATCCCGGCGAGCTTTGTCGGGCGCGTTCTCGCCGGTCGGTATCTGCTGGAGGAAGTCATCGGGACCGGCGGCATGGGCGCGGTTTATAAGGCGCGCGACGAGAAGACCGGAACCCTTTTGGCCATCAAGGTGCTGCACCAGCTCGGCAATGCCGCGGATGAGTTCAACCAGCGCTTCTTCGATGAGGCGCTGATCATCGGCCAGCTGTTCCATCCCAACATCGTCCAGGTCATCGGCTTTGACCGCGATGAGGACGGCTCGCCGTTTTTGCTCATGGAGCTGCTCCGCGGCAAGGACATGTACGACGTGCTGCAGGAGCGCGAGAAGCTGCCCCTGGACAAGACGCTGGAGATTGTGCGCCAGGTGGCCAGCGCCTTGCACGCCGCGCACAACCTGGGCGTCGCCCATCGCGATGTGAAGCCGAGCAATATCTTCCTTGCCCGGCAGAGCAACAGCGATGGCACGGAGAGCGAAGTGGTCAAGGTGGTTGACTTCGGGCTCTCCAAGGAGCTCGGCGCGCAGCAGCTGAAGCGCACCGCGCCGGGTACCATCGTCGGGACGCTGGAGTATGTATCGCCGGAAGGCACGCACGGGGAGAGTGAGCTGGTAGACTTTCGCAGCGACCAGTGGGCGCTGGCCGTGGTCACCTATCGTCTGCTTTCGGGACGCTTGCCGTTTGAGGGCAAGAACATTCCGGTGTTGCTGACCGCCATCCAGAAGGAGCAGCCCGCCCCGCTGCGGAGTCACGTCCCCGATATTCCCGAGCACGTAGTGGTCGCCATCGAGCGGGCGATGGCGAAGAAAAAAGAAGACCGCTTCGCCTCGGTTCCCGATTTCGTCCGCGCCCTTTACGGGCTGCCGGCGCTCAGTGAGTCGCTGCGCGGCAGCGCCGGCCGGTTGCGCTTCAGCCGCATGGGGGTGACGGACGGCTCGTCCGCGCCGGCGGCGGCAAAGCCCAGCCCGGCGCAGGGCGGCGGCAGCGGGGATGCTGCCGCCGAGGTCAGTCAGCCGTCCGTACAGATCGCTGCGGCGCAGTCGCTGCGGCGGATGGTCGGCATCATGGCCGCGGTGCTTGCGGTGATGCTGGTGGCGATGATCGTCCTGGCAGCGCTGCTGCTGAAGGCGCAGGCGGGGTCGCCGCAGAAGGTCTCGCTCTCCCGCGCTGCCGGGCCCCTGGCACAGCTGGCGGCAGCGCCGAGCGCGCCGCGCGGCTGACCTTGGGCGTGATTACTCGGCGGCGGACGGCGCTGGGTTATAGATCGGCCACAGCCAGTGGCGGTAGCCTGCGATCTCGCCGCGGACGATGGCGAAGTAGCGGCGGCGCAGCTCGCGCGTGACGGGGCCGAGCGCGCCCGTGCCTACCTTGCGGTGATCGACCCGCGTCACCGCGGAGATCTGGACGCCGGTGCCGGCGAAAAAAATCTCATCGGCCAGGTAAAGCTCCGTGCGGTCGATGCTCCGCTCGACGAAGGCGATGCCCAGCTCTTCGCGCAAGATCGTCGCCAGAGTCCGCCGCGTAATGCCTTCCAAGATGTTGTCGGTGATGGGCGGAGTGATCACCGCCCCATCGCGCACGATGAAGATGTTCGCCGCCGACCCTTCGCAGACATGGCCGTCTTCATTTAGCACGATGGCTTCATCGAAGCCGGCGCGCACCGCGTCCGATTTGGCGAATGCGGAATTGACGTAAGCCCCGGCGATCTTGCCGCGCGCCGGAATCATGTTGTCATCCACCCGCCGCCACGATGACACGGTGGCGTGCGATCCCTCTTCGTTGTCGTAGTACGTTCCAAACGGCAGGGCTACCATCGACACCTCGGCCGTGAGGTCGTGCAGCCTCACTCCGATCATTTCGTCGGCGTAGAAGGCCAGCGGCCGAATGTAGACGTCCTCACGGTATCCCTCGGCGCGCAGGAGCTCGCGCAGTCCGTCGAGGAGCTGATTTTCGGTGTAGGGCAGATCCATGCACAATATGCGCGCCGATTGGAGGAAACGCCGGAAATGGTCCTGCGGCCGGAACACGAACATTTCCTGCTCCGCCGCGTTCCAGTAGCCGCGCAGACCGGCGAAGGCGGCGGTGCCGTAGTTCAAGCCGTGGGTGAGTACGCCGACCCGAGCCTCGGAGTAGGGGACGACGCGCCCTTTGAAAAACGCATGCTTGGGCAAAAGCGGCCGTTGCTTGGCCGATGCGTCCGGCAGCGAGTCCTGGGGCGCCTCCGCGCCCGCGTGGGAATCGCGATGGACGGAAGTGGCGGTGTGAAGCGAGAGGGGTTCCTGAAGTCTCATGCCAAGCACCTCCTTCAACAGGCTGCGACCTTCTGAACGGCTTTCACAGTGAACAAATGCGGGACCTGCGCCAAGAGCCAATCGGCAGAACCACATTGGGCCAAATCGCTCTCCCGGTAAGGCGCGCAGCGTACGCGGTGACGGCGTACGGCCTTATCCCATCCTGCTATCATGCCTGCATGCGCGCGGCCATCGCCATGGATCTGGATTCGGCAATACGCTCGCGGGGTTGGCGGTCGCCTTTCCGCAGTCGTCCCTTTCGGCATATCCCCCGGGGGCGTCAGCGGCGGGCGCACCAAGCGGTGACATTTAGCCGGGTGAAATCACCGGAGGGCGAGCCCGCCGCGGAGGCGCCTTGATCACCGGACCGCGGACCTATTGCGGACCGGTTCGCAGGGATGATTCCGAGCGTAGTAGATTTCCACACTGTCCAGCATCGGCGATCGAAGATATGCTACGCCCCATGCGTAGTCGGTTCGCGCCTCTGTTCATCGCGGTCGCGGTCGCGGTCGCGGTCGTAAGCTGCAGCAGTGACGGCATCGATATCTCCGTGCCGCACTTCGACCCTCCCAGTGCCACCACTTTCCCGGCGGTCAACTCGCTCGTCAAGGTGATAAACCTCGACGATGAGCCCGTGGTCTGCTACACCACCGACGGTACGGTGCCGCAGTGGAATGACGGCAACTGCGCCAACAAGCTCGACGCCACCCGCCAGATCGCGGTTCCCGCTTGCGGCTTCAACCTGATCCGGATCGCCTGGTCCAAAGGCACGGACGAGGCCAACTACAAAGTCGAGAGCGAGGCGTGCAAAGCGAGCTGTGACCCGGTCGTACCATGGCCGAACCAAGAGCTGGCGCACGCCTTTGCCATCTGGTCCGAAGAGGTAAAGTGCACCCTCAACGGCTGCCAGAATCCTTCGGGCACCGGCAGCTGGTCGGGGAAATGCGACTCCGGCCAGGTCGATTGGAACGTCGGCCTAAACGGTCTGCGCGCGGTCAGCACGTTCACCTATAGCGCCTGCGCCCACGCCGTCACCATCGAGGTGGCAGAGGGCGGAACGATGGTCAAGCGCAAGATCAACCTCACCGTCACCGGCAAGCTGATCCAAGACACCGACTTCGGCGGCAACGGCAACGAGGGCGGCAGCGTCACCATCACCGGTGATTTCACCGGCAGCGCCGTCTCGCGCATCGTGCTCACCGACAAAAAGCGCAGCGGCGGCAGCATCGACGCCGCCTGCGCCGCCGATCCGCTGGACGGCAAGGTCTGCGCGCCCGGCAGCGCGTCGATCGCCTACGACTTTCCGGACTGGAGCTGCCACGGCGGCATCTGCCCCATGGCCCTCGCCGGCACCTGCATGAAGCCCGACGCCGACGCGGACGGCATCCCGGACAGCGAAGACAACTGCCCCATGCTGGCCAACACCGATCAGTCCGACAAGGATCGCGACAGCATCGGCGATGTCTGCGACAAAGAGCAGTCCTTCGTCGTCATGCGCTTCAAGGTAGGCGACCGCTGCTTGACCCTGGGCAACAAAAAGGTCGAGTCCACGAGCACCTGCGAGGCGACGGATCCGCGCCACCAATGGCAGATGGTTCGCGAGGGCGATGCGTTTTCATTCCGCAACTTCGCGAACAACGAGTGCCTGAGCCAGTCGGGCATCCTGGCCGGTCCGTGGACCGTGATCACCGCCCCGTGCGACGGCACGGACAAGCAGCACTGGAAGCTTGAAGCGTACACCCAGGGCGGCAGCGATATGAACTTTCCGCTGCGCATGCGCAACGCCGCCGAAAACTTCTGCATATATACCGACCTGACCGGGCTCGTGTACGGCACGGCCGGGAACTGCGCGCTCGCCGGAACCGAGTCCAACCGGAAGGTCGGCTTGTACGCCGGCGGAGATTTCGACAAGCCGCCCTATCAGCCCTGACCGCGCCGCGCGCGGTACGCCCGGGAAGATCGCGCCGCGCGCGGCACGCCCGGAGAGATCATTCCCGATGTCTAGGAGCCAGGGCAGACAGCCCTAGCGGCGGTGCAGGGGACAAGATACGAAGAGCGAGCAGCGCGTGCGCCAGGGAGCGGTAGGAGGGCACCCCGGACAAGTCGAAACCGGCGTCCACCAAGTGACGGGTCATGGTCGGCTGCAGACCACATAGGGAGGGTTTGCTGCCCAGAAGCTGGATGGCGCGGATGGTGTGCAGGAGGCCGCGGGCGCCGACCTCACCGGTGAAGACCGCTCCGGTCAGCTCTAGGACGACGCGCACGGCACGACGCGAGACGATGGCTGGGAGCAGGCGGTCGGCGATCTCGGCGCTGCGTTCAAAGTCGATGGTGCCGATGATGGGGACGGCGATGGTCTGTTCGCCCAGATCCAAGATCGGAGCGAGCAGCGACAAGATCTCGCTGCGCTGGGACCGCACGACGGCGAGGGAGTCTTTTAACTTTTGCAAAAGGGCGATGCGCTGGGTCTCATCGGTGTGGTGGACCAGCACGGCGGGCTGGCCGGTGACCGGATCGCGGACAGAGTGAATACCCACGCCCAAGCAGCGCTCGCCCGAAAGGGTCCGCGCCCACAGCTCGTGATGCAGAACCTCTCCGGCGAGCGCCTGCTGCAGCAGGGGTCGGGCCTGCTCCCTATCGACGAACCAGTCGAGCCAGGACGGGCGCGTGCCAAAGACGACCTGGGCGGCCGGGTTCTGCATCAGGATGCTGCCGTCGGGGGCGAGCAGGGCGACGATGACGGTGGTGTGGCGCAGCGCCTCGACGCCGCGCAGGAGCGTGTGGTCGGCCGCCACCTCGCTGGTCAGGGCGTGGTTGAGCATGCCGATGCGCCCGTCGGGAAGCAGCACACCGACGAAGTGCAGATTGACCGGAGTCGGGATGCCGCGCGGGTACAGGGTCCACTCTTCGGTGACCGTGCGCCCGGCGCGCAGCTGGTCAACGATCGCCTGCGTGCGCGAGACTACGCGCGCCGGCGCCCCAGACAGATCGCGAGCCAGGAGGTCGGGAAGATCACGCGCCTTCCATAGCGCGACGGCAGGAAGATTGGCCCACAGGATGCGCATGGAGTCCGGGTCGATGAGCCAGGCCGCCAGCGGCGAAAGCTCCAGACCCGCGAGCCGCTGGCAGAGGGACGCCGGGATGAGGTTTTCTGTCGTAGCGTGGGAGTCGTCCATGTGCGGCCCCAGGGTCCACAGCCGGGTCAGGCTCCACCCGGGCGACTGATACCGGTCCGTCGCTTATGTGACCACGATATGGCTCCCCAAGCATACCGAAAAAGTAAAGGGATCCGTAGCCAGCCCGGCGCGGCTGTGACAATGTGCCGCATGTAGTCAACGCCGTCCGCCGAGGCGCGCGGCTCGTCGCTGAATGCCGCTTTCGTCATCGCCGAGGGGACGCTTTGGCGGTCGCCAAGCATTCCGCCAACCATCCCCGCCAATCGTCCCGCCAATCATCCATATCTTTTTTGATGGCGGCGTTTGAGCTCCAGATAGGTCTCATTCTCGCGCGTCTTCTTCCACGCCGCGGCGAAGATGTTGGCGGAGTGGGCCTTTACCGCATCCAGCGCGCGCGGCTTGACCTCGAAAGCCTCATCATACTTGCGCCCACCCGGATGGTTGGCATAGCGCCGCGCCCGCGTGTACCCCATCTGCAGAAACTTGCGAGCCATATCCGCGCCGACGAAATCGCCGGCAGCCAGATAAGCCGCAAACGCCTCATAGAGCGCATCCGCAGACTGCTGCGCAACTGCGGGCGTGGCGAACCGCCAGAGCGGCAGAAGCTCGGACTTGTAAGGCTCGACCATAAGCACGCCCTGTTCGCCTCTGCCGACGCGATAGAGCTCGGGATGCTGGCGAAAGTCCGTATCGCTTGGCAGGGCGGCGTAGTGATCGTAGAAGGCTGACTTCCGCCGGCGATGTTCCGGATGGGCAGCTGGGTCGTTCTTCATTGGCGCCACTTTCGTCTATGTCGCAGTCAAAAGAAAGCAGCCGCGGGCGCGCGCCGCCTCTGCCGCGCCGTCATCAGAACTATCGGCCGAGCGGCTGGCTGGTTGTAAGCGGATGCAATCGCGTCCGAAGACGATTTGGCACGAGGACGTGGCCCAAGGAAATGTACGAGGGCATCACTTGAACAGCCGCGCAAAAAAGCCGCGCTTGGCTAAAGGCGCAGCGGGAGCGTTTTTCTGGCGCAGCTGCTCGATCTGTAGCGCCTGCAAGCGCTCGCACAGGTTCATCCATTGCTCATGGGTCGGCGCCGCGGCCAAAGTGAGGATCAGCTCGGCGCCGCGCGGGACCTCGATGCGGAAATTGAAGCGGCACGAGCCGCCGCGGCCGGGTTTGGTCGCCAGCGGCGCAATCGGCAAGGAGGCTTTATAGGGCAGGAGCGGGAGCTTAGTCTGCTGCTCAGTGCGCAGCGCTGCCACGACGACATCCAGCTCGGGCTGCGCCTCAGCCAGAGTCCGTTCCAACATCGCCTGGGTCTTTTCTGATTCGTCGTCGCCCAGCGCGTCTGCCTCAAGCGCGACCTCATAGTCTCGGGTCACAAGGCCTGCGCGCAGGATGAACAGCGCGCGCAGTCGCTGCGCCATCTCCTCACGCAAGGCTTTTTCGGGCGCCGAACCGAGCGCGAGGTTGATGCTCAATTGGCTCACCATGAAGCCGACCTGGCAAGGGCCGCGCGCTCCTTCCTGGTGGCGTGGCAGCGCCGGATCGAAGGGATGAAATTTGATCCGATCCCTGAACTCGTTACCAAAGCGCGTCATCTGTTTGTCGATGAACGCGGTCTTCTCGGCGAAGATGCGCTCGAAGCGTTCCTTGGCGCGGGCATGGTAGTCCGCTTCAGGGGACTGGCTGGTCATCGGGTTCATGGCGAAGTTCATGTTCGGCGTGCTTAGCAAAAGCTCGAAGAACTCGCCCCGCTGCGTGACGCGCGTAGAGCCGCTCATCGGGATCCCCATCCTCTCAAGCAGCGCCGCTGGTTGCGGACAGAGACGCTCCTTGGCGCCGCCGCGAGGTTGTCAGCTTCCGCACAGACATATGATGGACGCAATGAGTCTATTGTAGCTCTGATATTCGAACTCTTTGGCGCTGGCGCGGAAAGCCCCGCGCGCGAAGCTGTCCGCAGCCTGCCTCTGACGGAGCGCGGACGTTTTGCGGCCGCCGCTCACTCGGGGACGACGTTCAGCCGGGCAACGTAATGGTCGTACCCGACCCGGCGGGTCCGGGCGGGGAGCGGGTCAAGCTGCTCGACTTCGGCATCGCCAAGCTCGGCGCGTCGCATGTGCAGGGCGAAGATGTCAAGACGCGCACCGGCCAGATCATGGGCACAGCCGCGTACATGTCGCCGGAGCAGTTCGGCGGCCACAAGCCTACCGATGGTCAGAGCGATGTGTATTCGCTCGGCTGTCTGATGTTCCGCATGCTCACCGGGCAGCAGCCGTTTGTCTCGGACAGCGGGGAGATGGCGGTGGCGGCCATGCACATGTTCAAGCCGGCGCCGCCGCTGCAGACCCTGGTGCCGGAGGCCATGCCGTGGCTGGTCAACCTGATCGACAGCATGCTGCGCAAAGAGCCCGACCAGCGTCCGACCATGGCGGAAGTGGCGACGATCCTTCAGGATGAGCTGCCGGATCACGCGCAGTCGCGTAAGAGCCTGCCGCCTTTCCGCATGGAGGTGAGCGGCGCGACGCATATGAGCAATATCCAGGGAGCGCCGGCGCGCCTGCCGCCGGCCCGGGCGACGCCGGGTGAGGTCATCGCCGTCTCTGGGGAGCAGCCGGTGCTGCGCGCCAGCAACAGCTATCCGGGGAGCATCACCGGCGCGAGCGGAGAAGCGGCGCAGCTGCTGCCGCGCCGCAGCCGTCGCCCGTACGCGGTGGTCGCCGCGGGACTGGCGCTGGTCGTCGCGGCCAGCGGCGGCACGCTGCTCCTTCTGCGCAGCCGGATCATCCCGCATCATGTCATAAACCAGCCGGCTTCACCTGCTGTGACACCGCCGCCGACAGAGCCGCCGGCGCCGCCCGTAAAAGCTGCGCCGCCGCCTGCGGTGAGCGCGCCTCCGCCGACCCCCGATAAGCCGCCAGCGGTCGCTCCTACCACGCCGCCCGCTGCGCCAGACGGCGATCCTGCCGACACGGATCCGGACGCCAAGGCTCGCCGCGACCGCGCGGCGAACAAGCTCGGCAAGCCGGGCAGGTTAGGGGGCCGTGGCGATGGCAGATCCCGGAGCAAGACCTCGCATGCGACCCAGATCATCAATTAGACACGCGCTCGCTCTGACGGCGCTGCTCGGAGGGCTGCCGCAGGCGTGGGCTGCTGCTCCCGACCGCTGCCAGGAGGACCGCGCCTGCCAGGAGCAGACCGCGCGGGCGGCGCAGCTGGCCAGCCAGACTTCCTATGAGGAGGCGCTGACCCTGTATCAGAGCGCCTACGACCGCGTGCAGGAGCCGCGTCTGCTCCTCAACATCGGCCGCTGCCACTACCGCCTTGGGCGGGCGCGCCGGGCGCTGGAGACGTATGAGGCGTTCCAGAAAGCCGAACCGGACCCGGACACCGAAGTCGCGGCGCGCCTGGCCCAGTTCATCGCCGAGGCCAAGCTGGCCATCGCCGCCGATACCAAGAGCCACCCGCCGACTGAAAATCCGCCGACTCCGGCCAAAGATCCGGCGACCGGCGTATCTCTGGTCGTGCCCTCTTCGCCTCCCGGTGAGGAGCCGCCGCCGGCCGAGACCGGTGCGGCGCGCGGCCGTACGGTCATCGGCCGGCCGCTGTATCGGGTGGCGATCGGCGGGACGATGCTCGGCGTCGGTGCGGTGCTGCTCGGCGTGGGGGTGGCGGCGCTCAGCGGCCACGGGCAGTGCGTAAACCCCAGCGATGTCAACCCGGAAAAGTGCGCAGTCTTTACTCAGCCCGACGGGACTCAATATACCTCGGTGCGCGATGGCGTGACACCGGGCGTTCCGCTTCTAGTGATCGGAGTCGGCCTCGCGGCAGGAGGCATCGCGCTTATCGCGGTGCCGCCGCGCAAACCGGCAGCAAGCACCGGAAGCCGGCGTTAGTTACTAGGAGGGCACTTAATGCGAAGGCTTGCGACTCTGGGGTTTTTGCTATCGCCTATTCTATCTGGCTGTCAGCTGCTGCCGAGCAGCGACGTTCCCTGCTCTGAGAGCAGCCGCTGCGCGCAGATCATTACCGCGCCATTCGTCCTGGGCCAGCCCGACGAAAAGACCAACTGGCTGCAGACCGGCATGGGCCGGGTCACCAGCGTCCTGCTCGTGCCCGGGAAGCTCATCGCCGCCGACCCGAACTACAACCGGGTGCTTATCTGGAATTCCTTTCCGACCAAGTTCAATCAGCCGCCGGATCAGTGGCTCGGCGAGCCGGATCTGAGCGTCCTATCCTACAATGTGCCCGATGCCCTGGCGGTTCGCACCCCGACGCGGCTGGCCAGTGATGGCTCGCGGCTGATCATCGCCGCCGATCAAGGCAGCAACAACTATGGGCGGACGCTCCTTTTCTGGAACAAGTTTCCCACCGGCAACTACCTTCCATACGACTTTCAGATAAACTCCGGCTCGCAGCCGGTCGTGGGTCCGCGGTCCTATGACGGGGCCAATCCCCTGGTCGCCGGCGGCCGCATGTACGTCAGCGACCGCGGCTTCCACCGCCTCCTGCACTGGAACTCGGTACCGACGGCGGCGGCGGACGCCAACCTGGTGATCGGACAGAAGGATCTGATGACCGGAACCGCCAACGCCATGGGCGTATCGGCGAGCTCGCTCAACGGGCCGGACGGGACCCCGGCCACCGATGGCACGACCCTGTTTGTCTCCGATACGCAGAACCACCGCGTACTGGCATACAATCCGATTCCCACCGCCAACACGCCGGCCGCCAGCTTCGTGCTCGGACAGTCGAGCTTGACCGCCAACTCCGCCAACTCCGGCGGGGCCAGCCTATCGACCATGAACAGTCCGGCCGGGCTCTCCATAGGCGGAACGCGGCTCGCGCTGGCGGATCGCGCCAACCACCGCGTTCTTTTGTGGAATACGATTCCCACGGCAACCGGGCAGGCCGCGGACCTGGTCCTGGGCCAGGCCAACGGCGGCGGAACCTCATCGAACTCGGGCGGCCTGTCGGGCTCGACCCTGAACAATCCGCAGTCGGTCACTACCGATGGAACGCGGATCGCGGTCGCCGACACCAACAACAACCGAATTCTTTTGTGGAATAGCTGGCCGACGAGCTCCGGAACCCGCGCCGATGTGGTCCTGGGCCAGAGCAGCCTGACCAACAACGGCACCACGGGCGAGGTCGCCAGCGCCCAGCGCCTGCTCTGCCCGACGTCGATCGCCCACGCCGGCAGCCGCTTCATCGTAGTCGACAGCGATGGCAACCGCGTGCTCATCTGGCCGCAGTTCCCGCTCACCGCAGCGGCGCAGCCCACGGTAGTCCTGGGCCAGTCGGATCTGAATACCTCCAGCGCCAACTCCGGCGGCGTCTCCGCCGGTACCCTGTACTCCCCGCAGAGCGCCTCTTCCGACGGAACGATCCTGGCGGTCGCCGACACCGCCAACAACCGCGTGCTCCTGTGGAACAGCATTCCCAACCAGAACCGCCAGCCGGCGGACTTGGTCATCGGCCAGCCCAATACCAACAGCAGCAGCTCGACCCCGGAAGGAGCGCCGCTCGGCCTCAACTCTCCAAACGGCGTGTTCGTCAGCGGCGGCCGCCTCTATGTCGCCGATACCTATAATAACCGCGTCCTTATTTGGAAGAGCATTCCGACCCAGAACCAGCAGGCCGCCGACATCGTGCTCGGACAAGCGGACTTCAAAGGCACCGAGTACGCGCACAAAAGCTTGGATATCGACGCCACCACGCTTGCCGAGCCGCGCGCCGTCTACGCCGACGCCGGCCATATCTACGTCAGCGATACCGATGCCAACCGCGTCCTCATCTGGAACACCCTGGAGCCGAGCAACGGTCAAGCCGCGGACGTGGTCTTGGGCGCTTCCACCTTCGCAGACTACGGACGATACTATGGCGTCGGCGCCGTGCAGACCTACCGCGGCCGCCTGTATGTCGCCGACGCGGGCTCTAGTCGCATCCTGGTCTGGAACTCCGTCCCGACCCAGAACGGACTGCCCCCGACCGCCGTGGTCGGCCAGCCTAACTTGCAGGCCACCTCTCCCAACACCGGCGGCCTGAGCGCCAACGTCCTGCAGCGTCCGAACGGATTCCTCGTCGTCGATATCGGCATCTTCGTCGCCGACACCGGCAACGGCCGTGTAGTCGGTTTCCCACCGCTGCCCTAGACCTCGCTCCTACCTACGCCGCGCGCGTTATAAGCGGAGCCCGCCCACCCCAGCCTTCCCGGCGTGCAGGGTTTTGATTTATCATCTGATCTATGCGCCTTACTCCCTTGGCCAAGGTCTTTATCTCCCTTGTGCTGCTCGCGGTCGTCGGGTACGTGCTCAAGTTCAAGGTCCTGCCGACCTGGGGTCCGGGCGGACCGGGGACCGCGGCGACGGCGAAGTCGGACTCGGCGGGCGGGGAGGGGGCGGCCAAGGGTCGGCGCATCGTCATCGGCATCAACGATTTCGGCGGCGGCTACCCGCTGCTGCTCGCCAACGATGGGGCGATGGCGGGGCCGGGCTCGCTGTTCAGCCAGGCCGGACTCGATGTGGAAGTGCGGCTCATCCGCGGCTCCAAAGAGCGCCTGCGCGCCTTCGAAGACGGGGATGTCCAGGTGATTCTGCTCACGCTGGACTACCTGGCCAACCTGGCGCCGCTGTTCAAGGCCAAGGGCGTGGACCTGCGCAGCTTCCTACTTGTCGACTGGAGCCGCGGCAACATCGGCATCGCCGCCAAGCCCGCGTACACTAGCATCGAGAGCCTCAAAAAGGCGCGCATCGCCACGACCCGCAACACGCCGACCCACTACCTGCTCCTGTCCCTTCTAGAGAAGAGCAACCTGACTCCCGCCGAGATCGATACGGTCAAAGGGAACCTGGTGTTCGCCACCAAGACGCCGCAGGCCGGAGAGCTGTTCCGCCAGGGCGAGGTCGATGCCGTCGCGATCTGGGAGCCGCACCTGTCCGAGTCCATCGCCGATGGCAAGGGCGTGACGCTGGTGACGACGGAGACCGCGACCAACCTGGTGGCCGACGTGCTGTTTGCGCGCAAGGACTGGATCGACGCGCATCAGGCCGACCTGCCCAAGCTCGCCCAGGCCTACTTCGCCGCGGTGGACAAGCTGGCCCAGGATCCGAGCCGCGCCATCGAGCTCTCCGCCGCCGCGTTCCAGCAGAAGCCGGAGCAGATTGCCGCGACCTTGAAGAAGATCAAGCCCGCGACCTTCGCCGACAACCGCTCCTTCTTCGGCATGGCGACGGAGGACTGCGCCTACGACGCGCTGTATCTGGAGGCCAGCCGCTTCTGGCAAAAAGAAGGACTGATCAAAGAGACCGTCGAGCCGGCGCGCACCAAGTGGCTAAGCGCGCTGGAGTCTTTGGCGCCGCAGTACCGCGACCAGAAGGTGGTGGAGAACTTCCAGTTCAGCTCCGCCCCGTCCACGGCTTCCCCCTCGCTTCTCACCAAGAGCGTCAGCATCTATTTCGCCACCGGCCAGAGCGCCGTGGATCCCAACGCGCGCAAGGTCTTGGACGGCTTTGCCGAGACGCTGGAAGTGTTCCAGAACGCCTACGTCCAGGTCGAAGGCAACACCGACAACGTCGGCAGCCGCAACCAGAACATCGCCCTGTCCAAGGTCCGCGCCGAGTCCGTGATCGGCTACCTGGTCGAGCGCCACCGCTTGAACCGGGCGCGCTTTGTCGCCATCGGCAACGGGCCCGATCACCCCGTCTCGGATAACAAGACGCCCGAAGGTCGAGAGCTTAACCGGCGCACCGATTTCAAGATCATCAAGAACAGCAGCGCCGCGCCGGCGGCCGACAAACACCCCGCGCCCTAGAAGAGGACTGTTAGGGCTTGGGATCGCCGATGCGCGCCTGCAGGGCGGCGGCCATGGCGGCGCGCGGGGCGGGATGACCGGTGTACAGCTCGAACTGGCGGAAGGCCTGGTGCAGCAGCATGCGGCCGCCGTGCACGGTCCGCGCGCCGCAGCGCTGGGCCGCCGCGATGAGGGCGGTGTGCACGGGCTTGTAGACGATGTCCATGACGACGAGCCCGGAGCGCAAGGCGGTCTCCGGCACGATCATGCCCGGGGCATCGGCCATGCCGACCGCGGTGCAGTGGACCAAGATGTCAAACTCCGGGAGCCGCTTGACGTCTTGCAGGTCGCCCGCGGTGGCCGACAGGGTCGCTGCCAGCGACTCCGCAGCCGCGCGGTTGCGGTTTATGACGTGCAGATGGGCGCCGTGATCGCGCAGCGCGTGACCCACGGCCCGCGCCGCGCCGCCGGCGCCGATGAGCAGGACGCGCTTGCCGGAGATCTCGGTGACCTCGGTGAGCGCCGCGGCCGCGCCTGCCGCATCGGCGTTATAGCCGGTGAGGCGGCCGCCGTCGTTGACCACCGTGTTGACGGCGCCGATGCGCTGGGCCAGGGGATCGACGGCATCCAGGTGCTGCATCACATCGACCTTGAACGGCATCGATACGCCAAAGCCGCGAATGCAAAGGGCGCGCATGCCGCGGATGGCGCCTTCTAAATCCGTGACGCCAAAGGGCACGTAGGTGAAGTCCAGGCCCAGCGCCTTATAGCCGGCGTTGTGCATCGCCGCGCCGAGCGGTGCCGGATGGTGGGACAAAGAGCCGCACAGGGTGATGGGCGAGCGAGCGATCTGGGTCATCTGAGCAGCGTATCACTTCTGCCGCCGCCCGCGCAGCCAGCGCGCGTTTGACTTAGGCGGCGGGCACGAAGGTGCCGTGAAAGCCGGGCGGGACGTGGTGCGGCAGGCGCAGCACGGCGAGCGTGCGCAGGTCTTTGGCGCAGAGCACAAGCAGCTCGCTCACGTGCGCTTGCGTCCGATACACCAAGCTCAAGACGTAGCCGTCGTCTTCATCCGGGCCAAGGTCTTTGCGATCCTCTTTGCGATCCTCTTTGCGATCCTCTTTGCGATCCTCTTTGCGATTTGGGCCGCCGGGCCGGGGGACGAACAACGGCTCGCCGGGCAGGTCGGCTCCGAAATCGCGGAACACGACGCGCCGCTCCCTGACATCCGCCTTGACCAGCCCGTGCAAAAGCGGCAGCGTCTGTTCCGGCCGGCTGCCGATGCCGTATACGTAGCGATACGAAGCGCCGCCGAGCGCCGGATGAAGGGTCGGCAGCTCCAGCGCATGGTCGCACAGGAGCTCGGTCTGTATGACGGCTTTGTCTGCATCCTTATCCGGAGACACGACGAAGCGGGTAAGCCGCGGCGGGGCGTAGCCTGACTTGGCGAAGTATTCAGGCTCCCAGAGCCGATCGAACTCGGGGAAGCGGGCCGAGCGCAGGCCGTCGATGATCACGCACCCTTGGTCGTCCTCATAGCCGCCGGCGAAATGGAAGATGAAGCCGCCGTCGCAGGTATAGTAGCGCGGGGCGCCGCCGCGGCGCGGTACGAGCAGCAGCTGCGCCGGCGCGCCGTTTTCGCCGTGCAGCGACGCCACGGGGGTCTTCAGACCCAGGAGCATGGCCGCCGCCGCGAAGGAAACCGGCGCCAGATAGAAGACCCAGTAGCTTGGCGTGAGGACAAAGTCGTGCAGGAACGGAAAGCGCGACAGCGGCACGCGCTCGATCCCGGAGAACGCGCCGCTCGGCTGGATTTTATACAGCAAGAGCTCCGCTTGTTTGCCTTGCGCCGTACCGAAGTTATGCAGCGTGCCGCTTGTCCGATCGAGCCGCGGATGCGCAGAAAACGGCAGCTCGGAAGCCATGAAGCGAAGCGGGCCGGTGTTGCGCAGCGCGCCGCCGTAGTCATGCGCGCCAAGGGTCTCCAGGGTCTCGGGATCCAGGCGGTGCGGTAAGCCGCCTTCCCACAGCGCGAGCAGGCTGCCGCCGTGCATCACCACGCTCGTGTTGGCCGCATTTTTAAACCGCAGCCGCAGCAGATTCCGCAGGATGCCGCCCGGAATCGGCGTGCCGAAGTTGCGGAACAAGATGCGGCCCGCCGCTTCTTCCTGCAGATACTCCTTGGTGCGGACGAAGCGATTGCGATAGCGGACGCCGCTGTCCGTAAACGCGAAGCGCGTCACCATCCCATCGCCGTCAAAGGGATGGCCGTAGCGCACGCCGCCGCGCTCCATGCGCCCCGGACCGTTGCGATAAAGCACGCCGCGCAGATCCGCCGGCACCGCTCCCTCTATAAGCTCCAGCGTCGTATCCACTTCCTGCGCGACGGTCTGGCCAGCGCGTGAGAGCATCGCCAGCTCGCTTCGCAGAAGCTGGTTCTGAGACAGGGCCGCGGCAGCCGTTTCGGCGACAGTCATGCCGGGGATACTAGCAGATTGCGCTCGGGCCGGTAGACGCGGTGCGGCGGGTCAGAGCGGCGGCTTGCTGTTTTGCGGCATGGGAATGCCATGGCTGTCGCGCGTCAGCGGCGCACCGAGCTCGGTCAGCAATGCGCGGTGCTTGACGACGGGCGTCCGTAAGAGCTGTTCCTCCAGCGGCAGGAGCGCGGCGAAGCTGGCGCGGCCTAGCAGACGCGCCACGAAAGCAGCGGTGAGCGGCCAGCGCGCCGCATCGACCTTATATCCGGCAAACTCGCCGTTGCGGAAGAAGCAAGCGATGGCGATATCGGCGATGGACAGCTCGCCAAACACAAACCCCGCCGCCGGCAGCTGGGTCTCCAGGTAATCGAGCAGCGGTGGCAGCTCCTGCGTCAGCGCGCGTTCGACAATCGCCGCATCGGTCTTTTGGCCCCACACCGCGGGCTGGATGAAGCGCTGACTGAACAGCCGGCCGATGAGCACCTCGCCAAGGCGCGTGTCCGCGAACTCCTCCAGCCCCAGGGCGCGGGTTCGCGCCGCCGCCGCGCCGGGATAAAGCGGCGCCGCCGGGTAGTGCTCCTCCAAGAACTGGCAGATCACGGACGAGTCGGCGAGCGTCACCTGTTCATACGCAAGGACCGGAATGCGGCGCAGGGGATTCAGTTTGGCGAACCGCTCATCGCCAAAGAAAGGAACGATGGGATCGATCCGATAGGGAATTCCCTTTTCGTGAAGGAAGACCAGCACCTTCCGTACATAGGGCGACAGGTAATGCCCGATGATGCATACCCGTTCTTCCATCTAGGTAAAATCATCGTCTCCTGCCGCTTCCCGATTGTCAACGCGCCGCCGTCCAGACCCGCGGTCAGAGCCGGAGCCATGTGCTCCCACTGTGATTGGGAGCACAGAGCGGATGGATGACGGCGGGGCAGGGTGTAGGAGTACGGACCGAGGTCGGCGCCGCGTCAGGATTTGGGAGCAGCGCCGGGAGGATTGGGAGGGGAATTAGTAGCGGTAGGTCTCCGGCTTGAACGGTCCTTCGACCGCGATGCCGAGGTAGCTCGCCTGCTCGGGGGTGAGCTTGGTGAGCTCCACACCCAGCTTGTCCAGATGCAGCGCCGCGACCTTCTCATCGAGCTTCTTGGGCAGCACGTGCACGCCCACCGGATACTTCTTGGTCTCCGTCCACAGCGCGATCTGCGCCAGCGTCTGGTTCGAGAAGCTTGACGACATGACGAACGACGGGTGGCCGTTGGCGCAGCCGAGGTTGACCAGCCGTCCGCGCGCCAGCAGGGTGAGGCGCTTGCCATCGGGGAAGACGAACTGATCGACCTGCGGCTTGATGCTCACCTCGCGCATGCCGGGGTGGCTGGTCAGCCAGGCGACGTCGATCTCGCAGTCGAAGTGGCCGATGTTGCATAGGATCGCCTGGTCCTTCATCGCCAGCATGTGCTCGGAGCGGACGACGTTGAGGCAGCCGGTGGCGGTGACGAAGATGTCGCCGAGCGGCGCCGCCTTCTCCATCGTCGTGACCTGGTATCCTTCCATCGCCGCCTGCAGCGCGATGATCGGATCGATCTCGGTGATGATGACGCGGGCGCCGAGGCCGCGCAGCGACTGCGCGCAGCCCTTGCCGACATCGCCGTAGCCGGCGACCACCGCGACCTTGCCGGCGAACATCACCCCGGTGGCGCGCTTGAGGCCATCGCCGAGCGACTCGCGGCAGCCGTACAGGTTGTCGAACTTGGACTTGGTGACCGAGTCGTTCACGT
>CALFML010000925.1 GCA_937879845.1 uncultured Myxococcales bacterium
GGGGTTGTGAGGGAATTTATTAAGATATCGATTTGCCTTTTTTGCCTATGTAGCGATTTTTTTACCAAATCGGCTGGCAAAAAATCTTACCTCTAAGAACCTTAACAAGAGGTAATGCGACAGCACTCTCCAATAGATCGAGCGACGAAAAAGCGAGGCTGCAGCAGCTTGCGTTACCTCTAAGGGCGTTGCCTCTTATTGCGATGTGGAGGCTGCGCGCGGGTAAGGGAAGGACTCGAGCGGCTCAGTGGGGAGGACGTTGTGGAATTTTCTTATATCCAAGATCAGGTTGCCATCCGGGGTCTCGGACAAGACATCGGCGTGGCGGGCGCCCCAGACGATGTGGGTGTGCTCGTATTGGCAGCGGGCGTGTACCGGTTGGTAGGAAGTGTCATCGACCCCGACTAGGGTGACGATGATTTCCAGCTCTTCACTGGCCATGCGCTCGGGGTCGTAGCCGTATAGCGGGGAGGAGGGGCCAAGCTCGTGCATGACATTCCAGCTGCGGGCAAGCGCCGGCGAGCGGTCGCGGACCAGCGGTAGGTCGATCATGCGGTAAAACGTGACGCCTTCGCGGGTGCGTACGGTGCGGACCATGGCGACGCGCACCGTCGCTTCGGCGATCATGTTGCCACGCTCGTTGCCGACCCGGAACATCAGCATCGGCACGCCGTCGAGCGGCCCGATTACCACCTGGCGCGAGAACACGATGCGGCCGATGGGCCGTGAGAACTTGGCAAATACCAGCCCGGCGCATAGAGCGGTAAGCAAGAGGCCGAGCACCGCCTCCATTACCACCAGCACGTGGGCGGCGGTGGACTGCGGATACATCGCCCCGTAGCCGATCGTCGCCATGGTCTGGACGCTGAAGTAAAAACCATCGGTTACCGAGTGGGGGCGGGCATTGGCGACGCCGCCTAGCTCGGCATAGGCGCAGCCGAATAGCAGGTTGGCCAGCAAGAACGCCGCGGTCACGGTCCCAAGCCCCACCCACCACGGCAGGCGCAAGAAGGCATGGTGGATGTCGCGGAACCACTCGGTGTGGGCTCCGACGACGCGGATCTGATAGGTTGCCGGGTTCGAGCTGAGCGCGCGGTTGCGGTTTGTTGCCATCGCCAGCAGAGTACCGCCAAGCTCAGCCCGAGCAAAAACGTGCGATCGGCTCGCCGCTTTTTTACCCCTTGGACGGCGCCGGCCTAACCCCGTCCAAGGGCGGCGTGCCGCATATCGCCCATGACGCGGAGCCAGCGATTTCCCATGAAAGCAGAGCGCCAGCGAATCCAAGCCGTGAGCAGGACCTTTTTTGCCCCCCACTCCTTGGCACCTCACGCCGCGGCGGTTCCAGCAGCGCGCCCGCGCCGGCCGCCGCGCCAGTCCGGGATGCGTCGGAGCTGGGCGCTGCTTGCGGTCTGGATCTCCTTGGTCGGTGCAGCGGCGCATGCTCGGTCAGGAGTCGGCGAGACCGTGGAGCCGGGCCAGGCCCCCTTGCTCATGCAGCAGCTGCGGGAGCGAGTCACCGCGGTCGTGCACCGCGTGGACGGCGTCATGGGAGTGGTCATCGCCGACCTGCAGACCGGCGAGCGCCTGACCTGGAATCCGGACGTCGTATTTCCCGTCGCCAGCGCGATAAAGGTACCGCTTCTCATCGAGCTGTTACGGCAGTCCCAGAGTGCCGTCCCCGGCGCGGCGGGTCTGGCGCGGCTTGACGATGCATATACGCCGCGGAAAGAAGATCTGATTTCTGACAGCAACATCCTGGCCGGGCTGAACATGGGAGTCTCCCGCGTGACGAACCAAGATCTGGCGACCTTCATGGTGGTGGTCAGCGACAACTCGGCCACCAACGTCCTAATCGATCGGGTGGGAATGATGTCGGTAAATGCGCTCCTTGACCGACTGGGACTTACGCGCACGCGGCTGCGCCGCAAGATGGCGGATGGCGAGGCCGTACGGCGCGGACTGGAGAACACCTCGACCCCGGCGGAGCTGGCCAAGCTGTGGGAGCTGCTCTACCGCGGCCAGATCCTCGACTCGGCGCACACTGCCCTGGCGCTGCGCCTCTTGTCGCTGCACAAGTCGGACTTTGTCACCGCGCAGCTTCCCGATAACGACGAGACGGGCCTGGACCTGCGAGTCGCCAGCAAGCCCGGCAGCCTGCCCGGGGCGCGCACCGACGCCGGAATCATCTGGGCCGGACAGAAAAATCCGCGCCCGTTCGTCATAAGCGCCATGGTCGGCTCGGCGCATGAGGGCCGCGCCGCGGAGTCCGCCATCGCCGAAGTCGCCGCCGCCGCCTACAGCTGCTTCGCCCGCCTGGCCGACAACACCCCCTATGGTCGCCGTCTGCCGTGATCGACGCGCTGTTGACGCGGCGCGTTCAAGACCCGGGCATGGCGGCAAGCCTACGCCCAGATAGCATTGCGTGGTATGATGGTGAGTCCGAGCATGTCCGCTACTAGCGCTGCTACAACGCAGGTTGCGAGGTCGCCACCGAGGGTGAAGCGGCAGTCAATCGATCCGCAGCAGGGCGAAGTGCTTGCAAACCA
The DNA here is from genome assembly GCA_937879845.1 of uncultured Myxococcales bacterium. Taxonomy (GTDB): domain Bacteria; phylum Myxococcota_A; class Polyangia; order Palsa-1104; family JAEUJZ01; genus CALFML01. Next base: position 2,547 of record CALFML010000925.1, read on the forward strand.
AGCGCTTGGACGCGGAGCGAAATAACGCCGCCCTTGAGGTCCTCTTTCTATTAGGGACTCTTCGTGGTGCCGGGCAGCGCCAGCACGATTGGGAAGCGTGCGATTCTGCGTCGGCTGGTTAGTTAAGCGACTCCGCCGCTCGACGGCGGTTCCCCAATCTGTATCAACGTCTGCGTCGCCATCCAGCGCAGCTCGTTGGTGTTCCTGGCTGAGCGGATCGTGGCCCGCCCCAAGATCGTCTCGCGGATGACCGTGTCCATCGTGTCTTTCTGGTTCAGCATGCTCAGTTTCATTCCCTTGCGATCCGTGGCGATGACGATGATGCGGTCGATACCCCAAGCGACGCCTTTAGGGGTTTCCAAGAAGAGGGGGTGTCCGACGAATCCCTCGCTCCAGAACAGTTTGCCGCTGCCGGCCTGGATGGTGACCTCGGCGCCGTTATAGAGGAGCTGGCTCTGCCCCTCAAGGCTGCAAAACAGCAGATGGACGAAGAGATCGATCGTCAGGGTGTTCTGAATGTGGATGACGATGCCGTCGCCGTGCTTGACGCGATAGCGGCCGCGTTCGTCGCGCCGGATCGCGGCCCGCGCGCTGGCGTCGCGCTCCAGACGCTGAAGCTTGGAAGCGTCGTTTCCGTCCAGCAGCGTCACCTCGATGGCCTTTGCAGAGAGAGAAAAGCCGCCGTTGCGATAGGCGCGCAGGGGGATGACATACTGCGCATAGTGACTGAGTCCGGCGCGCAGCCCGACGGCCCGGTCCGTGTCATCGGCGCAGTCGCTGCGCCGGACACGCCCCAGGGGTCCGGGCGAGGAGGGCTCAAGCGGGGCTCCGGGACCATTCAGATCGTCGCCGATCCAGAGATCGCCGTTGGGGTATTGGCCGACGTGCACCTCGGCGCTGGCATCGCCTTCGGACAGCAGCCGGAAGCCGTCCCATTGGCGGCTTTCGTCGAGGAGCTGGCGAACCGCCGGATCCAAGTCGGCGCTCACCGCGACGCGCAGGAGGTCCGGCGCCCCCGGCTTGATCAGCCGCCCGCGCGCCGCCTGCGGGAGCTTGACGGGCACCGCTTTATCGATCGGCCAGGCAATCGCTTCCGCGGGCTTCACGGACTCGACGACCACCACGCCGAGGCGGGTCCGCTGGTCGGCCTCCGAGTCGAGCGGCGGAAACAGCGCCGGCTCCGGACCATAGACGGCGAGCTGCGCTCCCTTGCCCAGGCCAGCCAGGCTGCCACCACCGACGAGGTAGCTGCCATCCTCTTTCCGACTGATCGGGTAGCCGGGGTCTTGGGGCGCCCAGGGGCCGCCGAAGATGCGCCGCTCGGGCGGGCCGAGGAGCTGCGGCCGCTGGTTCGGGTTCAGACTGAAGATGCGCCCCTTGAGCGGCTCCCAGATGTCGCTCCAGCGCAGCTTGGACAGCATATCGGCTTCAACTTGAGCGAGCATCGCGAACAGGCAGCTTGTGAGCAGGCCGTGCACTTTGCCGGCACTCGACGGCAGGCGGCACTCGGCCGCTCGCTCGTCCGCGTGGCAGGCCGCCAGCACGGAATAGGGCGTAGGCTTTTGGCCGGCGGCTGAAGCGGTCTGCTGCGCTGTCGCCTGAGCCGCCGACGGCATACCGACCAGAGCGCGCTTTGGTGCCACTTCCGCAATTTCAAGGAAGCGGCTCTTCTGGCTGTCGAGCCTACTGGCGTCGCGCGTGGCCCCCGCCGAGTGGCAACAATCGAGGACGACGGAGAGATCGCCGCTGCGATTGGCGATGGCCTGCAGAAGTCCGTTCATCTCAACGTCGAATAGGAGCCCGGACTCAGCATGGTCGAGCGGCACGAGCCCTTCGAAGTACGCATCCGCGCCCGCTATCTTCTGAAAGCTGCCGTGCCCGGAGTAGTAGATGAAGACGCGGTCACCCTGCTTCACTTTGGGACCCGCAAGCTCTTGCAATGCAGCGACAAGGTTCGCATACGTCGGTGCTCGCTCGTCGGCGTCCGCCGGGCGCGCGGCTCCATCGCGCGGCGCGACGAGCTTGCGGATCGAACCGGCCGGCACCTTGAGCTTTTCCGTCAGAAAGGCCGACACGTGCTGGATGTCGTTGAGGCAGCCCGAGAGCGGGCTGTCCGGGTAATCGTCGATCGCGATGAGGAGGGCGTGGAGCGGCCTAGCGTCAGAGGACATGAAGACGCCTTTCGGTTGACTGAATAGGGCACAATAGAAACTTGCTGAGAATAAGAACGTACCATTCACCTTACTTCTCAGCTAACACTCTGGCGGCTGCGAGAATCGATCCGCAGCCGCTCCGCCGGGCTTCCTGAATCCTCTTCCGCGACGGGAAAAGGAGAACGGACCCCACAGGCGGAGGCCTCTTAGGGTGAAATGCGCCGTCAAGGTCACTTCGCCGAGCTTTACCTCCTCTTCATCGCAGAGTCGGTGATCGACGGCCGCTTTGGGGAATGTCATCCAATCGGCGAGGTAAAAGTCGCTGCGACCGCCCGCCTCAAGGGCAGGCGGGGTTGCCGCAGCTGCAGTGCCTTCATCCTGCTGACCACTCCGCGTTCTGCAGCACGACCCGATACCCATCGGCGTCTTCGAACGTCTTGCCCTGCCGATCCCAGTAGGGATTGAGCGAGGTCACGGGCTCGTAGCCGCAGGAGCGCATCCGCGCCACCGCGGCGCGCCACAGCTCCGGGCTCGGCATATAGAAGACCAGCAGGTTGTCCTGAGTCGGCGCACGCCCTACAGAGTGCCCCCGCTGAGTAGTGAACTCCAGATGGTACGACTGTCCCGGCTGGCCGAGCATCACCCCGTCAAACCCATCGTGATCCGCGAAGGAGCCAAGGACGCTCAGGCCCAGACCGTCCCGGTAGAACCGAATGATTTCTTCCAGCCGATCCGTCGGCCGCGCCACCCGCATCTGAGTCTCTGGTTTCATCCTGGGTCGTCCTCCTGCGGGAACGATAGCAGCTAGCGGATTTTTTCGGTCAATGGTCTGGCCCCACTCGCTTCGGAGTCTGAGCGTCAAAAAAATAGCACTCTGCCTTGCATGCCGTGGAAGCCTGTGGTTAGATACTGAACCATATGGTTCAGTATTCGAATGCCCACCTCGATGCCTCGTTCGCCGCGCTGGCGGACGTCACCCGTCGCGGCGTCCTCGAGCAGCTGGGTCGCGCGGAAGCGTCGATCACCGACCTGGCCAACAAGTTCGACATGACCCTCACGGGCATGAAGAAGCACGTCTGCGTCCTCGAGGA
>CALFML010000926.1 GCA_937879845.1 uncultured Myxococcales bacterium
TCTACACAGGCGAAGACACTCTTTCCCTACACGACGCTCTTCCGATCTTGATGACATCCATATGCCCCCGCTTGCGGACCGTATCGACCAGCGCATCGGTGAGCTCTTGGATGCGCGGGCGCAGCTTGTCAACGGCCTGGGGGGTGAACGCCTTGGCAAGGACGCTCCGCAGGCGGGTGTGATCCGGCGGGTCCAGGCGCAGCATGTCGCGCCGCCACGCCAGCGCGGCCGCAAGGGAGTTTCCGCCCGGCTGGCTCTGCGCACTCTTAGATGCGACCGCGCGCGATCGATCTTTCGCGAACCGCGGATCATTCAAGACGGCGACGGAATCTTCATAGCTCAGAGCCACCCATAGGGTTCCACCCCCATCGGGCTCAGGTATGCGCCCGAGCGGGGTCGCTTCCCGCCAGCGCGTAAAAAAGGAGACGGAGTCGCGCTTTGTCTCCGGCGCGAGCAAATCCTGAAACTTGATATCCATCGCGCGACGCACCTCTCCGGTTCTTCAATCTGTCGCCTGCGGCCCCGCAGTTTTTTTCGGCATACAGGACAGGGCGTGGAAACCGAAGACGTTCTCAAGCCGGACAACGCCGATCAGCTTAAATCCCGCCAGAGCGAGGAGGGAAGCAAATTCGTCCGCGGTCCGCTCCGCGCCGCCATTTAAACATAACATATTCAAGTCAGCCGTGGTCATGCTGATGCTCTGTTCAAGGTCGTAAGGCATGATGCGCTCGATCAAGAGGAGGCGCGCGTCCGGAAGCATCACTTTTTCGATGTTTTGTAATAGTTGTACGCATTTCTCAGCGTCCCAATCATGTAAAATGCTCTTCAAGATATATACGTCCCCGCCCGGAGGCACGGCAAGGAACATATTGCCAGATATGAATTTACATCGATCAGAAAGGAGGCTTTGAGCGAGCAAGCGCTCCGCGCTCTCTCGGGTCGTAGGGAGATCGAAGACGATGCCGCGCAGCTTGGGGTAGGCGGTCAGGATATCGACGAGCAGCTGGCCTTCCCCGCCGCCGACGTCGACGATGGTCTGAGCGGTCGTGAACTCAGGCAGGGCGAGGAACGCATCCGCGTATCTGCCCGTATGCGAAGTCATCGCCTGATTGAATAGCGCCGCCAGGTCGGGGGATGCGGTGATCCGCTCGAAGACGCCGCCGCCGTGCGCTTTTTCACAGGGATTATCACCTGATCGGAAGAAATCGTATAAGTGACCCCAGGAAGAATAGAAAAAACTGCCATGAAAGAGAAAACCTTCGGCCAGCGAATCAGAAGAAGTATCGATTAATTGTCGAGCTTCGTCTGTAAGCTGAAAACCCTCGGGCGTGGGTATAAGTATTTCTGCCCAGAGGAGTCCACGGATGAGTCGCAGCAGGCGCAGCGCCGGTACGGCAGTCGCCGCCGCGAGCTCTTCAAGCGTTTTAGGCCCGGACGCCAGCAAGGGCGGAAGGTTGAGACGTAGAGCCACATAGATTAACTGAAAGCGCCTGAACGAAGGAATCAGCGAAGCCAGATCCAAGCTCATACGTGCATTCCCTTTGAAGTGCAGACAGCCTGGGATGCGCCGCTGCGGCGGTACCAATCGGCGCATCGCACGGCCCAAAGTGCGCCTGAAGTAGATCGACGGCACAAGGCAGCGTGCCTGATCCAGAGCGGGCGTGCGGGGCGGCTCCGTCGGGCCGATCGATCGGTTCGGAGCATCGCGCTTTTACTGTAACGCGAAAACACGAGGAAAGTCTTTCGGATTTTGGGCTTCCCATCAGGCGGCTGCGCCTTGCGCCCGCTTGTTTAGCCGCTTGGCGGCATCCGACCGTCAGTCGGGCGACATTTGCGCCCGCTGATGAAACCGCTTTGTCCCGCAGCGCCGATGCGGTCCGCAGCACTGGATCAGAATCCATCGCCCCCTCCCTCCGTAGTCCAATGTGCGTACGGAGGGGGCCGGCTCAATCTCCGTTTGCGATCAGGGCGAGGGGACTTTTTTCTGCGACGGGGAATCGCTTAATTCGCGCGGCAGGATGCGGCAGCCCGACCCGAAGTTCCGTGTGTGATCGCGTAGGAGATGCGCGGGCTCTGGAAGAGACGGTGGCGGACTGACCCACGCGGGCTGCAAAGGCAGCTTTCCGCGGAACGGATGGAGCTCTTCGCCTGGCTTCACAGATACCGCGAGAGGGCCCGCGCAAGCTCCCGCTTCCGTGCCGGCTCTCTGGTACATGTTCCCACATGGCCCAGCACATGGCCGGATTGCCTCCCTTTCAGCTATTGGCTTTTGTGCAAGATCGTCCCAAACGACCCTGCGGCCCAGATGTTGTTCGTGGCGAGCGCCCACACGGAGCGCAGCCGCCGGGTGGTGCCGCTGGCCTGACGCATCCAGGCCGCGCCGTCCCATTTCAAAATGGTGCCGTTTTCGCCCACCGCCCAGATGTTGCTCGCGTCTTTGCCGGAGATGCCAAAGAGGTCCACTCCGGTGCCGCTGTTCTGCATGACCCAGGCGGTCCCGTTCCACTTTTGAATGGCTCCTCCGGTTCCCACGGCCCAGACGTTGTTGGCGTCCGCCGGCCATACGGAATAGATGTCAGAAGAGCTTGCGCTCTTCTGGGAGGTCCAGCTGGTTCCATTCCAGCGCACGATTGTGCCGAATGAGCCGACGGCCCAGATGTTATTGGCATCCAGGCCGCTGATGTCGTGCAGCGCGCTGCTCGCTCCGGTGCTCTGCTTGGTCCAGGTGGTGCCGTCCCACTTCGCGACGGCTCCGTTTTCGCCGGCCGCCCAGACGTTGTTGGCGTCGAGGCCCCAGATTCCGTAGTAGTAGATGGCCGGCGCACCGGCTGCCGCGGTCCAAGTCGCACCATCCCACTTAAGTAGCGTACCGCTTTGCCCGACCGCCCAAGCATGGGTGGCGTCTGCCGCCCAGATGCCATAAAGGTAAACGGTGCTGCCGCTCGACTGAGCGGT
>CALFML010000927.1 GCA_937879845.1 uncultured Myxococcales bacterium
CCGCGCGGCCGAACGCGAACTCGGGCCGCTCGCTACGTTTTGCCACGGCCTGCTAGCGCTTCGTCGGGAACGACGTGCCGTTATAGAAGTGGTTCATTAAGCAGCGCGGCCAGCTCGCTTTCGCTGAACCCCGCCGCCCTCCGCGCTTCCAGGTTGAACGGCCCGTGCAGCTGCGGCGCGCGATGGCGCTCCGCGAGCTCGGCGTAGGTAGTCAGCGGATCGCAGCCCCGCTTTTCGCACAGCCAGGCAAACCAGCGATTGCCGATCGCCACATGGCCGATCTCATCGCGCAGGATCGTATCGAGGATCGCCGCCGCCGCCTGATCGCCGGCCTGCGCCAGCTTGGTGCGGACCGCCGGCGAGGCATCCAGCCCGCGCGCCTCCAGGGTCCGCGGCACCAGCGCCATGCGCGAAAGCACATCCTCTTGCGTCTTCTCCGCCATCTCCCACAAGCCGTTGTGCGCGGGGAAGTCGCCATAATCAGAGCCCAGCGTCTGCAGGTGCGCCGCAAGCAGCGTGAAGTGGTGCGACTCCTCCGCCGCCACCCGCAGCCAGTCGGCGTAGTACTGCGGCGGCAGGCGCGGAAAGCGCCAGAGCGCGTCGAGCGCCAGGTTTATGGCATTGAACTCGATGTGCGCCAGGGCGTGAATCATCGCGGCGCGTCCCTGCGGCGTGCGCACCGCGCGGCGCTTCAAGGAAAGCGGCGGCACGAGCTCCGGACGCAGCGGCCGACCGGGCAGCGGGCCGGGCGGCGCCAGCACGACCTCTGCGTCCAGCGCCACGCTCCCCTTGTTCCACGCCGCCGCAAGCTGGCGCACCGCCTCTGCCTTCTCCGCTGGAACGGCGGCAATGAGCCAATGCAAGGCGGCGGCGCGCAGCTCTTGCGGCGGGCCGGCACTACGATTTTCCCGGTCAGGTGCGACGTTCATGGGAACACGAGCCAAGACAATATGCGGCCCGACTACAGATCGCCGCAGTATTATCGATCTGCAGAGAATCCCAAAGCGAATTGCGAAATTTCCCGCCGTCGCAGACCCGGGCCCTTTATCCCGACGCGGCTTGTCGCTTCCGCCGTTTGAAGCGTAAAGTAATTCGCCTAGATAAGGAGAACCAGGCGATGAGCACTGCTGATGATGCGCCAAAGGCCGAGATGTTGGACCCTCCTATGCTCGACCCGCACCAAGATCCGGCATCGCTCACCGCATTTGCGGCGTATGAGCAGCGGCTCCTTGCGGCACGGCGGCGCTTCGCCGAGAGCCGGTTTGTCACCGACGTCATTGGCCGGAAGCTCGATGACGCCCGATTTGAAGCGTTCTTGATGTTCTTCACGGCGCTCGGCGTGCAGATGACGCGGCCCGTGGATAGCTGGATCCGCCGCGCGGGCGAGCGCTGCATCGCGGTGGGCTTTACCGAGCTCGGACACGCCCTGGTAAAGCATGCCGTCCATGAGGCCGGCCACGACGCCCTGTTCGAACAGGATGCCCGCTCCCTGGTCAAGCGGTGGAACGCCAAGGACTCGCGCCACATCGATGCGGCGCACCTCCTTACGCTGCCCGCGACCGCCGGGGTCGCCCGGTATGTGCAGCTGCATGAGGAGACAATCGCCGGCCCGAGCCCTTTTGCCCAGATTGCGATCGAGTACGAGATCGAACAGCTCTCCGTCACCTGGGGCCCGCATTTCATCCGCACCTGCGCCGCCGTCCTCGGGCCGGATGTCTCCACCTGCCTCACGTTTGTCCACGATCATGTCGCCCTCGACGTTGGCCATACCCAGTTCAACCGGACCCAGCTCGGACGGTTTCTCACCGCCCATCCGGCGAGTCTGGCCGCGCTGGCCGCCGCGGGCGCTGCCGCCCTTGATGCGTACGGCGGCTATCTCTCCGACTGCCTGGAGCTCGCGGCGCAGCGAGCCTATTCGTGACGGATGCGCCAAACCAATTCTCCTGGGAAGTGTATTCGCCGCGAGACGAAGACTTCTTGCAGCTTCGCCGGGTGACGCCCGAATTATTGCAAGAGATATCCGAGTTCCGCGGGCGGGTCCTATACGACGATGGGAGGCGCCCAGAGTTCAAAAGCGAAGGACACTTCTGCGACCGCGATGACTATGACAAGTCGGCGTTCCACCTGACCGTGCGCTGCGACCGCGCGCTCATCGGCTACCTGCGCGTCATGCGCCTGAGCGACCACGCCCACGGCCTCATCGACAGGCTGTTTGGGCGGGCGCGGTACGCGGGGCTTCTGGAGCAGCTGCATACCACGCGCCGCAGCTGCCTTGAAGGCGGCCGCTGGATCGTCGACCGCGGCTGGCAGGGGCACTCTCTCGGGCGCCAGCTGCTGCTTGCCTATTGGGCGATCGCCCGCAGCATCGGCGGCTCGCATATCTTTGGCGCCGCCGGGAGCCGCGACGGCCAGATTGAGATGATCAAGAAGGCCGGAGGATGCGTCGCCGACATCCCGCCCATGAGCGTCCCGGAATACGCCGACGAGCTCCGCATCGTCTACTTCGAGCTTGATCAACCACCCCCATTCGTCCTCACGCAGCTGCCCGCCACGCTGCACCGGCTGCGGCTCACCGGCTGCGGGGAGCAGAGACCATGATCCCGCGCGTTCAGCTGCTGGAGCTGGAAGACCAGCCCTTTTTTCCGGCGCTCTTGCGCGACTACATGACCGATCTTCTAAATTCCCATATGAGCTTGCTCGGCTTCTATGATTCCGTAGTGCCATTATTGCATCGCGCCCTGCAGGCGACCGGCGATACCGAGATCCTCGATCTTTGCTCCGGCGGCGGCGGCCCGATCCACCGGATTACGGCGATGCTCCGGCAGCAGCACAACCTGCCAATACGGGCGAAGCTCTCCGATAAATTTCCCAACCACGCCGCGTTCGCCCGCGCCGCGGCCGCAGCCCCCGGCACGCTCTCGTACATCGCCGAGCCGGTCGACGCCACCGCCGTGCCCGAAGACCGCCCCGGCTTCCGCACGCTCTTTACGAGCTTTCACCACTTCCCACCGGAGGCAGCCCAAAAAATCTTGGCCGACGCGGTCGCGCAGAACCGCGGCATCGGCATCTTCGAGTTCACCGAGCGCAGCCTGCTCGGGCTGGCATCGATGGCGTTGTCGCCGCTTCTGACCCTTGCCGCCACGCCGTTTTTGCGGCCGCGCCGGGTGAGCCGGTTCCTTCTGACCTACGGGCTGCCGGTCGTGCCGATAACCTACTTCATCGATGGGGTCCTCTCGCAGCTCCGCTCCTATTCGGTCGCGGAGCTGCAAGCGCTGGCGGCAGCGATCGGCGCACCGGCCTATCACTTCGAAGCCGGACAGGCGCCGCACCGCTTTCTGCCCATGCGTATCACCTATCTGGTCGGCCACCCGATCCGATAGGACTCCACGCGCCGAGCCGGCGTATCAATTCAGAGGGCTCGCGCTCCCGAGCAAGATGGTGATCGCCGAGTAGATGAGGACCACGCCCGTGATGGCGCTGAGCGCGAGCTGCCGATTGAGCTTCTTGGCCCGCTCCTTATGGCCCTGGCCCCAGAGGGTCTGGGTGCCGATGATGCTGATGATAAGGCCGACGACGAACACGTAGGCGATAAGAAAGTAGTAGTCGGCGATGATGGCGTAGCCGACCTTGGGAAAGCTGTTCTTCTGGGACATGTGGTAAAGCAGGATACCGACGAGCCCCGAGATCGAAGCGCTGAAGCGCGGAGCGAAGTGCTCCAGCGGCACCCACAGCACGAGCAGGATGATCCCGAGGATGATGATGAGCGGCAGGAAGAACGTGAACAGGTAGGGCTGGATGATGCGCTTGATGTTGACCTCGACGTTGACGGTAGAGAAGTAGATGCGGCTCTTATACCCCTTGCCGAGCCGGTAGTCGGGGTCGCCGAACGTCGAAGTGTACTGATACAGATTCGAGTAGAACTTGCGCCCGAGAAAGGTCCATTCCTGCGGGTTGATCTTGCCGATCGGCGTGTCGTCCATGTGCTTGGCGTCCATCACCAGCATAAGATGCGTCGAGTTCTTGCTGGCGTGGGCGACGGACATGGTGAGGGCCTGATAGTCGAATGGGAACTTGGCGAGATCGTAGGACGTGCTCAAGGTGAAGCGCTTGCGGAAGGCCCGGTACTTGGTCGGCCGCGAGAGATCCTCTTTGAGGAGCGAAGACTGTTCCTTGACCGTGTTTATCACTCCTATCTTGTCGATATCCTTGGGCTCCAGGCGGTCGCCGTTCCACTTGAACCACATGAACATGTCGGCGTCCCAGGTCATGTCCTTGGTGTTGACGTCGTTGATCTTGAAGATGTCGACGCCGACGAACACCACATCGACCAGATGGTAGGGCAGGCGGTCGACGACCATCATGTAGCCCTTCTGCACCCGCTCCTTGAGCTCCTTGAGGACGTACTCCTCCTTGGGCACCACCAGCTGCGTGTAGGCGGTCTTATAGCGGCCGTCTTTTATGACCGACACGAAGACATCGCGCTGTACGGCGCGGCCCTCTGCCGCCTTGGCCGGGACCCGCTCTTGCGGCGCGGCCGCCGGCG
>CALFML010000928.1 GCA_937879845.1 uncultured Myxococcales bacterium
GAAGTACCTCGCGTTCCTGCAGCATGCGCAGGAGCTTGCCCTGCAGGACCATGGGCAGATCGCCTACTTCGTCGAGAAATAGGGTTCCTCTATCGGCGCTCCGCACCAAGCCCAGGTGATCGTGGCCAGCACCGGAGAAAGCGCCTTTGCGGTGCCCGAATAGCTCGCTCTCGGCCAGGCTCTCTGAGATCGCAGCGCAGTTGATGGCGACAAATCGACCGCGCCGACCCGACAACGCATGAATGGCATGGGCGACGACCTCCTTGCCGGCGCCGCTTGGGCCGTGCAGCAAGATAGGCAGCCCTGTGCCGGCCTTGGCAGCTGCCGCCAGACGAATAAACTCCAGCGACAAGGATGGGATCATCGTCGCCAGACCGGCAAAGGCTGAGTCGGGTCGGCTCTCTTCACGCGGCTCGCTGTCGGTGGAGGCGATCACGGCGTCGCGATAGACGAACGCGGCATGTCCCATGACGATCACATCACCGTCGAAGAGGATCACTCGCTTTTCGTTTCTGCCATTGACGAAGGTGCCATTCAGGGAGCCGTGGTCTTCAACCACCCATCGCCCGTCTACCGGCTCCAGGTGAGCATGTGTACCCGAGATGCGCGGATCCGGAATCTGCCAGATGAGCTGACGCTGCCCATGCGCCGGCTCATCCTTCATCGCAAGCTCGTTGCCGCGGCCCACCAGGACCCTGGAGAGACCGTGCAGAGGCTGGGCTATGGGCACCGTAGCTGGGCGATCGCCAAAGAAAGCAGCGTACAGATAAGGGCGCGCAAGCCCCTCCGGCACCATGTTGGCGTCACGTTCGGTGGTGGCAGCCGGCTGACTCATACCTGCACAGCCACTATACGTCGGGCGATGCTCGCCAGGGAAGGATCGCCGGACAGCCAGTTGCCGGGCTGCCATCGCCGATCTAATCTACACCGCGCAGGAGCCGTTCATGGCGACGCCACCACCCGAGACAGACCTGTACATCGGCCGCGACATCGGCAATTACCGAATCGAGAGCCTGCTCGCCGCGGGAGGGATGGGCGTTGTCTACCGAGCGCGCCATAAGGGCCTGCCGAACCTCCATCAGGCGGTCAAGGTGCTCGCCCCTGGATACGCTGCTGATCCGGCCGCGCGAGCTCGCTTCAAGTATGAGGCTGCCGCAGCCGCTCAGGCGGGAAGTCACCATCAGATCGTCAGACCGATTGATACTGGCGAGTTCCCCGATGGGAGCCCGTATATGCTGATGGAGCTTGTCGAGGGAAAGAGCTTACAGCAGGAGCTGGCAGAGCGGCCCGCCTTACCGATCGCCACTGCCGCCGACATCGCGCTTCGCATCGCCGATGCAATGGTCCACGCACATCACCAGGGCATTATCCACCGCGACTTGAAACCAGCCAATATCATGCTCGAGGGGGATGCGGGCAAACAGCGCGTCAAGATTCTGGATTTTGGCATTGCCAAGGCGGCGCAGTCTCTGCCGGAGCAATACGCGACGGATTCTGGCATCGCGGTGGGCACGGTCGGATATATGTCGCCAGAGCAGACTGCGGGTATGCCAACGGATGGCCGAAGCGACGTGTTTTCGTGGGGAGTCCTCTTCTTTCAGATGCTCACCGGGCGTCTGCCCTTCGTCGCCAATGATCGAAAGGCCCTGCTCGCCCAGGTCGCAAGCCCTGCGTGTCGCGCGCCCACGGTCAGCTCTGTCTGCAACGGAAAAAGCGAACCCATACCTGCCGAGATCGAGGAGCTAATCGCGCGCGCTCTCGCAAAGGAAGCTTGCGAACGGCCGACCATGGCCGCCGTCCACGATGATTTGAGCAGAATCCTCGCCGCGTCCGCTACAGCAGCCCCTGCTCGGCGAAGCGCTTCCGCGTCTCCACGATCCCATCGAAGCGCTTCCGAGATCCCGTTGCTGCTCCCGGGCGGCACAGCTCCATCCTCCTCGGTCCGGGTAGCGCTCGCCGAGCCCCTGCCGGAGGACGCCAAGCGGCCGTCGCGGATGGCCGGAATGTCGGCCCCGGTCGCTCCGCGCTCGACGCTGCGGACGATCCTGTTAGCGATAATTTTCGCGGTGACGGTAGCCGCTAGCGCGGCGCTCTTCTTCGGACAAGAGACGTCGTGTATACGCAAGAGCGAACCGCCGCCGATGAAAGCGACGACGTCGATGCCGCGTGTGCAGGTGCTCTCACAGCAGCGGATAGTCGATCTCAGAGAATGGAAGCTCGTGCCGCGCACCCAGCTCAATGAGAAGTATTCGAAGATCGTCTTCGAAGACCACTACACCGTAAGACGGCTCTCGAGTGAATCGCGGTGGCTATTCGCCCGACATTCGACCTCGGCGTCCATTCCGCTGGATGTGTCATCGGGTACCCACCCCTTGGAGATTACCGAGACCAAAGAGAAGCCACTGCTCGGACGACCATCGATGCAAAAATTCGATATCTTCGTTGACATCACCCGCGAGCAGTTGATGATCGACTTCGGCCTCGAACTGCGTGCCGTCTACTGGAACGCCATCAATGATCCCCACCGCCCCTGGGTCGCGCTGCCGATCATGGAGCCCACTGATGCCTTCACCATGCGGGTCCTTTTTCCTCCGGACAGCACTTGGGCGGAATATGAGTTCCTCGCCTACGAGAGAGTGGGCCAAGCGTACGACAAGCCCTATACCGACAAGGCCGATGTACTTTTCGCCGACGACCGCAGCTGGATCCAATGGCGGGTCGAGCACCCGAACTTGAATTGGGTCTATAAGATCGTCTGGAAGTGGACGCACCGATGAAGAGGTCCCCATGAAGCGAGTCCTTGTCACTTGTGGCACCGGAGAGATTGGCCGCCGGATTGCGACCCTCCTTGCCACCCATGGTCATGAGGTCATTGTGACCGGCCGCAACCCAGACACCCTGACTTCGTTCGTCTCGATGCTGCCCGATCTGGGCAGTCGGAAGCACTCCTGTGCTTGCGTCGATTTCTCATCGGAAGACAAGGTCAAATCAGGAATCGTGGAGCTTTCCGCGCTCGGCCCGGTTGATGATCTCGTGCTGATGGTTCCGCGCATTCCACCAACCAAGGAGGTCCTCCCGGCAGCGTCCTCCTGGTTCGCACTCTGGCAGACCGTCTTCGTGGGACCGCTGGAGCTCGTCCGGTCCTTCCTGGCCGCCTCCCCGGAGCCAGCCGGGCGGCGCAAGGTCGTCATCATCTCTGGAATCTCGTCCGTGCAGGTCATCGAGCACTACGCCGCCAACAACGCCCTGCGCGCAGCCTGGGTCGCGCAGGCCAAGACGTTGGCCTTCGCCTACGGACCGCAGCGGGTTCACTTCAACACGCTCTCTCTGGGTGGAGTCATGACCGACAAGTACTCGGCGCGCCTCGCCGAGATGGCGAAGCAGGCCGGCCGCTCCTTCGAGGAACAGCTGGCCAGTGAGGTCGCCAACGTCCCCCTCCGCAAGTACGCGAGCCTCGATGAAGTCGCGAATGCGGTTCGCTTGCTTTTGTCGGACTTCACCGATCATATGACCGGCCAGAACTTCGCCTTCGAGGGCGGTTTCTTCAAGTCGTACGCCTCGTGATCGCGGCGCGCCTCAGCGGACTCGGCGGGCTCGGGGACGGTACAAAGCGTCGTCGCGCAAGGCAGGAGCGAGCCGAGCGGGCGCTGCACGGCATCGCATGCCGCTGTTCGCGCAGCAGTGGGGGCCGGCGGGCACCACTCGCCGCGGAGTCGAGAGGGGTCTGGCCCTCTTTCACCTGCCCCAAGGTGCCCACCTTGTCATTTCTGGCACGTCCATGAGCTACGTCGTACCTGGATCGTCCGGGCCAGTCGGCTCCCGCAACGCTACGCCCTGCACATTGCGGAGTTGGCTCCACCGGAAAGTCGAAAGTCCCACCGCCGAGCGGACAGCCCTGCCGGCGCAAGACATAGCCCTCCGCTCCCTTGGGCGCCGCCGCCTGCACGGTATTCGCTACAGTCGTCATGTGAGGACTGAATGCAACCTGGACCAGAGCCCGCGAGGCTTCGGGCTACTGCTTCTTGTCCCGGTGATAGCTTGACTTGCAAGATCGCCCGTAGTACTTCGCATCAGGCCGGAGCGCGGGGTGGATCTTGCGACCGCAGTACAGACAGCGCCGATTTTCCATGATTGAGATCATAGCCTCGGTCTGGCTGGCTTCCTATCGCAGACGCGGATCCGCAAGCAGAATGGACGCTGATGCGCGATCGACAAGGGACGCAAGCCGACCCTTGCTCACAAAGCCGAGCCAAAGGTTGAGACAAGAGGCGATCCACGGGCCTCTGAAGAGAGCGCACCAGCGACCGCTGGAACGATCGCGACAAAGGGCGCCGAGCAAACGCATCGGATAAACCCAAGCGACCGACGCGGGTGAATCAGATGAGCACTGCTCGTTGAGTGCATACAAGTAGGAGGTCTGTCTTCATGATCCCGGAATTATCGGTGGGTTGCTAACGCGACCCTTGTTGCGTCCTTTGTGACGGCCTTTGCTGCGCCCGTTGACGCGTCCGTTGCTGCGACGTTTGCTGCGTCCTCTGTATAACCGTTGATGTGTCGCTGATCGCCAGTTCAGCGCGTCCGTTGCTGCGCCTGTTGCAGCACCCCTTGTGCTTCCGCGCTCGATTTGCAGAATCGAGCAGTGCATTGCACAACCTTGTCACGCCACAGTGCATAGAGATTCGTTCGCCAGCTATAAGGCTTGCTCGCGAGCGCGTCGCTGCGTACGCAATTCAGGAGAGATTCATCCCTACGCTCGGATTCTCAAAGAGAGTTGATTGGCGCACAGAGTACCGGTCCGGCCTGGTGTCTGCGCAGGCGGTGCGAGCGACCCACCGGAATGAGATGGGACGCGACGTGAAGCGATTGTGGCGCCATTGCGACGCCGCCTTGACCCACTTGAGGCGCGGTTGAAGCGCGAATTGGTTACGCCTGGGGCGCCCATGGAGCACGATTGGGACTCGCTCGGGATGCGCGCGGAGCGCGGCTGGGGTGCGCGTGGAGCGCGGGCGGGATGCGCGTGGGGTGCGCGTAGGACG
>CALFML010000929.1 GCA_937879845.1 uncultured Myxococcales bacterium
GCGGGTCGGCGGCCGGGTGGGGCTGTTCGCCAACGTCTCGCGCAGCCAGCTCCACGACGCGCAGCAGTACGCCAACTCGGCCCGCGTCCGCGACAACGAGATCTTCTACGACGGCGGCTTCTTCGTCGATATCACCGATGCCATCCGCTTCGGCCTTGACTACGCGCGCTTCGACGACCAGTACGTCGACGGCGTGCATGCGATAAACGACGCCGTGCAGATGACCGGCTTCCTGTTTTTCTAACGAGGGATTTCCATGCTGAAGGGAAAGTCAGCCATCATCACCGGCTCGACCAGCGGCATCGGTCTGGGCATCGCTCAGGCGCTGGCGCAAAAGGGCGTTCACATCATGCTCAACGGCTTCACCGACGAAGCGACGATAACGACCCTCAAGCGCGAGCTCGGCGCCCTGGGCGTCAAGGTCGAGTACAACCCCTGCGACGTGACGCGGCCGGAGCAGATCGACGCCATGGTGCAGGCGGCGGTCGGCGCCTTCGGTTCGCTCGACATCCTGGTCAATAACGCCGGCATCCAGTTCGTCGCGCCGATCGATCAGTTCCCGCTGGAGAAATGGGATGCGGTGATCGCGACCAACTTGTCCTCGGCGTTTTATGGGATTCGCAGCGCGCTGCCGATTCTGCGCCGCAACGGCTGGGGGCGGATCATCAACACCGCTTCGACGCATGGCCTGGTCGGCAGCGCGAACAAGGTCGCCTATGTCGCGGCCAAGCACGGAGTGGTCGGCTTGACCAAGGTCGTCGCGCTGGAGACTGCCGGCAGCGGGGTGACGTGCAACGCGGTGTGTCCGGGCTGGGTGCTGACGCCGCTCGTGCAAAAACAGATCGATCAGCTGGCCGCCAAGCGGGGCCTGGACAACGCGCGGGCCTCCGAAGAGCTCCTGGCGGAGAAGCAGCCGTCCAAGCAGTTTGTCACGCCGGAGCAAGTCGGCGCGATGGTGGCGTTCCTATGCTCGGATGCGGCGGCGCAGATAACCGGCGCGGCGTATACGCTGGATGGGGGCTGGACGGCGCAGTAATCCATGCGGCCCTGAAGTTTGTCCGCTGCGTTTGTCCGCGTGAGAAACGTGCGACGGGGGGAGACAGGCGGCGGGCAGGGGAGCGCTTGCCTGCGGACGGACAGAACTCCGCCCGCTGTCTCGGCTAGCGCGCTGGTTCGCGGAAAGAAGCTATGTTCCTATCCGGGGAGCTTACTCCTTTCGGATGGACACATCTTGGACTTCCGTCGCGAGCCATAGGGATGGGCCGACCGGAGACCTTTTTTCGACGGGACGCAGTCCCGACGGAAAAAGGGTCGCAGGGAAGGGAGACCCATCCCGTGATGTACCGCTGTGTCCATCTGAAACGCTCAATCTGCGCATACTTCCGATTCTAGGATAGTCCGCTTTCAAGCAAACAGACCCTCTGCATCACTCAAGACAATCTGCGCGATGTCATCCATCTTTCCGCGGTTCATCATTTACGTGCATCCTAACCAAACTTAACAGCAGCTTAACAGCAGCTTAACGCCAACTTAACAGCAGCTTAACGGGCTGCGAGCTTGTTGTCAGAAGTTGTTCTTGGTTCTGCGCAAACATCACTTCATCGTCGCTGATCCCGGCGCTCTGCGAGCTCTTCAGGCGCCGCTTTTCGCTCTTCTCTACTGAGCCGGAATGCGTCACGGCCAAGCCCGATGTACAGCTGCGCCATTATTATTTGCTGGAGTCCTAGTTAAGAAATTACCAAGATTCGCGGCATGCGAAGTGATACGCGCATCTTCACGATCTTCTTTGTTCCTATACTCATCCTGAGTGACGCTTCACATGCGGCGATGGGAGAGGCGGCGCCTGCAGCCAATCCGCCGGGCTCCCTGCTCGCCGCACCGGCGCAGCTGCCGGCTATGACGCTCGCCGAAGCGCTGGCTTACGCGCGGCAGTACCAGCCGACTCTGCGCGCGGCACAGGCTCGTATAGAGGTGGCCAAGCGAGCCGCAATGACCGTTCGCTCCGAGTGGCTGCCGCAGCTTGGCGCCACCGCGCAGGTCTTTTACGGCACGATGAACAACAGCACGGCCATGTACCTGGGCGTGCGGACCCTGGATCTGCCGCGCATCGGCGGCAGCCGCACCACCAGCAACTGGGATGATACGTACCCTTCAACGGTGGTCGGCATCGGGCTCCGGCAGAACGTGTATGACTTCGGGCGCCTCGCCGCACTGGCCGCGGCTGCTGATGCGGATGCGGCGGTGAGCCGCCACCAAGCCGATGCGGAGTCGCTGGATGTCGCGCTGCAGGTTGAATCGATGTTCTACGCCGTGCTGGCGGCAAAAGCGGTCGAGCGCGCGGCCGAGGATGCCTATAAGCGCGCCGCCCTGCGCCGTGACATGGTCAAGGCCAGCGTCGAACGTGGCCTGCGTGCGCCGATCGATCTCACGCGGGCCGAGGCCGACCTTACGCGATTCGACGTCGGCCGCACGCGAGCCCGCGGCGGCATCGAAGCAGCGCAGGCGATGTTGGCCGCCGCCGTCGGAAGTCCTGAGCCGCTGCTCGATACCGCGGGAAATGTCGAAACCGAAGAGGCGCTGCCGCCGCTCGGCGAGGCGCTGGAGCAGGCGCTCGAGCGCGATCCAAGGCTGCGGGCGGCGCTTTCGCGGCTGGCGGCGCAGCAGGCGCTCACTCGTGCCACGCAGCGCCAGTGGGCGCCGAGCCTGGCGCTGACCGCGAGCGTGAGCGCGCGGGCCGGAGGTGCGCCGATCGCCGGCGGCCCGGAGGGCGTCTCCGGCTGGCTTCCGGTCGTCCCCAACTGGGACGTCGGGCTGGTCCTTTCGGTTCCGATCTTCGACGGCGTGCTGCTGGCGCGGCGCAATCAGAGCCAGGCCATGGAAGAGGTCTTGCGCCAGGAACTCAACGTGTCGCGCCGCCGTCTCCTTGCGGACATTCAGACCGCCTACACCGGCTTTCATATCGCCGAGGCCACTCTGCCCGGGCTCTTGTCGGCGGCGACCGCGGCGCAGAAAAACTATGACCAGGCCAACGCGCGTTTCCGCGCCGGCCTGAGTACCAGCGTCGAGCTGTCGGACGCGGAGACGCTGCGCACGGACGCAGAGATTCAGCTTGCCATCGGCCGCTTCGAAGTGTTGCGGGCCCGCTCGACCTTCAACCGCAGCATCGCGCTAGGACTTTAGCCCATCGCGCCCACCGTCTCTATCGAGGTAAAAAGATGAGTGCTCGTTCCTTCGGAATGGTGCCCCCGCAGATCAAGATCCCGCTGAACATCGGTGTGGTCGTCGTCTTGATCGGCATCACCACCAGCGCGCTGTTTTTTCGTTCGCGCTCTGCTGTCAACAAGGTCGCCCTCAGTGAGCGACCCAAGGGCGTGACCACCGTGTTGGCGCTGGCCGCCCGCTATCGGCCCACGCGGCGCTATGTCGGCACGGTTGCGCCGTGGCTCGAGGCGCGAGTCGGCCCGCAGTTTACCGCGGCCTACCTCGACACCGTGCTCGTGCGGCCGGGCGACTCCGTGCAAAAAGGGCAAGTGCTGGCCACGCTCGACTGCAAGAGCGCTTCCGCGCAGAGCAAGGCGATGCAGATGCAGGCGCGCGCGCTCAGCACCACGCAGGAAGCGCTCTCCAAAGAGGCGACGCGGCTGTCGGGGCTCCTTGAGGGCGGCTATGTATCGCCCAACGAGGTGGAGCGCCGCACCGCAGAGAGCGCGAGCAAGCAGTCGGAGCTGCTGGCCGCCAACGCGCGGCTTGTGCGGGCGTCCCTGGATGTGGATGACTGCGTGCTGCGCGCGCCGTTTGCCGGAGAGATCGCTGATCGCATGCTCGATCCCGGCGGCTTCGCGCGTCCGGGCTCGCCGATCCTCACGCTCGTGGATCGCGACAAGGTGCGCATCCTCGTCGATGTGCCCGAGAGCGATTTCGAAGCGGTGGCGGTGGGGACCCCGGTGCGCATGCGGCTCGTGGCGCTGGGCAAGGAGATGCAGGGCACCATCGCGCGACGGGCCCCAGCCGCCGACCCCGGTACGCGCACCGTTCATGCAGAGATCGACTTTGGCGAGGGGAGACCGGAAGGCTCGCCCAAGAAGGAGCCGCAGCTCCGCATCCCCGTGGGGACCACCGCGGAGCTCACCATCGAGCTCGGCGAGTCCGTGCCCGCCATCGAGCTGCCCTTGCGGGCCGCCGCGGTGAAAGGGGACTCGGCGACCCTCTTTTTGGTTAAAGAGGGAGAGGCGCACAAGCTCAAGATCAGCGTGCTCGGCGAATCGGGCGGCAGCTTGTTCGTGACGCCGACGATCGGTGCCGGGACGCGGGTGGTCACTGAGGGTCGCGCGCTCCTGAAAGACGGGGAGCGCGTCGCCGACAACCTCGAGTCCTTTACCTCGGTTCAGGCCAAGCCGGCTTCACCTCCAGGGACTTCAGGGTCTCCCGTACCCCCCGGGCGCAAGGAGGGCCAGCCATGACGCGGCTCTCGCTCGATAACCCCATCGCGATCTTGATGATCAGCCTGGCCCTCATCGTCTTTGCCGGGGTCGTCGCGCCGCGCATGAGTGTCGATACCTTTCCCGAGCTGACGCCGCCGGTGCTGGTGGTCGGTACGATGGCTCCGGGACTGGGGCCCAAGGACGTTGAGAAGACCATCACCTGGCGCATCGAGAAATACGTCGGCGCCACGCCGGGCGTCGATCACGTCCAGACCGTGTCGCGCAACGACATGTCCATTGCCTACATCTGGCTGACGTGGGGAACGGACCTCAGCTCGGCGCAGATCCTGGTGCAGCAGCAGGTGGCCTTCGCCATGGCGGCGGTGCCAAAGTCCCTCGGCGTGCTGCCGCCATTCGTGCTCCAGTACGATCCGTCCAATGCGCCGGTCATTCAGGTCGCGGTGCTCGGCGAAGGCTTTAGCGGGCCGCAGCTTTACGACTATGCGCTAAACAGCATCGAGCCCATGCTCGAAGGCATCCCGGGCGTGGCCAGCGCTTCACCCGACGGGGGGCGCATGCGGCAGATCAACGTCGTGGTCGATCCCGTCAAGGCCCAGGCGCGCGGCATCACCTCGGCGGACATCAGCGCCGTGGTCAGCCAGAGCAATGCGCTGTTGCCGTCCGGAAAGTTTATCACCGAGGGCTTCGACGCCAACGTCTACACCAACGCCGTGCCCGATCAGATAAAGCTCATCGGCGATGCCGTGGCCAAGCTCAAGCACGGAAAGCCGGTGCTCTTGCGCGACGTCGCCCGGGTCGAAGATGGAGGCGCGCCAGAGACGCAGTCGGTGTCGATAAACGGCCGCAACGCGGTCTACCTGAACGTGCTGCGCGTGCCCGGCGGCAACACCCTGGCCATCGTGGACGCGGTAAAAGAGAAAGTGGCAAGCCTGCAGAGCTCACTGCCGCCGGGCCTGCAGGTCCGCGCCATCTTCGATCAATCGACCTTCGTCAGGCAGAGCTACGACGGCCTGCGCAAGGAGGTCGTGCAGGCGCTCATCTTGATCGCGCTGGTGATTCTTCTGTTCCTGCAGAACCTGCGTGCCGTCTTGGTCGCGCTCATCGCCATTCCCATCGCCTTTTCGACGATCTTGCTGGTGCTCTATGCGACAGGGCAGACGCTGAACGCCTTTACGCTCGGCGGGCTGACCCTGGCCATGGGTCCGCTGGTCGATATCTCGGTGGTGGTCTTGGAATCGGTACACCGCCAGCGCCACGCCGGCCAGGGGAAGTACGCGGCGGCGCTGACCGGCACCGGCGCGGTGGCCCTGCCGGCGCTGGCCGCGATGCTGACGACGATTGCCGTCTTGCTGCCGGTGCTGCTCCTTTACGGACTCGCCAAGAAGCTCTTTTCTCCGCTGGCCTTGACGGTGGCCATCGGCATGCTCGCCGGCTACGTCATCAGCATGACGATTACTCCCGTGGCATGTCGTTATTTGCTCGGCGATCCGCATCGCGTCCCCGGACCGCTGGCGCGCCGCGTCGGGTCAGGAATCGGCCGCGCCGCCGACCGCTACGCGAAGCTGCTCCGCGCCATTCTTCCCTATCGCTATGTCCTCATCGTGGCGGTCCTGTCCCTGGTCGTGATGAGTATGTTTTTCGCGGCGCGGCTGCCCAGCACCTTCTTTCCCGAGATTGACGAGAGCATGGAGTGCATCTACGTCAAGCTCGCGCCGGGTACTTCGCTCAAGGAGTCGGCGCAGCGCATCCAAGAAATGGGCCTCATGCTCAAGCGCGAGCTGCCAAGCGGAGCCGTGACGCTCGTTGTCGCCAACATCGGGAGTCCGTCGAATGCGCGGGCCGCCCTGACCAGCCCCAACGCGGGTCCGCACATGGGCTTCATACGTCTTGAGCTCTCCGATCCCGAGCATCGCCGCGAGTCGCAGCGTGAGATCGCCGACCGGGCCCGCGCGCTCCTTCAATCGCGTTACCCCGGCGCCTTGTTCATGCAGGCCCCGGGGGGCCTGGTCGCCAGCGTCTTCGCGAACGGGTACCTTGCTCCTTTCGTCGTTGAAGTAAAGGGCGAGTCTTTGGAGGAGCTTTATGAACGCTCCTTCGCGGTAGCAGAGGTGGCGCGCGACGTGCCCGGCATCCGTGACGTCTACCCGCAGCTTGAGATCGACTATCCGGAAGTGCGCGTCGAGACTGAGCGCAGCAAGGCGGGGCTCGTCGGGATCAGCTTGCGCGGCGCCGCCCAGGCGACGCTCGAGGCGACGCTCGGCAACATCAACACCCCGAGTGTGTGGATCGACAACAGCAATGGGAACTCCTATTACGTCGTGACCTCGCTGGATGGAAAGATCATCCGTGATCCCAGCGCGCTCACCACCGTGCCGCTGCGCATAAGTGAGACCGGAACCGCCGTGACGCTCGGCGCTTATGGCCAGATTCGTCGCTCGCTCGGACCCATCGCCATCGAGCGGAATCGATTGGAGCGGGTCGCCACCATCTTCATGCAGACAGAAGGGCGTGACATCGGCAGCGCCGCCGTGGAGCTGGAACAGCGCCTCAAGCAGGATCCGCGCACCTCCAGCCTCCATTTCCGTTTTGTGGGTCAGGTGGAGCTGATGCGGACGACGTTCGCCGGCCTGGGCGTGGCGATCTCGCTGGCGGTGATGGTGGTGTTCATGATCATGGCGTCGCAGTTCAAGTCGCTGCGCCTGCCGCTTATCATGCTGTTCACGATCCCGGTTTCCCTGGTCGGCATCGTGCTGGCGCTCCTCTCGGCGGGGCAGGGATTCTCGATCCCCGCGCTCATGGGAATGCTCATGGTGGTGGGCATCGCGGTATCAAACGGCATCCTGCTCGTCGATGCGGCGAATCAGTTCCTGCGTGAAGGCGTCGAGATGATCGAAGCGGTGGTGCAAGCCGCGCGGGTCCGTTTCATTCCCATCGCCATGACGAGCCTGGCGACCATCACGGGCCTTCTGCCTACGGCGCTCGGGCTTGAGAAGGCCGCGGCGTCAAACCGCCCGCTGGCCTTGGCGGTGGTCGGTGGGCTGTCATCCTCGACGGTGCTGTCGCTGTTCCTGGTGCCGGCGCTGTTCTCGCTGCTGGCGCGCAGCTCCGGACTCCAACCTCAGGATGCTGGGGTGCCGCATGCATGATTGGCCGCCGCCTCCCGACCTCGATCGGGGTCGCCTCCTACGCCCGCGCCATGCGCAGGGTGCAGAGGCTGCTCTCCGGGGTCAGGCGCCAGCCGGAGGCGGTGGTCTCGATGAACTCGCGCTTGGGGAACAGCTCTCGCAGGAGCTGGCGCAGGCGGGTCAGGGCGACATGGATGGTGTTGCGGTGGCGCAGCGGATGGTACTCCGTGCCTTTCCAGACTTCGCGAAACAGGCGCTCCGAGTCGGCGCCGGCCAGACCGGCTGTGACAAGCTGCGCCAGCACGGCACACATCTGCGGCCGACCGCTTACCAGCTGCCCCGTGGCGCATACGAGCAGCTCGCTGCGATCCAGATCGATCGCCAGATCGAAGCGGGCGCGCTCGGTCCGGGCGGCATCGGGAGTGAGCAGCCGGCGGCCGCTCGTACTGCGCAGTTCAATCGGGCCCGCCACCGAACCGCTCGATTCGGGTCCGGGCAAAAGCCCAAGCCGCGTGAGCAAGGTAGCGTTTCCCGACCAGTCCCCCGAGTCCAGCCCGGCCAGTGCGGCCCGGAGCGGCTGTGCCGCCAGACCATGCGCCGCTGCCGGATATTGCGCCAGGGTGCGCTCCAGCGGTTCGCGCACGGCGTCCATATCGCCGCCTTGATGGGCTAGCGCCGCTTCGATGAGCGCTGCAGCAAGGAGCAGCGGGGCGTAGCCGCGTCGGTTGGCCAGCTCGCTGGCTTCGGTGAGAAACTCCTGCCCGCGACTGAGGTCGGTAGCGGCGCGGCGCGTGACCAAGGCCAGCGCGATCGCCAGGCGGGCGCGGGCCGCTTCATGCTGCATGCCGCGGGTGGTAAAGGCCCGCGCGGCCCGCTCGCCGTGCTCAATGGCGGCGACGGGTAGGCCGTGCGCCGCGGCGAACTCGGCCTGCTCCAGCTCCAGCTGCAGCAAAAGGACCTCTTGTTCCGACTCGCTGGCTTCTGCCGCCGCGGCCGCAAGCTCTTGGGCGGCGCGGGAGGTGTCGCCGGCAAGGGCATAGACTCGCCACCGCACGGAGCGAGCGAGCGCGCGGGCGCGCGGCGTTGCACTGCCGTTCCCCAGCACCGCAGCGCTGAGCGAAAGAGCCGACTCGGTGCGGCCCGCCGCCAACAAGGCGCTGGCCCGCAGGGCGCTTGCCAGCCCTTGCAGCGGCGCGCAGCCGGCCCGCGTCGCCGCCCGTCCTGCTTCGCCCAGCTGCTCAATGGCCTGCGAAAGCTCCCCTAGCGCGAGCGAGCATTCGCCGAGCGCCAGCGCTGCGCCCGCGGCGGGCAAGAGATCCTGCTGCGCGACAAAGACGCCGTACGCATGCTGCAGCGGCGCCCGCGCCGCGGCCGGTTGGCCCGCCGCCAGCAGGACGAACCCAGTGCACAAGGCCACTGCTTGGGCCGACGGTGCGCCGGTGGCAGAGGCGAAGCCGCGAACCTGCTCCAGGGCGCGGCGGGCCAAATTGACCTCGCCGCAGGCGCTGTGCGAAAGTGCCGTCAGCACCAGCAGCCGGCCCTGGGGATCGTCGGGCGGCAGCGGCGCGCTGCCTGGGCTCGGCGCACCTTTTTCCATATCGCCTAACGCGGCCTGCGCCGCTTGCGCCGCGGCCGCCGGATGGCCCAAAAGCAGCTCCATCCACACCCGCGCGCAAGCGGCCTGCAGCCGCTCCCCTTTGGTCCACTGCGCTTTTCGCGCCGCATCGGCTGAGAGCGTATCTAGCAGGCTGCGCGCCAAGTCAGACTCGCCGCGCAGCGCCGCCAGCTCGGCCTGATGCACGGCAGCGAGAAACTGACCTGCGGCGCTCCCCGGCAGCGCCGCCGCCGTGCGAAACAGCTCCGCCGCCCGCGACAGCTGCCCGGCCCGCTGGGCGACCTGGCCGGCGAGCAGCGCGCAACGCTCCGCCGTTTCCGGCGCCGCGACGCTTTCGGCCTGCCGCAGCAGCAGCTGCGCCGGTTCCAGCTGGCCTTCGCCGATAAGGAGACGCACCGCGACCAGATCGATCTCCACCTGCAGCGATGCCAGCTGACGGTGCAGCTTGGGCAAAAGCGCAAGTGCCGCGCTGACCAGCTGCTCGCCGCAAAACACCGGAGCCCAGAGGTGAAAGATCTGCCAGGCGGGCTGGGGCTCGCCCGCGGCGAGATAGTGCTCGACGGCGCTCAGCGCTGCGGCGGCGGCTTCGGCACCGACCGGATCGCAGGCGCAGTGCTGGTGATGCAGCTGGGCTGCCCGCAGGTGCGCGCGCTGAAGCTCGGCCGGGGTGACCTCTTCGGCGATGGCGCTCCAGACCAGATCCGGGACCGTACCTTGACCAAACTCGATGAGCTGGCAGCGGACCAAGGTGGTAAGCTCTGCCGACTGCGCGGTCGCGTGCACCGCCGGTTCCGGCCAAGTGCTGATGGGCAGCCGGCCGGCCAGCACACGCGCCAAAAGGAGCAGCTCGCGCGACGCCGGAGTCAGCTGCCGCACCGTCTGCGCCAGCGCTTCTTTATCCTCAGCCGCGATGCCGGGATCTTTGAGCACCAAGCCGTAAAGGCGCCGCGGACTCCCGTAGGTGCGCTCGGGCAGCGTCTGCAAATCCGGTGCGCTCAGACCCTGGCACTCGGCGAGCCGGACGGCCAACCCCGCGGTCTCCGCCGCGCTCAGCGGGCCCAGTCGCACCACGGTAGGCGACGGCATGTCAGCCAAAAGCGGCAGCTCGGCTCGTGCGGCGATAAGCAGCCGGCTGGCGCTGATGCGCCGCGCCAGGTAGCTCAGCACGGCCGCCAGCGCCGTCGGCTCCAGATGGTGCGCGTCATCGATGAATACAAGCTGCGGCGCTTGCTCCAAGCGGTGCGACAGGGCCGTCAGCGCGGCTGCATCTGCCGCGGCGAAGGCTGCGGTGAGCTTGGGAACCGCCGGCGCCGGATGCAGAAGCGGGTCGAGTCGGACCAGCACGTCCTCGATGCGCAGGCCGGCGTGAGCGCGCAAAAGCACCGGCTGCGCCCGCCGCCAGCGCGGCATCGCTCGCAGCTCGGCGACCAGACGATATATAAACTCGGTCTTGCCGATTCCCGGCAGCCCGTAGGTGAGAAGGAGCGGTGACTGCCCCAGCAGGCGGCGGCAGCGCCCAAGCTCCGCATCCCTGCCCGCGAACAGCGGCGACGGCTGTGGGAACGGCGCCCAGGACGGCCGCGGCGCGCTCGACCGGCGGCGGGCAGGGAGCGAGGCGGAGTGCCCGGTACGCGCGGCGCCCGCGGACTCGCGGGGCCGTTCGCGGACCAGGCTCTCAAGTGAGGTTACATCGCGCATCGGTTCTTTCGGGATCGCGGGGAGGATACGCGAAACCGCGCGGAGGCGGCGCAGCGAAATTTCCCGTCACAATGCACCAGACTGTCAAAATCCGTGCGCGATTGTCACAAGACGATGACAAGTATCACAAGCCCACGACCAAGCTGCCGCAGCGGCGTGCAATCTTACACACTGTATTACTGGAACTCCGTCGGTGAGAGCGACATCCTAGAACTATCTGACCCGCTCGATAGTGAGCACGGAGGAATCCCCGATGAAGCGCCTACAGAATATGTTTTGCTCGGTTGCCGCTCTGTCTCTGTTTTCCACCCTCGCCCTGACCGGCTGTCCGCAGGAGAGCAAAGAGGAAGCAAAGCCCGCGCCGGCTGAGAGCGCGACCGCTCCGGTGCAGCCGGCTGCAACCGCTGCTGCCGCCAAAGAGGCCGCCCCCGCCGCGGCTCCCGCTGCCGCCCCCGCCGCTCCCGAAGCGGCCAAGCCCGAGGCCGCCAAGCCCGGAACCGACACCAAGCCGGCGCAGTAGCCTCCATCCGGCACTTCAGGCCTCGCCCGACACACGCCATCGCTCTTATTGCGCACAGAGACCGCCGATCCGCCAAGTGATGGAACTATACTCGGGCGAACATGGCCAAGCGCGCTGCGTCTCCCCTTGCGATTTTGTTCCTGCTTGCCGTCCAGAGTCTTTTTGCCGGCTGTGAGACCACACTGACCGGCATCGAGATTGGCCCGGTAGCGCAGCTGCCCAAGGGCACCTCTGTCCAGCTTACCGCCCTTGGCCGCTACAGCGATGGGACGCAGCAAGATCTCACCCCGCAGCTTACTTGGACTTCCGACAACCCCGCCGTCGTTACCGTTGCCGACACGCCGGAGCGCAAAGGCCGCATTACCGCAGTCGGCCGCGGTCGGGCGCACATCAGCGGCCGCTTCGACGCGCAGTCAGCCGCCGTGGCGATTCAAGTCAGCGATGCGCTGGTCGTCGCGATCGCGATCACCCCGCCGAGTCCGGTCATCGCCCGCGGCACGCAAGTCCAGCTGACCGCGATCGCCACGCTGTCCGATGGCACGATCCAAGATGTGACGGCCGCGGCGGCCTGGAGCTCTTCCGCGCCCGCGGTGGCGGATTTGCG
This sequence comes from uncultured Myxococcales bacterium, assembly GCA_937879845.1. Taxonomy (GTDB): domain Bacteria; phylum Myxococcota_A; class Polyangia; order Palsa-1104; family JAEUJZ01; genus CALFML01. Next base: position 12,005 of record CALFML010000929.1, read on the forward strand.
TGGCGCGGGGGCGAGCGGACTTGTGACCGCGGCCGCACCAGGCATGGTGACGATCCGGGCGGCGCTCGCCGAGCACGCCGGCAGCGTGATGTTGCGAGTCAAGGACGCGACCCTGACTTCGCTGGCGGTCTTTCCGGTGAATCCGATCCTGGCCGGCGGCAGCCAGCAGCCGCTCACCGCGATCGGGACGTTCTCCGATCAATCGATCCAAGATCTCAGCGCGCTTGTGGACTGGAGCAGCGCGGACGACCGCATCGCCACGGTGTCCGGCAGCGCGGGCGGACGCGGAGTTTGTAGCGCGCTGAACAAAGGCAGCACGATCCTCACCGCGTCCTTCGCCGGCGTGAGCGGCACCGCCTTGGTCACGGTGACCGATGCGACTTTGGTGGCGATCGGCATCACGCCGCCCGCTGCGGTCATCGCCCGCGGCACCACGCAGCAGTTTACCGCCACCGGCACGTACTCCGATGGGACGACGCAGGACATCACCACCGCTGTGGTGTGGAGTGTGGGCAGCGACCGCGTGGCCAGCATCTCGAACCTGGCCGGGGCGGCGGGTCTCGGATCGGCCCGCGCTCCCGGATCGAGCACGATTGTGGCGACGCTCAGCGGCAAGACCGGATCGGCCAGCCTGGTTGTTTCCGCCGAAGATCTGGTCGCGGTGAAGGTCGCAAGCGGCAACTCCGCCATCGCCCAAGGAACGATGCAGCAATTCGTCGCCACGGGCGTGTACGCAGACGGCAGCTCGCAAGATCTGAGCGACGACGTGATCTGGGAATCGAGCGATCCCGGCGTGCTGGCGGTCTCCAATGCCAGCGGCTCGCGCGGGCTCGGGACGGGACTCGGCACAGGTGAGGTCACGGTGACGGCGGCGCTTGGACTCATAAGCGGCAGCATTTCCTGCGCGGTGAGCGATGCGGCCCTCCGTGTGCTGACCCTGTCGCCGAGCAGCGCCACCCTGGCCGCCGGAACCACCACCCAGCTCGCCGCGGTCGGTATCTACACCGATGGCAGGACCCAAGACTTGACGGATCAGGTGAGCTGGGCGGTCAGCGACACCCTGGTCGGTCAGATCTCCAACGCTCCCGGCAATCAGGGGCTGCTCACCGCGCTGACCAAGGGCGCTGCCGCGGTCAGCGCCACGCTCGCGGGCGTGACCGGGTCCGGAGCGCTGATGGTAACCGATGCCACGCTCACCTCGCTTCTGATCTCGCCCAAGTCGACGACGCTCTTACGGGGGGCGGAGCAGCAGTTTGTGGCGATCGGGAAGTTTTCGGATGGGATGACGCAGGATGTGACGGCGGCTGCGACTTGGTCGTCATCGACGCCCGCCGTCGCCACGATCTCCAACGCCGCCGACTCCAAAGGCCTGGCGACGAGCTTGACGGTCGGGCCGACCATCATCGTCGCCAGCTTGAACGGCAAGGTCGATTCGACCACGCTGACCGTAAACTAGCCGCCGCCGCCGGCCTTTACCCCTCGTCGCCCGAGGCGTCTATCTTCTTGGTCAGGGTCTGGCGGGTGATGCCAAGGTGCTGCGCTGCCAGCGTGCGGTTGCCGTTGCACTGCTCAAGGACGCGCCGGATGTGCTCAAGCTCGACCGCGGCCAGGGTGCGGATAGGCGTCTTGGCGCTGGGCAGCGGCACGTCCCGCTCTTCGCTGAGCGGCGCGGATTGGGTGGCGCGCAGCTCGCTTGGGAGATGATCCGGGCGCAGCTCCTGCTCGTCATGGAGGAGCGCGGCGCGCTGCACTACGGCGCGCAGCTCGCGCACGTTGCCGGGCCAGGAATAACCGCAGAGCAGCCGGGCCGCCTCTTGGCTGACGGTGGTCCAGGTGCGGCGGAACTCGCGGTTGGCGATGCGGAGAAAGTGCTCGACCAGCGGCACGATGTCGCCCTGGCGGGCGCGCAGCGGCGGCACGGTGACGGTCATCGCGTTGAGCCGATACCACAGATCGGCCCGGAAGCTGCGGTCGCCGACCATGCGCGACAGGTCGCGGTTGGTGGCCGCGACGATGCGGGTGTCGACGCGGCGCATCGCCGTGGCGCCGACGCGGCGAAACGTCCGCTGCTCCAAGAAGGTGAGCAGCTTGCCCTGCGCCGCCGCTCCCAGGTCGCCGACTTCATCGAGGAACAGCGTCCCCCCGTCCGCCACCTCCACCAGACCGAGCTTGCGGTCGCGCGCATCGGAGAACGCCCCGCGCTCATGGCCGAAGAACTCGCTCTCGACCAGGTTCTCCGGCACCGCGGAGCAGTTCAGCTCCACAAACGGCCCCGCGGCGCGGCCGGACAGGTCGTGCAGGGTGCGGGCGATATGCTGCTTGCCGACGCCGCTCTCACCAAAGACGAGCACCGTGGCGACCGGACTCTGGGCGATGAGCCGCACCTCCGCCATCACGTTCTGCATGACCTGCGACTTGTAGACGAAGCCGGCGGGATCGTTGCGGCTGCGATCTTTCTGCGCCAGATATTCGATCCGGCTCTCCAGGCGGCTCGTGCGGACGGCGTTGCGGACCGAGACGACGATTTCCTCCAGATCGAAGGGCTTCCTGATGAAGTCATAGCCGCCGAGCTTCATCGCCTGCACGGCGCTCTCGATCGAGCCGTAGGCGCTCATCAACAGGACCTTGGCTTCCGGCGCGTCCTGCTTGATCCGCCGCAAGATCTCCAGCCCATCGACATCGCCCAGCACCAGATCGAGCAGCACGACATCAGGCCGCGCGCTCTGAAACAGCTGCCACGCTTGCTCCCCGGATGCGGCGACCGAGACCTCGAAGCCTTCCTGCGTAAGTGCGCTGCGCAGCGACTGCCGGATCAGCGCTTCGTCATCAGCGACCAGAATGTGGGCGGCCACTTGTTCCCTCCTCGATGTCGGAGTGAGCGCGGATGGCTCCGGGCCCAGTCGAAAGCGGCAGCAGGAGACAGAACTCCGCGCCGGCTCGGTCGCGGTTATGCGCGGTTATCTGCCCACCATGCTCCATAACGATATTCTGCGTCACCGCGAGCCCAAGTCCATGACCTTGCGGCTTGGTCGTAAAGAACGGATGAAAGACCTGCTCCAGATTCTCCGGCACGATTCCCGGCCCCTCATCGCGCACCGTGAACAAGACGTGGGGCTTTCCCAGATGGAGCGTGCGCTGCACGTTGAGCACCACCTTGCCGCCCGGCGGCGAGACCTGCGCCGCGTTGATGAGCAGGTTGGCCAGCGCCTGGGTGATGAGCAGCGGGTCGACCTCCAGCGGGGTGCTGTCGGCCTGCAGCTCCGGGTGGGTCTCGACGATGAGCGATGCCTGGGCGCGCGCCAGCTCCGACCGCGCCGCTTCGGTCGCCGAGTCGAGCAGACGCTGGACGCGGCACGTCTCCAGCCGCGGCGACAGCGGACGGGCGTAGTGCAAGAGGCGGCGCAGCAGCTGCTCGACGCGCGTGATCTCCTGATCCAGGGCCAGCGCGGTCTCGCGAATCTCGGCCGAAGACAGCTGCGCCGCTTGCGCCGTGCGGAACTGCAGCTGCACGGCGGCTTTCATGCCGGCCAGCGGGTTTAGGATCTCGTGCGCCAGCTTCGCGGCGACCTCGCCTATCGCCGACAGCTTCTCGCTTTGGATGAGGCGGCGGCGTTGCTCCAGGATCGCGGCATCGGTCTCTTCTAATTTGCGCAACAGCGCTGCCATATGATCTCCGATGGCGAGCAGCCCGCGGCGGCCTTCCGGTACCGAGATCCGCGTCTTCTGCACCGCTGATTCGACTTGCAGCTGCAGCTCATAGATAGGCTTGGCGATGCGCCGCGCCAGGAGGAATCCCATCGCCAGGCTGGCGGCGGTTCCGGCGATGCTGGCCAAAAGCAGCAGCCAGGTCTGGTTGCGCAGCGCCCGGTGTTCCTGCTCCAGCTCCTGCTTGGCCTGAACCTGGCCCAGGGCGATGAACTTCTGGCACATGCCGAGCAGCATCTCGATGCTGTGCTGGCCGCGCGAGAGGCCGGTCTTGGCTTGCTCGACCCGGCCGGCGTCAAAGTCGGTCAGGGCCGCCTGGCGGTTCTGATCGTAGTCCCGGTACATGGCGGCGATCTGCTGGAGCTGCAGCCGCTCTTCAGCGTCGTCACACTGCTTTTCGGCCTGCTGCAGCCACTGGGCGAACGCCTGGCGGCTGCGTTCCAGCTCACTCAGCCAGTGCCGATCCAGGGTCAACATGTAGTAGGCGCTGAAGCCCTTCTGGTAGAGCAGCGACTGGAGCGCCGTCGCTTCCTTGAGCAAGCTCACCTGCCGCTGCAGGGCGCTGTCGCTTATCTCCGATAGCTGGTTCAGCGACACCACCGCAAGCCCGCACACGGCGCTCAGAGCGACGACTGAGACGAGCGATGCAAAAAGCAAGAGCAGGGTCAGCGGATTTGGACGACGGTCGGCCATGTGAAGGCTTAGTATGCGGCTGTCGTCCGGCGCGCTGCCAGTTTCCGGTATCGCGAAAGCCCCGACTGCGGATGCGCTCACCCTCAGTGTCCCAGCGTAAGCCCGGCCCGGCGGTTTTGCTGCCAGCACGACTCGTCGTGCTCAGCGCACAGCGGCTTTTCCTTGCCGAAGCTCACGGTCGCCAGCTGATCGCTGCGTACGCCGAGCAGCTTGAGATAGCCGGCCACCGAGCGCGCTCTCCGGTCGCCCAGCGCCAGGTTGTAATCGGTGGTGCCGCGCTCATCGGCGTTGCCATCGATGCGCACGATCCGCGCCGGATCCGCTTGCAGGCACTGCGCCAGCTTCTGCAGCACCGGATAGTCATCCGGGTGGAGCAGGGTGTCGTCGCGGTCGAAGTGGACGCGGGCTTTTTGGCACGCCGCGGACTCGCCCGCGCCCGCCGCCTCCGCGCGCGGGCTGTTGGCCGCTGCGGCGGCGTTTGCCGACTGAGTCGGGAGATTTCCGCGGCTGCCGTAGTAGTCATCGACCTGCTGGTGGGCGCAGGCCAGGCACAACGTGGGTAGGAAGAAAAGAGAGAGTCTCCGCATCGTGAGCGCCTCCTTCGCTGGCTTCGCGGGACGAAGCTGCAGCCAAGGTAAGCAAAGCGCGTTCCGAGCCTGGGCTTCGTCGCACCCGCCCGAGGCGCCGGCGCGCTGCGGTAACTTTTCATCCGCTGCCGGTGTGCGCCGTCAGATATTCTTCCGGGCCCGGCTCGACCCCTGCATCGTCGCTCCGGGACGCGGCACCGACGGTCTCCCAGCCGATCACATCGTCGCTTCAACCGCGGCCTAGTAGCGGAGCGCGGTGCCCCACTGGCCGACCGCCCACAAATCGCCGCGCGGGTGCTCGGCGAGTCCGTACAGCGCCATGGTGGTGCCGCTTATGACCTTGGCCCAGCCGCTGCCGCCATAGTGCAGGATGACGCCGCCGCTGCCTACGGCCCAGATGTCGCGCGGTCCGCTGCCGGCGATGGCGTGCAAGGTCTCACCGGTCTTGACCGGAGTCGGGCGCAGGCCGCTGCGGTCGCCGCGCAAGATGGTGCCGTTATCGCCGACCGCCCACAGCTCGCCGGGGGCGGCGCCAAAGATTCCGTACAGGGCGGCCTTGCTGCCGCTTGCGACCGGACGCACGGCGGCGCCGTCCCAGCGCGCGACCAGACCCTGCGCGCCGGCGAACCAGACATCGTTGGCGGCAAACCCGAACACGGCGTTGACATCGACCGGCTGCGGCAGCGAAGCGGGCTTCACGGCGCGGCTATCGCCGTGCAGCAGCGTACCTTGCGTGCCGGCGGCCCACAGCTCGCCGCCTGGTCCCAGCCACAAGGCGCGGAGCGTCGCCGCCGTTCCGCTGGCCACCGGCTGGAAGCCCTCTGCAGTACGGTGCAGGAG
>CALFML010000930.1 GCA_937879845.1 uncultured Myxococcales bacterium
GGTTGACCGCGAATGCGGCGCGCAAGCAGCGGCTGCAGCTCTTGCAACGTCTTTAGCTCCTCGCGCAGCATGTTTCCCACCGGGATGCCGGTCCATTCCGCGACCACCGTGGCGACCAGCCCCGCGTCGACCTCAATGGGGACAAGCGGGATCGCGCCGAACTCCTCGACCCGCCGCGCAAGGGCGCGCTGCAGCTGCTGCGCCAAGACCGGATCCGCTGCTGCAGCGCCCTCTTTGAGCTTGGCGCGCAGCTCCAGCACTTCACGAGCCGCCGCGCACTCCTTCTGCCAGCGATCCTGCAGCTCCAGGCGCTTGGTCTGGACTAAGGTAATGCTCTGCTCCAGCTCCGTCAGCGTCTCATCGGCTTGCAGGTGAACGCCCTGCAGCTGCAGATCCGAACCCCGCGCATCCCGCTCACGCTGCAAGGCCTCCAGCTCACGCTCAGCACCGGCCAGCTCCGGCGGCACCTCATCGAGAGCTTGTTTTACGCGGCCGACGCAGCTGTCAAGCAGATCCACGGCTTTGTCGGGCAAGAGCCGTCCGGACACATATCGGCTGGACAGCTCCACGGCCGCGATGACCCCGGCATCTTGTATGCATACCTGTTGCTCGTGGCTCATCCGCGCGGCCAGGCCGCGCAGCATGTCGATGGCCGTTTCGCGGCCCGGCTGGTCGACTTTGACCAAATGGAAACGCCGGCTGAGCGCGGCGTCGGTCTCAAAGTATTTCTTGTACTCTGACCAGGTGGTCGCGGCGATCGTCCGCAGGGTGCCGCGCGCCAGCGCCGGCTTGAGGAGGTTTGCCGCGTCGCTGCCGCCCGCTTGGTTGCCGCTGCCAATCAGCGTATGGGCTTCATCGATGAACAAGATGATGGGACGCGGCGAGCTCTGCACCTCCTTGATGACCGCGGTAAGCCGGGCCTCAAACTCGCCACGGACCCCGGCGCCCGCCTGCAGCAAGCCGAGATCGAGGCTGCGCAGTTCGACATCGCGCAGCTCTTTGGGCACCTGCACCGCGGCGATGCGCAGCGCCAGCGCTTCCACTACCGCCGTCTTGCCGACACCCGCCTCGCCGACAATCAGCGGATTGTTTTTTCGCCGCCGCCCCAGGGTCATGATGACCTGCGCCAGCTCACGGTCGCGCCCGAGCACCGGATCAATCTGTCCGGCCCGCGCCCGCGCCGTAAGATCTTCGGTAAACTTGCTGAGCGCGCTCTCTTTGTCGCCCCGTACCGTAGCCGCGCTGCCAGACGCCGCGACGGGTTTGAAAGCCGCTTCGGCCGAGTGCTTGGTCAGTTCACTCATCCGCCCAAGCAGCACCTTGGCGTCAATCGCCGTGAGACGCTCGACAAAGCCCGGCAGCCGGCTGCGATAGCGCTCGGTGCCGCGCAGCAATACCGCCAAAAGGAAGCCGGAGCGCACCCCCGGGGCGCCGTACTCCAAGGACCCAAGCAGCCAGGCATCTTGAATCCAATAGCCGATGTAAGGCGACACGTCGGGACGGCCGGTGGCCCGCGGCGTGCGCTCTAAAATCCCCTGCAGCTCGGACAGAAGCGGCGTGACCGCGACCCCCAAGCCGCGCAGGATGTGGGTGATATCGGACGCCGCATCCTCCATCAGCTTGAGAAGAAAGTGCGGAATTTCGACTTCGGCGTGATTGCGGCCCATCGCCAGCTCCGCACTACCTTCCAAGGCGCGAAAGCAGGTGGGATTCAGATGATCTAGGAGCGCCTGATAGTTGACCAGCATCGACATGGGGTTAGGCCCTCACAATGGGGAAAGAGAAGGTATGCATCGCCGGCGCGGTGTCCTCGGGCTCCTCCGGGTCCAGCGCCGCGGCTTTGGGACCGGTGCTGCCGAGGAAAGACGGCACCGCTGCGCGCAGACGCGCCTTGGTTCCCAGCCGAGACCGCGGCACTTCGTGGGTCGGGACGGTGACGCGGATCGCCAGGTCCACGGACTGCTTCAAATAGAGCCGGCTCAGGGCGAGCAGGCGCTTGGCGAACGCGGTGCCCGGCGTCAGCGTCAGCAGCGAGCGATAGCTTAACGGGCCGATGCGCAGCTCCAGATAGGTGGTGCGATCCTGCTGGCTGCGGCCGAGAACCGGTCCACTGCCGAGCGCCGTCCCCGTAGGCTGCCGCCCAAGGCGCGTCTGTTGATCCGCAGGCAGCGTCACCCAGCGGACTGGCGGCAGCTGGATGACCTGGACCTTGAGCTGCTTCTGGGACGGCAGCCAGCTTCGTAGCTCCGCGGTGAGCAGCTGCTCTAGCCCGGCAGCCGGCCGGTTGCGCAAAAGCAGGAGTCCCAGATAGCGCAAAAGCCGCGCCGGTTCCAGACCGGAGCTGCTCTGCAGGCTGTCCGGCGTAAGGCCCGCCAAGCCGAGCAGGAAACGGGAGAGCTGATCCCGCGCGCCCGGAATGTAGTCGTACTCATGGCGGGCCCGCCGCCACGCGCGATAGAGCAAGGACAAGAGCCGGTGGTGGAAGATATCGAGGAAAGCGCGCGCCGGGGCGGACGCACCATCGCGCGCCACCGCCCAGAGAATCTCCTGCGCATACCAGCGCGGCAGCGGCGAGGTCACGCCATAAAGGCCGGCCAGCGTCAGGGTCACAAGGTACCGCTGCGGCCGGCCGCGGCTCGCCGCCTGGATCTGCAGGGATTCGATATCCGCGACGGGAAACGCCAGCGAGGTAGAGGGCCGCAGCCGGATCGTCTCACGCTCGGCTGCCCGGCCCTGTCCCCAGTCGCTCACTTGACCGCCGAGGCGCGGGCTGCCGCAGCGGACCTGATGCGCTTCCAGCAGGCGCACCGCTTGCCAGGGGTGCAGCTGCTGCGGATCTTGACCCTCCAGCAGACCGCTCGGCGCGGGGACGGACTTGGTCACAGGAGCTCCAGGTTGCCGACTCGCGGCGGGTAGCAGAGGGCTTCACGGCCGGGCACCTGGATGGTGAGCTGCGAGTAGCTGTTGATCGCCCCCAGGTTGGCCAAAAGCCGGCTGAGCGCGGCGCCGAACATGCGCAGCTGGCCGGGGTTCTCAAAGCCCGGCTCTTTCAGGTGCACCGCCACTTGAATGCCGGGCAGCAGCGTGCGCGGTGTGCCGAGCATGCGCATCTCGTGCCGCTGCTCGACCCGCACGATGGCATCCAGCAGCCGCTGCAGCTGCGCAGACAGACGCGACTTCTGGCCGTGCGGCACATGATACAGCTGCAGCAGATCGCGCAGCGCTTCGACCGTAGCGACGGAGCGGTAGCCGAGCTGGGCCTGAGCGAGAAATCGCCACAGCCCGTCGCGACCGATCGGTGCCGGCTGCGCCTCCGAAAGAGGCCCGAGCAGGATCGAACGGATCGAGGCCGGGACCTCGGTGCTCGCGGCCAGCGGCTGTTCGCCGTTGGGATCGGTGAGCAGGTGAAGCTGGGGCAGCTCGCGGTTGGTCAAAAGCAGATGCACTTCGACATTGCGCGCCGGCGGACTGGCCGGGACGCCATTTTCATCGACGAACGACACAAAGACATCGGCCGGCTGGTAGCTTGAGGAGCGGCCGCTGCCGCCGCACGTGCTCACCGGAGGCCGCGGGCGGACTTGATAAAAGATCCGATGCTCGCCTGGCTCGGCGGCGACGTAGGCCGGAAACGGATGGAACTCGGTCTGCTGGTTCGTGCGGCTGCCGCTGTAGCCGGAGGTGACTCTCTCCACCGAGTAAATATCAAAAAAACGCCGCCCGCCCAGCGGGACGACGGGATAGTCCGGCCGCGTCAAGTCCACTTCGATCGGCTGCGCCGTCTGCGCCACCAGATTCACCACCGGGGTGCAAAACAGCCGGACGTTGTGCAAGCCGGGCGGTGAGACATAGTCGTCGTCCAGCGCCGCCAGATCGATCACGACCTCCAGCCGCTGCGCGGCTTTGGCCGCTTCCCGGCCGGCGAGCAGGCCCAGACCCTGCACGTCGTACAGCAGGTGCTTCTCCGGAAACAGAAAGAAGTCGCGCAGGAAGCGATGGCCGGGAAATCCCTGGGTGGAGGGCAGCAGCGTCTCGGTATCGGACCAGCCAAGCTCGCGCACGGCAATCTTGCGCGGGTGCGAAAGTCCGGAGAAGCTGGCCAGCTCGCTACCGCTGGCCGCGAGCAACCGCAGGGTGACCAGCGGATTTTGGGAAAGGCCGAATGACAGGCCGAACGACTGCCGCGAGCCGCCGTGCAGATAAAATCGCAACGCTTCGCCCCCCAAGCCGTCAAGCGTCACACCTTCGAGCGGCGCCAACAGCAGGCGCAGGCGCAGCAGGTTCGGCTGCGGCCGCTGGGTCTGCACCGCCAGCAGCTCCAACGGCAAAATCTCTACGTCGTAACAGGTGCGGAAGCCGATGCGGACCCGCTCTGTATCGCTGCCGCCGCCCCGCGGATCGAGCTCGCGCGCACCAAAGCCCCGCGACTGCAGCCGGGTTCCGCGCGGCAGCCGGAATCTCTCGGTCAGATTTCCGCCAACGGGTTGGAGCTGGACGATTCCCAGCGCCGGGCTCGGGCGCAGACAGTCGGGCCAGATCTGCTGGAGCAGAGGATAGAGCAGCTCGGGAAATTCGACGTCCATCTCCTGCCGGACGCGCGCGGTAAGAAATGCGCAGCCTTCTAGGAGCCGCTCGACATCGGGATCCTGACTCCGCATCCGCAGCGCCGCCGCCGCCTGCGGATGGTCCAGGGCGAAGGACTCCCCCAGGTCGCGCAGGAACTCCAGCTCTTCCTCAAAGTATCGCTTCATTGGACGCCCTGTTCCTCTTGCGTCAGTTCACGCACGCACAGATCCCCTTCCGGCAGCTGCGTCGCGCGAAGGAGCAGCTGGCTGCCGCTTGAAGCGCAGACCGCGCGAATATGAAAATATGCGAGCAGAGCATCCGCCGCTTCGAAAAGCGCCGCCGTGTGGCTACTGCGCAGCACCGTTACGGCGACATTTAGGAGCCGCGGCTCGTGCTGGACGATGGTCCGCTGGATGGCCCGCGCCAGCTCATGCAACTGCCGGTGTCCGACTACCTGCAGGTTCACTTCCGGCAGCCCGTACTCAAGGCATGACGCCGCACTCCCTTTGCGCGTGTTGAGCATCCGCCGCAGATGCCAGACAATCGAAAGCAGCTCGGATTGCGCCGAGCCAGACTCCGACTCGTCCGTCTCCCAAGGCGGGGACGAGTCGAGGTTGCGAGTCCGCAGGTTCGGCTGGCCGCTGTCACTACAGCCGGGCCGGACCTGAAGCAACTTCTGCAGCAGTGTAGTAGCCATCCGCGCGCCTCCACGTGGTGACGAACCCGGGATCGAGAGCCGCGTCGAACCGGACGCGGCCCTCGATCTCATCAGCGGCTAGACGTTGGGGGTGTTGTACTTGTAGGTCGCCTCGATGTTGCCGTCGACCCAGGTCCACACCATCTTGCCGTAGGCGATGGCCACTTCTTCCATGTGCGCCGGGACATCCAGCTTCTGCGGATCGTTGACGTTGTGCAGCCGGGTGTTGATCGCGACGATATGCGCATCTTCCATAAGGTGGGTATAAAAGTGCGCGTACTTGCCCTGGCGATCGGTACGGAACCACTTAATCTCGACCTTCTTGAGATGCTCGCCCTTGAACAGCGCCTTGGCCAGCTTGGGCGACGATTTGTCCCATTCCTTGCACAGCTTGATGGCGTCGTGCTGGCTCTCGCTCTTGGCCATGCGGTTGAACTTGTCATAGTTGACCGTGACGTCGTGCTCCATCTGGAGCACCTGAATGGCGCCTTTTACCTCCTCGCGCTCACAGCTGCCTTCGATCTTTCCCTGCTTCTCGCCCTCGATGAACATATATCCGAATAGTCCCGTGGCCATCTTGGTTCTCCTTGTGCTCGGGGCCGCGCCCCGTGGTTGTCTGCCGCCTGCGTGCCGCCGCCCTACTTGCTGTCGCCGAGCTTCCCTTCCAGCGAAATGGTCACGTCGGCGCCGGCGTAGCGGATAAACGGAACGATTTTGATCTCAATGTTGTAATAGCCAGCCTCCCCATCGATCGGTGAGACAGTGACTTTGAAGTCGCGCAGCGGCCGCTTCTTGCGGGTCGCCTCATCTGCGTTGTCATCGGCGGTGTGGAATTCTCCGAGCCACGCATCCAAACGCGACTTGATGTCCTTATCGGTCTGTAGGCTCCCAAGCTGCTTGCGCTGGATTACCTTCAAGTAATGCGCCAGGCGCGAGGTCATCAGCATGTAAGGCAGCTGGGTCCCAAGCTGATAATTTTCCTGCGCCGTCATCCCTTCCGGCGTCTTAGGGAACTCCTTGGGCCGCTGGGTGGAAGATGCGCTCTGAAAGAACACCGAGGAGCTGTTCTTATGCATCACCAGCGGGACAAACCCGAGCATCCCGAGCTGGTGGACGAACTCGTCGGTCAGCAAGGTTTCGGTCGCCAGCTTGCGCGACACCGCGCCGACCTGGAAAAGGGGCACCGGCATATCATCGATGCGGCCCCCGCTCTTAAAGCCGATGATGTCGTCGTACCAACCGTCGTTTTTAGCGAAGCTGTCGGTCAGGCGGCTGGCCAGCGCGAACGCCGCATTGCCCCAGCAGTAGGCGTCGCGATCGCCCAGCACGCTCTCTTCGAAGAAGTCGAGCCGCGAGCAGGGATTCTCCTTGCCGTAGGGCTTACGCAGGATGAAGCGCGGCAGCGCCAGGCTGATGTAGCGTGCTTCCTCTTTGCCGCGGAACTCCCGCCACTTCAGGGTGCCGAATGGATCTCCATCGCGATTGGCCTCCAGCCGCTCCCACAGCTTGCTGAGCTTTTGCTGCGGCAGTTCATCGAAGCTCTTGATTCCGAAAAACGACGGGGCCGGCGCCGCCAGAAACGGCGTATGCACGCTCTGGGCGACCTTGGCGATGCTCTCCAGCAGCTCGATATCAGGCTCCGACTGATCGAAATCCAGATTCGCCACTACCGCCGAAAATGGGTCGGCCCCCGAGACGCCGTACCCCTCGTAGAGGTGGTAACGCAGGCCGCTCTCGAACACTTCCGCGCCGACCTTCTTGAAGTCCTTGCGCAAGTCCTCTTTGGAGGCTTGCAGGACGTCAATCTGAATGTCCGCGTCAAAGTCCGTCCGGTCGATCAACATCCTCAGACTGCGCCACGGGGTCTCAAGCTTCTTGAAATCCGGGTGGCGCAGGATCAGGTTGAGCTGATTTTTGATCCGCTTCTGCAGCTCTTGCACGGCGTGGCGGATGGCCTGCTTGATCTCAGCCGGACCGCTGCTCCGCCGCGTCGCCATGACCTCTCGAAGGATCTGGCGCACAGCTCGCGACAGACGGGCTTGGCCGTAGGGATCACCGCTGAGCTGTTCGACGATCGGGTTAAGCAGTCCGTCGAGCTGCAGGGTCGTCTGAACCGGCGGCATATCAGCGACGAGCTGCGTCGATTCCAAAGTCTGTTGAGATTCCAAAAGCTACACCTTTCTTTGGTTTGTCCCTGGTTGTTCCCCGCGGCGCATGCCAGATGCTCAGTCTTCTTGCGGCGCTCCCATCTGCAGGGTGCGCAGGAGATCGCCTTTTTTCAGCTCGGTCACCGCGTTGTGATACTTGTCCGGCTCCGCGCTGACTTTTCCGGCGATCTCGCTGACCATGTTGAAAAATGCATCAGCCCCGGAGTCGCCTTCGTCGAGCCGCTCGGACAGCTCGTGCAGCGCGCTGCGCAGGAGCATCGCCTCATTGAGCGCGTTCTTGGGGCCCTCTTCCCCGTTTCCATCGCCCCCTACGCGGAACTTGTTTTCGTCCGCCAGGGAGTCGGGCTCAAAGTCATTGATGCTGCGGATCTTGCCGCGCACGGCCAGCTTGCCCTGCCCGCTCAGCGCGTCGTCAACCTTGATGTCCAGGTTGACGTCCATCTTCTGGAGCTCTTGGTCGAAGGTGTCTTTGCTGAAGTTTTGGAACAGATCGCGCTTTTTGAGCTCGCGCGGGTCCTTGTTGCCAAAGTCGCCCGTCACCAGGATGTGCTGCTTGAGCTGCTCCCGCGCCTCCAGCCCGCCGGTGTTTGGCTTGATGGATAAAATAAGGGCTTCTTTCCGCTTTTTTCCCATGTCGATCTCCTCTTCCGCTAAAGCCCCCAGCGCTATGGGGACTCCAGTTGTTCAGCCGCCACCAGGTCGAGCTGGCATAAAAGCTGCCGAACGCGCTGCCGCTCCCCCTGCTCGATGCGGGCGACCGGACTTGCCCCCACGCGGCTATGGATGTGTAAGACGCGGCAGAGCAGCAGGGGTTCCCATTCGTCTAAGCGATAGCGCTCGGCTTCGGTCAAAAGCTGCGTCATAAGCCCCGCCGACAGATCGGCGCGACCGCGCTCCAAGCACAGCTGCGCTGTCTCAAGGCGCAGCGCGAAGCGGTCGCGGCCCGAACGAGCCGAGGACACCTGCTCCTGCATCCGCCGTAACGCAAGCCGCAGGCTCTGTTCGCTCCGGCTGCTGAGAAGCGGCGGCGCACTCTCCAGCAGCCAGCGCCGCTGCTCGCGCTCAAGCCACTGCTTGGTTTCCTCCGAGGCGACCGGAGTGCCATCGCCCAGCGACTTTTGCAATAGCTCTGGAAAGCGCCGCAGCAGCAGGCTGACACTGTGTCCGACCGCATCGCGCGCCGCACTGGCCTGGAGCGACTCCAGCGCCATCGCCGTGTACAGCTGCAGCTCCAGCCACAGCGGATACGTACAAAAAAGGTGCTCGCTTTCGCGCAGCAGCTCCTGCGCATTGCCGGCTTCGAGCAACAGGCCGCTCTGGAAGCGCTCGCGCACGGCCCGCTCGGGAGCGGGCAAGGGGCCTGCGAGCTCGGTGATCGGCAGCCATAAGGCGGAGCGCAAAAATAGATACGGCAGCGGATTGCGCGGCTCGCTGCTCATCTGCCGCAAGGCCATTGCGATGGGCTCTTCGGCGCCGGCTCGGGGTTGGGCGATCGGTGGGCTGGAACTCGCCGCGGCAGCGCTTTCAGCCTGTACCTGCGCCGGGCTGGAGGCGGCAGGCGGCGGATCGACTCCTTTGTCTTCCGCCGGATCCGCTGACTCCGCCCCGGCCGCTGCACCGGCTTCCGCTGACGCAGCGGGGCCGGGCTCCGTGATAGCGGCGGGTCGATACTGCTCAATGATCCGAACCAGCCCATCTAAGGCGTCCGGGTCCAGCGGGTCATCTTGCGATCCGGCGGCAGCCGGCGCGACTTCCTTTTTTTGCGCTTCGGCTTCAGCTTCAGCGACTTGACTGAGCCTTGCATGGGCGACTTGGGTAAGGCGCGCTGCCGCGCATGCGCACTCCACCCAAGCGTCGGATTCGGCTGGCTGCGCGATTTTTTTAGCGAGCTCGGTGGCGAGCCACTGCGGCAGTTTCGCTAACGTCGTATCCGCACGCAGGCTGCTGCTTATAAACGGCGTCGCACCTTCACCCGCGAGAAAGTCAGCAAAGCTCGCCAGCGCCGCAGCCAGGGCGAGATAAGGCTGCTTATCCTCGCTGCCGAATGCAGCCAAGCATAAAAAAATATAACAATTGAGATGTTCCGGCCGCTGACTGACAATTAGAGCACTGGCATAAAACTTTTGCCAGTTAACCTTCGTCGTACGACTCCGCGCTAGAAATATAGCAACCTGATCTTTAAAGTCATTTTTCGCTGTCCTGAGTTCGCTTTTCTCTAATGCTGGGTTCGACTCCATTGCCGCGCTCGCCGTGGCTCCCAGTTGCAGGAGGGCAGGAAATTGCCGCGCCGCATTAGGGATAGACGCTGCGGTATCAAATGATACAGGCGACATGGGCGACCTCTACAGTCAAGGACCTGTGCGATTCGAGAACTCACAGGTCAGTAAACCAGCCGTAACAGGTCTGATCAAAACAAGTCAACAGGATTTTCAACAGTCCGACCCTTTTAATTTCGCTGATTTTGGTTGCTCTCTGAATTAGCCTTCTTTAATAGAAAATAAAGACCTGCCCGCTTGGCGAACGCGGCTTTGATTATTAAGCGAACACGGCTTATGCGCCAATCAGGCGTTTGTGAAAACGGTCGCAGCTGGAGTGAATATCGATGAATCCACCTCGTAGCTCCGTTCCTGGTCCCGGCTCAGTGGGTCCGCAGCTAAAAAACCCGGCGGGGAGTGCCGAAAGGGGGACGACTGGGGACCCCGCTTCGCCGGAGTCTCGGCAACGCGAGCCGCAAGCAGAGTCGGCCGGCGTGCCCCCGGCCCAGCGTGGGAAGAAAGTAAGCCTGGACCCACGCGCCTACGGTGTTCAGCCGCTCGGAGCGCCTGCTCCGAGCAGGCCCGCGCCGCGAGCCGCGAGCCCCGAGCCCGCGGCGTCCGCGCCACCGCCAACTCCCGTGCGTCTGCTGCACCAAGAACCGCGGCGCAGCGAGCCCGCACAAATCCCCAGCTACGATCATCACGCCACGGAGCGGCTGCCGCTTGGGAATTCCGCAGAGCCGCCGACACTCTCGCGGCGTCCAAGGCCCGCTCCAGGCGGCGCAAGCAGGCGGCCCGTGTGCGGGTCGCCGACGGGCCGCCCATGCGCCAAGGCCAGCATCTCCCGGGCGACGAGGTCTGGCTGGTGGGCGAGCACCGCACCACGGGTGAGCGGAAGTACTACCTCGCCAACCACCCGGCCGACACGCCGCTGGAGGCCTTGGCAGCCTTGATCAAATCACGCTGGATCTGCGAGCAGCTGCACCAGCAGATGAAGGAAGAACTCGGCCTCGATCATTTTGAGGGTCGCTCCTGGCGTGGCTTGCATCACCACGCGCTGTTATGCCAGCTCGCCTTTGCTTTCCTGCAGCATCTGCGGCTCGGGGGGGGGGGAAGCCTCGCCGGCAAGGTCGGCGCCGGGCCACCACCCAAGCCGAGCCTGCCGGCCATCCGCCGCCGCATCCTGGCGGCGCTCACGCACGTCCTCCTACGATGTCCACACTGTTGGCAGCGCTTCACCCACCATCTCCGGCTTTGAAACTGGCAGGGTAGTGATAGCAACGTATGGCCCGCCCCGTCGGCAAGCGGCATTGACGAGCTGACATGACCAGTCTGCGCCAACGTATCCGGTCTCAGGGATGAACCCTGGCCAAGATGGAGGTCCGCACATCCCGATCCTCATAATTCCGTCGGCGTCGAGGCGCCATTTCTGACATCAGGCTCTCAGGATGCCGGTCGACTGTCAGGCCATCTCGCTCGTGCCACCCGCAGACATCGTCGGCTGCTCGCCCTGGGTCAGGGTACCCAGCCGATTTCTCGACCGCCGTTATCCTGCTGCGGCGGTCCTCACCTCGTAGCCGTGCCCGGTCCGCAGCAGTCGAGCGCGGTGGGCATGCGGGTGCGCCGGCGGAGCAGCACTTCGCCCCACCTGCTTCATCGGCCCTGGCCGCGCTCGGGGCCCAGCCGCGCCCGGGCGTGCTCCTCGACGAACACATGCGCGTAGAGCTGCGCCACCCACAGGCGTCCGGTCGCGGTCCGCTCGAGGTGGCGCAGCGCCGGTCCGACATAGGGCTCGACGTGGCGCCAGAAGAAGCTCGGATAGCACTCGGCCAAATCGGCCGGGTCCGTGCAGCCGAGCTGCTCGCTCACCCCGGTCTCGCGGAACTCCGCGAACAGCGCCGCCAGCTTGCGCGGGTAGGCGGGGTCGGCCAGCTGGCCGATCAGGTCGGCCGCCCGCACCAGCCCGGCCTCGGTGTCGGTCTCGGCATGGTCGCCGCCTTCCGGGACGGGGAAGCGGGTCAGCTCGATCGCGCGGCACAGCCGCTCGACGTCGAGTGCCGGCAGCGCGGTGCAGCGGTGGCGCACGAAGAGCTTGGCCCGCTCGACATGCCAGGGCGCGAGGAAGGCATCCGTCGCCCCGCGTGGCGCGCTCACCGTGTTCCCGGCGGCATCGACCACGTAGCGGCCCACGGCGTCGCCCGGGCAGAGACCGCGCAGATAGCCGATGTCGTGCAGCAGCGTGGCGGCGGTGAAATGCAGCCAGTCCTTCGGCGCCACGGCCTTGGCCATGGCGCGGCCGGTGAGGATCGCCTGGCCGACATCGGTGACGAACAGGGTATGGGACAGGTCGTGGTAGAGCGCGTCGGAACCGGCGATCCGCTCGAGCGCGAGCTTGGCGGTAGCGCGGATCACGGGCGCATGGTCCGGGGCTGCCTTGCCGTAGACCGCGCGGTAGTTCCGGCCCAGCTGCTGGGCGAAAGCGTCGACGATGAGGGTAACGGGCTCGAACATGGTCGCCGGTCCCTCCCGCGCCTGCGAGCTTGGGTCACGCCGGCGGCTTGCCGGGCAGCTTGGTGGCAAGCTGCGCCGCGCCGTGGGCGCCGTCAATATCGCGGTCGAAGGGCCCCGGAACCCGCGCTCCGCATCGCCCAGGATCATGGCGCGCACCATCGCGTCACGCAGGCCTGCACCGCAGCGGCGGCTGCAGACAGGCGGGTGCGAAGGTGCCTGAGGATCAGCGCGGCGCTGACCACGCCGGCGCGGACGGAGGCCGTCGGGCATCCGGTGCCGCCCGTGCGTCGCCGAGGGTGAGCAGGAGCGCGCTCGGATTGCCCGGCGCTTCCCGGAGCCCGCAGGCCTCGTGGAACCTCTTGGTGCCCGGCGACAGTGCTAGGACGAGCACCCCGGGCACCCCGACGATCCCGGCTGCCTGCAGCGGACGCTGTACCGCATCGCGGAGCAGTACCCGCCCGATCCCCCGCGGCCGTGCCACCATTGATCGATCGCCAGCCGCCTGAGGATCAGCATCGGGATCGGACCGGGCATGTTGTGCCTGACCCGTGACGGCGCCTCGGCGACGGCGATCGCGCTGGAGGCCAGGCAGTAGGAGCCTGCAACCCGACGGTCCTCGCAGACGACGTAGGTGCGCGAGGCGCCGCTGACTTGGTTGGCCAGAGCGCGTCGCTCCAGCCAGTCGTCGAGCGACGGCTCGCCGCAGGCAAAGCCGGTGAGCTCGTGCTCGCTCGTGAGCAGCGTGGGGGCGGCGCGGGGAGGGCGGTCCTCCGTGCTCTCAACCGCATCTTTCTGCCAAGTAC
>CALFML010000931.1 GCA_937879845.1 uncultured Myxococcales bacterium
GACGTGTGCTCTTCCGATCTCGATGACGCAGCCGGTGCTGTCGTTGATGGCGAAGTCCAGCTGGAGGGTGCCGTCGGATCCCGGCGGCAGATAGACGGCGATGCGCTGCTGCTTCTGATCGAAGGTCTGGGCCGCGCCGTCCTTGCCGTTGAGCTGCGAGCGCATGACGAGCTGCGCGCCGGTGGCCGGCCAGGGATCGAGATCGACGAGGATGAGCGGCTCGCTGTTGCAGCTTAAGGCCGTGCAGGCAAGCCAGACGGCGAGGGCGTACCGGACGATGCTTCGCTCACGCATGATGACTCGACTCCCAAGGCTAAAAGGGTCGCGCCGGCACTGCCCCCGAGGTATCGGGCCGCTGCGACGCCACGCCGAGGCCGGCGCCGATGGCAATGCCCGCCGCCGCGACCCCGACGATGGTCCACAGCCACCACTTTTTATAAATCGGCTGCCGCGGTGTAGGGGCAGCGGTGACCGCCGCGGTGGTCGATTGGGCCGCGATGGCCGGGGTCGCCGCGGCATCACTGCCGGCGGGGAGCGCAGCGGCGGCGCTGTCATGCTCCAGCTGCGCCTTGTATTCCAGGGCCTTACCCCGGAGCTCCGCATCGCTCGGCGGCGCCGTGGCCAGGAATCGCTGGTAGGATGAAAGCGCCTCGCGGCTCTGGCCGAGTCGGTGCTGCAGGCGGGCGATGCTGTAAAGGAGCCGCGGGACCGGCTGGCGCTTATAGGCGAGCAGGTACTGCTCCAGCGCCGCCTGGCTCTGGCCGGACTTGGATAGCTGGCGGGCGCTCTGGTAGTGGCTCAGGCACTCGCTGTCTCGCAGGCACGCATCATCGGTGGCTTCGACCTCCGCGGAACCGGCCCAGGTCGTTGCGCCACACACCAAGATCATCAGCATGAGGACCCGCATGAGGGTCCTTCGCGGCGGCGTGCACCCGCTACGGCGGCAGCGGACCGGCCGGCCGCGGGAGCTAGTCTTCAACCTCGATTCGTTCATGCTTTACTCGCTTTGTCGACGATGCGTGCGCGGTCCGCTTGGTTTTGGGGCTCGCCGAACGAGCCGGTTTTTCGCTGACGCGGGGAGCCGCCGCATCGAGGATTTCGTCACGGCTGCTGTCGCTGCTGCGGGCGATGCTGAGGCGGCGCTCGGCGAATCCGGGCAGGCGCAGCCGCAGCTCCATCTGGCCCGGCGCGGCTCTCACCTCACTGGTCCATGGCGTGTGCCCGAGCACCGCCCCGTCCGAGGCGCGTACGACCGCGGCCCCCGGCGGCTGGCTGCGCAGGGACCAGTGCACATACTTTTGCGGCGCCGCTTTTTCAGGCGGCGGCGGCGCGGGAATCGTCGGAGCCGGCACCGCGGGGGCGACCGTCCGCGGCGGCAGCTGCATGAGCCAACGTGAGACGATAAGCAAGCTCAGTGCCGAAGCGACAACGATGCCGATCGCAATCAAGCGGACTTTGGACTGCGGCCGCCGCTGGTCGCTCTCCCCGGTCGAGCCGCCGAGCGTTGACACATTGGCACCGGTCGTCGCGGTTGCCGTCGCACCCGTCTGACCCGGCTCGGCTTCCGCTTCGGCCGGCGGCGGCGGCATGGAGACCGCGCTGGGGCTTACAAGCGGCGGCGGACCGACAACCTCAGTGAGCGCTTCCGCCGCCGCCAGCACCTGGCGCATGGTGGGGCGCGCCCGCTTCTTCTTGCTGAGCATCCGATGACAGAGCTCGAGAAGCTCGATCGGCGCTTCCGGCAACAGCTTACGCAGCGGCGGCACCGGCTCATAAATGTGTTTCGCGATCACCTCCCCGCTGCCGCTGCCCTCAAACGGCGCCCGGCCCGCCAAGACCTGATACAGCACGACCCCCAGCGAGTACACATCGCTCTTATCATCGATCTCACGGTTACCGCGGCACTGTTCGGGCGACATGTAGCGCGGTGTACCGATAATGACATCGCTGCTGGTCTTGATCTGGCCGGCCGCGCCTTCGCTGGTGAGCTTGGCGATGCCGAAGTCCAAGATCTTGACCCGCTCGCGGCCCGGCGTCTCCGGGTCGCTGACAAACATCAGATTTTCCGGCTTGAGATCACGGTGGACGATGCCCTTGTCATGCACCGCGACCAGCGCCGAGCTGACCTGCCGGCACAGCATCACCGCCTCGGCGGGACTGAGCCGGCCGCGCTGCTTGAGGCGCTGGCCCAGCGTCACCCCGCGCAGCAGCTCCATGACGATGTAGATGGCGCCGTCGTCGGTCTCACCGCAGTCGGAGATCTGCACCAGGCCGTTGTGCTCGATGCGGTTGACGGCGCGCGCCTCATTCAAGAACCGGGCTGCCACTTCGCGGTTGCCGGCTTGATTGGGGTGCAGGAGCTTGATGGCGACGCGACGCTCGATGGTCTCGTGCATCGCCTCAAACACCTCTCCCATGCCCCCTTCTCCGAGCTTGCCGAGGATCCGATAAGGGCCGATGCTCTCTGCCGGCATGGTAGTTCCACTGTGGAGAATATCACATCTTGTCGGCGGTGAATCAGCGGTGCGGCGACGATTGCGGATCGGGCCGGGCGGCGGGGCGGCGGGGCGGCGGGGCGGCGGCGGGCGGCGGGGCACCACCGGTCATGCGGCTGACCAGTGGTCAAAGGGGCTGGTCGGAATACTGACCAGGAGGAAGGCATAAGAGCAGCGGCATTATCGCACCGCAGGAGTCAGGGTATGGTCTGCTGCGCCTCTCTCGGCATGATGGTCTGCGTCGGTCCGTGGTGAATCCGGCGCCGAATCGGAGTGCGGTCCGCGCTTTGGTACGCAAGCTGCAATTGGCAAAGAGACAGGAGGTTGACATGTACCGAGCCAAGGCAATCCCAGTTGTTTCCGTTTTCGCCGCCGCCGCCCTGAGTGTCGCTTTAGGAGGCTGTGGCAGCGTCGAAGAAGGCGAGGCCGCCGAGCTTGCGGAGGCGCAGCTCGCCGCCTCTGATGTCGTGACCGAGCAGGACGAAGCCCAGCTGCAAAGCGCGCTTTCCGGAAGCGCCGCGGCCGATTCCGCCGGTCTGGAAGGGAAGCTCTTCGGATACGTCTTTGGCGACGGCAACTATCACCCGCA
The DNA here is from genome assembly GCA_937879845.1 of uncultured Myxococcales bacterium. GTDB lineage: Bacteria > Myxococcota_A > Polyangia > Palsa-1104 > JAEUJZ01 > CALFML01. The sequence continues at coordinate 3,085 of CALFML010000931.1, forward strand.
TAAGAGCCCGCCCAAGAACGCCGAGTTCCAAGCTCCGCTGCAGGTGCTGGCGCGCGACTTCGTCCTTTCGGCGTGCAAGCTGGGCTACGACGGCAGGATTGTCTCCAAGCACGAGCCGGCGGGAAAGCAGCGCATCGACTGCTCCAAGTTCACCGCCAGTACGCCGCTGACCAAGGGCACAAGCAAGTACGTTCTGACCATAGAGAACTTCAGCTGGCCAAACGGCGGCAACTTCAAGACGTACTCGGAGACGGCGAGCACCACCTCGCTCAAAGGATTCCTGGGCGGCGTGCTGCCGGTGGAAGGAACGACTTCGGGACTCATCGATGATCAGTTTCCGGACTCTGATTACACCACCGATGCGCAGATCGACAGCAAGCTCAAGGCGGTGGTCAAGATCTTGAGCCGCCTCGGATTTACCACGGCGCAGACCCGGCGCAACGGCAGCGTGTGCACTTCCGGCTGCCGCACCGTGAACATCAACGCCGGACAGGAAGGCTGCAAGTTCAACCCGGCGTACGGCTACACGTTCGCCAACTACGCCCGCGTTCCCGGAGTCACTCAGTGTCAGGGCTCCACCTGCCAGCCGCCCCCGCGCTGCCAATAATCACAGACGCGGATGCGGCCGGCGAGCCGCTGCGGAAGGTGCTATGCTGGCGCCATGGACCATCCCGCAGCTCAAGCGGTAGGCGACGCGCCGGTGCGCTCCGGCCGGCCCGGAATTGCCACCGGCGCGTTGGCGCTGCTATTTGGCCTGCGCTGGCTGTGGCAGCGGCGTGATCTGTGGTCGCTGGCGGCGGTACCGGCGCTGCTCGTGCTCGTGCTGGGAACAAGCGGGGCCGGTGCGGGAATCTACCTTGGATACCACTACACGCAGGAGCTGCTGGCGCTGCACGCGGGGCTCGATGGCGCCGGCCTTGTCGTGTTTCTGCTCTCGCTTCTGGCGGCGCTTATTGCGGCAGGGCTCGGGCTGTTGCTTGGTACCTCGCTGGCGGTCCCGCTCAGCGGTCCGGCGCTGGAGCGCATCGCCGAAGCGATGCGGGTGCATCTGGGCCTGCCCGAGCCGGCAGGGCAGGGGGTTAGCGGTCTGGTACACAGCCTGGCGGCTACGGCGCTGACCTGGTTCGCCGGTCTTGTCGGCGTCGGGGTTTTGTCTCTTATCGGAGTGCTGGCGCCGATTGTGACACCGGTGACGCTGCCGTTAAAGGGCGCGCTCCTGGCGGTGCTGCTCACATTCGATCTGGGCGACCCGGCGTTCGGCATGATGGGGATGTCGCTGCGCGCGCGGCTCGCCTGGCTGCGGGAGCGAAAGGGCGCGGCGCTCGGCTTTGGCGGCTTGGCCGCGCTGCTTCTAGGAGTGCCGGTGCTGGGTCTGTTCGTGCTTCCGGCAGCCGTGGCCGGAGTCACTTATCTGATCGGGGCAGAGCGCCTGCCGCAAGCCTGAGCGCAGCGGTGTCCGCGAACCCGCGGAGCGACGCAGCACGCTCAATAAGCTCGCCGGTGCGAATCGGCCAATGCTTGACGCGCGAGCCCCTCCTCAAATGGCATGCGGTAGCGCGCGGCCCCCTCCCTTGCCTTATGCAGGAGCCGCTCCGCTAGCTTGTGATGCCCGCGCCGGGTCGCGTAGCGCCCATGCCAGAAGAATCCGATGGGTCGATCGATCGGAAACATCGCTCCCGAAGTACGGAGCAGGGCAAGTGATTGCCGCAGGCGCTGCCCTTGGTTCGGCCCGCACTATTATAGGCTTGAGCCAAAAGTCCGATGGCGTAGGCTCGCGCTGCCGGCGCAGCGCGCGCGTGCGCCGGCAGCGCCACGGCTCGGTCCAGGTGCGCGACAGCCTCCAGCAGCGCCCCGCTGTGCATCGCGAGCTTGCCGGCCAGCAGTCTATAGCGTACCGCTCGGACCCATTCGCCGGCTTGCTCGAAGTGGTGTCCCAGCGCAGCAGCGTGCGGGTCGAGGTCATGGGCGTACACGGCCGCGATGGTTTCGCCGATTCGGCGATGCCAGCCCCTACGCTCATCATCAGCAAGCTGCGCGAGCACGGTCTCGCGCAGCTTGTCGTGAGCAAAGCGCCACCTATTCTCTAGGACTTCCAGCACGGCCACGGCCGCACATGCCGCAAGGTGAGTCTCGACGGTTTCGCTCTGCTCGGTCTGCAGCGCGCGCAGCACGACCAGGTCAAGCTCGCGCCCCAGTACGGCTGCTGCCGACAAGAGAGAATGTGCACTCGCCGGCACCCGCCCTAGGCGGCGCAAGAGCACCGCCTGGCCGCCGCCCGCCACGACCTGCGAGGGAATACGCCCGGAACCGATTTTCGCCAGCGCTCCCGCTTCCTCAGCGAGCACGCGCAACACTTCGACGATAAAAAAGATGTTCCACTAGCGCTTGGCGGAGGGCCGCCAGTTCCTGCTCGCGCGCGACAAACGTCGCCGCCTGCAGGAAGCTGTCGCGAATCGCCGTTGTCTCTTGCGGCAGCGCCATCCCCGCCGCCCGCGCCAGATCCTGGGCGAAGGTCGCGGCATCTGTGTACCGCTCCATGGGAGAGCGGCATAAGGCGCGGCGCAACACCGCAGCGAGCGGAGCGCTCAGCCGCGCATCTTCGGAAAAAATAGGCGTCGAACCCAGGAATTCGGCGAGCAGGACCGCCGTCGGGCCCTCCTTCAGCGGATGGCTGCCAAGGAGCAGCTCGTGCGCCATCACTCCCACGGCGAACAGATCCGAAGCGATGCTGGGTGCAGCGCCAAGGAGAATCTCGGGGGCGATGTATCCGATGCAACGGCCTGCTAGCCGTCGGCAGCGGCTGGAGTGGTGGCGATGATGACGTTACTGTCCTCACTCTCAAAGCGAACAAGCAGCCGACGGCGAATCTGCTCGGCGATCTCATCCGCAGTTCGCTTCTCGGGAGAGACATCCCAGATGCGGGCCGTCCTATCTACGCTGGCGGTGAGAACGCGGCAGTTATCCGGGCTGAATGTAGCACTCCAGACGCTGGCTCCATGGCCCTTGAGCTCGGCGAGCAAGCGCCCGGTCTCGGCATCCCACACGCGAGCGGTCTTGTCAGCGCTCGCCGTGACGATTCGGCGTCCATCCGAGCTATAGACGGCGCTGTTGACCGTGGCTCCATGACCCCTAAGCTCGGTGAGCAGGCGCCCGGTCGCGGCATCCCACACCCGGGCCGTCTCGTCATCGCTCGCGACGACGATGTGGCGACCGTCCGGGCTGAGCATTGCGCTAAAAATGCCATTGCTGTGTCTACTGGACTCGCCGATTTGGCGTCCGGTCTCGGCGTCCCACAGGCGGGTCGTCTTGTCTTCGCTCGCGGTGAGAATGAGGCGACCGCTGGTGCTGTACGCGGCGCTATTGACGCCTGCGCTGTGGCCCCGCAGCTCCATCAGCAGGTAGCCCGTGTTGGCATCCCATACCCGGGCGGTCTTGTCGCAGCTCGCGGTGAGGATGCGGTTCCCGTCCGGGCTGTACGTTGCACCGTGGACGCTCGACTGATGGCCGGTTAGCGTAATAAGCTGCCGGCCGGTTTCCACCTCCCACACGGCGGCTCGGTTCTCCGTGGCGGTGAGGATGCAGCGACTGTCTGGACTGTACCTTGCGCTGTTGACGCTGGCTTCTTGGCTCTGCATTACGGTGAGCAGACGCCCGGTCTCAGCCTCCCACACACGGGTCTTTTTGTCGGCGCTGGTTGTGAGGATACGGCGTCCGTCCGCGCTATACGTCGCACTGCGAACCCGGGCCGTATGGTCGCCAAGCTCCATGAGCAAGCGTCCGGTGTTGGCGACCCAGACGCGCGTGCTATTACTGCTGGCGGTGAGGATGTGCCGGCCGTCCGGACTGAAGCGGGCTCTCCGGATGCTATCCCCATGGGCATTGAGCTCATCGAGCATCCGTCCAGTCGCCGCGTCCCATATGCGCGTCGTGCTATCTGAGCCCGCGGTGAGAATGCGGCAACCGTCCGGACTGAATCGCGCGTTTTTGACCTTGTCCGTATGAGCCTTCAGCTCAAAAAGCACGCGCCCCGTCTCGGCTTCCCAGACCCGGGCCGTTTTGTCATGGCTCGCGGTGACCAGCAGTCGACAACAGGGACTGAACGTTGCATCGCGAATTGGCTCCGTATGACCCTTGCACTCAGCAACCAGGCGCCCGGCCTCAACATCCCATACACGGGCTGTACAGTCCGTGCTCGCAGTGGCAATCAGCTGGCCATTAGGACTGAAGTTGGCCCGCCAGACGCTTTCCAGGTGGCCGTTCAGCTCCGCCATCAGCCGGCCCGTCTCAGCCTCCCATATGCGGGCCGTCTTGTCCCAGCTTGCGGTGACGATAATGGACCCATCCGGACTAAATGTCGCGTCGCTAACGCAGTCCCCATGACCCTGGAACTCGGCGACCAGGTGCTTGGTCGCCACTTCCCACATTCGCGCCGTCTTGTCCGAGCTGGCGGTAAGGACGCGGCAGCCATCCGGGCTAAACACAGCATTCCAGACCTTGTCCCCATGGCCCTGGAAATCGGCGATCAGCTGTCCCGTTTCGGCGTCCCACACGCGCGCGCTGCTGTCTTCGCTGGCGGTAAGGATGTAGCGATCGTCCGGGCTGAACGTCGCGCTCCGTACGCGCGCCTCATGGCCCCGAAGTTCAGCGACCAGACGGCCCGTCTCGGCATTCCACACGCGGGCTGTCTGGTCTTCGCTGGTCGTGACGATTCGGCTCCCGGTTGAATTGTAACGGGCGTTCAACAGCCGCCCACGGTGCCCGACAAGGACCAGCTGCGCCGCATCGACGCAGCGCATTGCGTCGCGAAGGAGCTCGGGAAGCATTTTGTCGCGCGAGCCGCGGGACTGGGCGCGGTGCAGCCACAGCAGCGCCGCGGGATGGTCCTGGGTTTCGACCAGCAGGCGTCGTCCTTGCTCAACAAAGGTTGACAGCAGCTGCTGCTGGAGGCGCTCGTGCGCATCGCGAAGGCGTTGCTCCGCATCTTTTTTCTCGAGCAGCGCCGCCTGCTGCGCCTCCTCCGAAGCGCACAGGAACTCCGTATCAAGAGTCGAGAGATCTTCGGGCCGGCGCGCCGCATAGGCGCGCAGCAGGTCCAGGTCCGGCGGGCGCCACAGCCGACCCGAGCCGCCTCTATCTTCATTCCATAGCCGAGTCGCTGCGGTGAGCCGATCATAGAATCGGCGCTCGACCCGCCCTTCATCGATCCACTTGCGCAGCTCCGCCCAGTGATCGAAAAGCGCCTCGTGCGTCACTTCGGCCAGGGTCTCGGCGCCGGTGCCGGACAGCGTCACCAGCCGGGCGTTTTCAGCGGCGAACTTGCGCAGTACGACCAGCACATCGGCCGCGGTCTGGCCGCGTCCGCACAGCTCGTCGACCGGGGCGCGACGCCGGGTGTCGCGCGTCCCTTCCCCCAGCTTGACCAGCCGGACCAGCGCCCGCCGCGCGGTCGCCTGCTCGCTTGGACTTAGCGACCCGTAGATCTCCTTGGCATTGCTTGCGAGGGCTCCTCCCACGCCGCCGATCTCACGCAAGGTCGCCGCGGCCCGCTTGCCGGCTAAAAGGCCTTCCCATATCTGCGTCAGGGCAAACTGCAAGATGGGGAGCGCGCCTTCGCTCTCCCCAGCTTCTTGGAGCAGCAGATCGACCGTCGCGCCGTCGAGCGGTCGGCCGGCGCGGCGGGCCGGCTCCGCGATGGCCTGGCGAAGCTGCTCGTCATTAAGCGCCGGCACGAGCTCATGCTGCGCCGCGATGAGCTGGTTCAAATCGCGATGAAAGCGCTGGGTCTCGCCGAAAAAGTCGCTGCGCAGCGTCAAGACCACTGCGCTGCGGCGCGCCGGGTCATCGGCCATCTGCAGAAGCAGGGCAACGAAAGCATCCCGCTCTTGCGGATCGCTGCACAGCGTGTACACCTCTTCGAACTGGTCCACAAAGACGAGCACCGCAGACTCGGCCGCCGCCAGCGGGAGCTCGGCCAGCGCCCGTTCCAGCGCGCGCAGCGGATGGTCGCCGGGCTTGAGGATCGCGGCATGCAGCGCCGGCATCGCCGGTAGCCGGCGCCGCGTGAGCTCGGCCAAAAGGCCCGCCCGCGCCACCGAGGACTTGCCGGAGCCCGAGGGACCCAGGACGGCGAGGAGCCGGGCGCGCGGCCGCATGAAGATGTCGTTGCAGCGCTGCCAGATGCTATCGGTCAGCGCCGTCCGTCCGAAATAGAAGCGGGAGTGCTCGATGCTGAAAGAGGAGAGCCCCTGGTAGGGCCGGAAGACAAGGGGCCGTGTGTCCTGTCCATCCGCGCACCGCGCGTACAGCTGCACGCTGACCCAGTCCAGGCTCTGCGTATCTTTGGCCAGCTCATCACGAGCGGCAAGGAGCGTGTTTTCCAGCGAGTCCGGACCGATTAGGAGTCCGGAGTATAGCGACTCGGCAAGTCGCACCGAACCCGCCACCGACAGGGGATAGCGCGAGCTTACCACGGCGGCAATTCCCGCGCGGTGCAGGGTCTGCGCCACGCTGCCGAGCTGGTTCCCCAAAGCTCCGCCATTCCCGCTGTCGCAGGCCATGAGTACGACGAGTCGCACCATGCTCGCGTAGGGGGCCAGAAACTGTCGCAGCTTGGCGGCGTCGGCGACTACCGGGCCGTCGATCGCCGATTCTCCATCTATGGCCAGCCCGAACGTACTGCCCGCCTTGCTGCCGTGAGCCAGAAGGTGCAGCACCGCGATCGGCTGGTTGTCCTTTTTCGCCGCCGCCAGCGCCGCGCGCAGTCTCCCCAAGGAGAACTGCGGGAGGACATCGCGCGCGGGGTCAAAGGGGTAGGAGCTGGCTTGACACGCTGCAGCAATGGCGCGCTGATGCTCGGCCGCAGGAACCGCGCCGCCGGCCGCCGACCAGGCCAACAGAATCCGACCGCCCCCTTGCCGCGGGGTGGGTAGCTCCGCGGTGGTGGAAGTCTCTGGCCATTCGTAGCGTAATAGCACCCCTTGCAGCTCGCCGAGGTGCTGTCCGCTCTTTTTCAGGGTGAGCAGCTCCCACGGCAGCGCGTACAGCTCGGCCGCCGCAGAGCGGATGGTCAAAAAGACCCGGCGCTGCTCGTTGCACGCCTGCTCGATCTGCAGGGCGAGCTCCGCCCAGCCGAGCGGCATCAAAAATCGCCGCAGCGTCTCTCCAAGCCGCTGCAGAATTACGGAATCCTGCCCGGGCCGGCGCACCGCTTCCAGATCAGCCAGCAGCTCAGCACTCCAGAGCAGCGGGGACCGTTCAAACCCTCCGCCGGCGGTGCGCAGCAGATAGTCCTGCGGCGCGAAGCCAAAGGCAAAGGGATCTTCAGCCCTATCGGCGCGGGCAAACTCTAGTTCAAGCGCGATAGGGGATGAAAGCACAGTCGATGTCCGCCCCCGATCTTGCATTAGCGGTACTGCAATTTAAAGGAAAAACTTGTCCGTAGCCACACCGTCCTGGCGCGGCCTATTCCGTCTTCTGTTTGTAGATGGCAGGTTCTGGCTCACCGCAGTCAGCCTGCCGCATGGAGAGACATAGTAGAATATCAGGCTCACAGGAATGAAGGCGGCGGCCCGAAGGTGCCGACCGTTTTTCCGCGCGTGTTCCCCACCGGTAGTAACTGCGTATGATGTCTACGCATTTCAGTTTGTTAATGTCGCGGTGCAGGATGCCGCGGCGATGCAGATAGGTGAGGGCTTGCAGGATCTACAGGAGCAGATCTAGCCGCGCCGGAAGCGCCTGGTCGCGGGCCAGCGCAAAGAGGTCGGTATGATCTTACCGTTCCGAGTAAGAGCTGCGCCCTATCCGAATCACCGCGTAGCTGCTTTTCCTTCACCGCCGCGCTTGAGTGTGAGCATAATCGTCACCGCTCTGGGAATCATCATGAACACAATCGCGCCCGCCCTGCTCGCTCTGGCCTGCTTAGGTACCACCGCCCGCGTCGCCGATGCCGGACCAAGTGCTACGCCAACATCCATGAGCAGCGGAGGCGTCCGCGTCGTCCTCCAAGGCAACGAGCTGAAGCCGCCCGCCCGCATCTACTTCGCGACCAACAGCGACGGACTCTTACCAGCTAGCGAGCCCGCGCTGCTGCGCCTGCAAGCGTTTCTCACCGAACGCTCCGATATCTCTTTGCTGCGCATCGAAGTGCACAGCGATGCCCGCGGCTCGCACGCCTACAATCAGGCGTTTACCGAGAAGCGCGCGCTCGCTGTGGCTCGCGCCCTGGTGGCGCGCGGGGTCGATTGCCGGCGCCTGCTCCCGGTCGGCTTCGGCGAAACCCGGCCGATTGTGCCCAATAACGCGGCGGACCTCGTCGAGGTGACTAGACGGGTCTCCCTGGTGGTGGCCGCGCTGCAGGGCCGTCCCGTCGGGAGTGAACCGGTCGATGGCGGTGGCCACAGCGCCGGCGATCCCTGCAACTGAGCAGGTCGCGCGGTCCGCCGGTCGATGCGGAACGCTGAGGCGGGAAGGCGCCTCGTTTATTAAATACAGTTCTTGCCGATTGCGCCGCCGGCGTCGCCGCAGGTCTTGCCCATGGCGGTGCAGTCGGCGTACTTGCACTGGCCGGCCTCGGCCCAGACAAGGACGTTGGACATGCAGGCGCCGTCGTAGCCAAACGACTCGCAGTTGTAGCGGACGGCGCCGCTTGTGCCGCCCAGGCAGCCGTAACCATCGGCCGCGGAGATATAGCCGCAGCTGCGGCCCTCGGCGCCGCAGTCACGGACCCGGCACTGGCTGCCCTCGGCCCAGACGCTGACGCGGCCGACGCAGGTGCCGGTGTAGCCGAGCGCATCGCAGCGAGCGCCGCCGCCGCCGCCGCCGCCGCCTCCTCCTCCTCCATTGGCCAGCGCATGAGCCCAACCGGCCGGGCCGGCGCCGCCCCAGCGGCCGCCGATCGTCGCGCCGTCGTAGGTGAGGATGAAGCGTCCATCGCCGTTGATGTTCTGCTCCACGATGTCCACGGCGCCGCTGCGCACGGCGCTGACCAGGGCGACGTGACCCCAGGTTCCGGTGGTCCATACGACCATGTCGCCGGGCACGGGCGGGTGCGCGCGATCCCCGTTCCAATACACGGCCGTGGTGTCGCGCGGCGCGTTGGTCAATAGATCCTTGGCGTTGCCCCACCAGTGCAGGCCCCACTTGACCTTGAAGTGGCGCATGACAAGCTCCACGCACTGATACTGCTCGCCGTATGTACCGACGCCGCCGCAGGAGGTTCCGGTCGCCGTATAGGGGCCGTTGGAATATGAGGTGGTGCCGTCGAATGCGGCCAGCGGCGTGCCGCAGGGAGGCATGGCGGTCGGCTCGTAGTAGCTCGGGTTGACCGGCTCCGCGGAGTCGAGGGTGGGACCGCCGCAGCCCGCGGCGAGAAGGAGCGCGGCGGGGCCGCATAGGAATAGGAATTTTTTGGCGATTTGCATGGCCTAGGCAGCAGCAGCTCCTGTGCCAGCTCCGGCAGCGCGAGCCGACGGCGCTCCTGCGACGCGGGACAGCCTTTTTGCAGCCCGGAGCAAGCGGGGCTGAGGGCTGCATCTAGCAGCGCCTGGGGGCCGCGGCCCCGGTGTCTGCTTCCGTCATGAATGTACGATCCTCGTAATTAGCGACGCAGCCCGATGGGTACCAGCAGATAGGCGGCATCGGCGAATAGACCGAGGTGCGCCGCCCAAGCATGGGCCGCTGCCGGCATCGAGCCGAGCATCGCCATCGGACCGGCGCTTCAGTCGTCAATCGCCTGATAGGCCGCGGTCCAAAAATCCCGGAACAAAACTGGCGGCTCGGGCGAGGTAAAAGCCCGCTGGGTCATAAGAATGGGGTCGTGGACAAGGGAAGCCGGATCAAGTGGGTGTTCGGCTGTCCGGGCGCCTGGCGGTAGCGGTGATCGGGCTCCCAGGCTCCGGTGTCGCGGCCGCGGCGGCGGCTGTGCACGACGAGCTCCGCGGGACGGGCGGCGCTGCCGGGATGGAACTCCAGGATCTGATAATGCAGCGGGACGCTCGGCGGCCGGTCGGGAGCGGCGGCGCCGAAGGTTCCGGCGCCCAAGATGTGGAAGCCGGACGTGCTGCGGTAATAGGGAAAGATGGAGTCTCCGGGCTCGTGAATGTGGCCGTGCAGCGCCACCTGAAACCGCGCCTGGGCCAGGCGCTCTAGGAAGCCGAGGTCGCGCAGCCGGGCCTCATCACCGCCGCCCACCGGATGATGGAACAGCGCCAGCTTCACGCCGCACCGCTCAAACAGCGGGGTCCGGCGGACATCGTCGAGCGCGTGGCTGAGCGCGGCGGCGTTGATGCTGCTGCGTTCACGGAAGTTGTGATCGATCTGCCACGCCGAGTTGAGTCCGAGCAAAAGGACCCCGGCATCGCCGAAGTGGTGGATGGTGGCCTGATCGAGCGGGTTGAGCGGGTAGGGCTGGCGGCAGACGCGCTGGTAGAAGTCGGCGAAGGCGCGGAAGCGCTGATGGTACTGCTCGTCGTTGCGCAGCTCGACGTAGCGGCTGGCTGGTCCTTCTTCGAAATCGCGATCGGGTCTTATGGGGCCGGTGTGCGCGCTGCGCAGCTGCGGAACGTAGGACGCGCGGGCGGTGTGCCAGCAGAGATCGTGGTTGCCGGGAACGATCACCAGCTGATGCGGCTTGAGCGCAAACTCCGCGGACAGACCGATCAGGAACTCCTCCGCGGCGCGGAACTCATCGTCGTGGCCGCGCTGGGTGATGTCGCCGGTCAGCGCCACGGCGTCGATGCCGGGGACGCCGGCCTCGCGGCGCAGATCTTCGGCCAGCTGGCCGTACCAAAGGGTGGCTTGCTCGCGGGTGCCGAAGTGCAGATCGGAGAGGTGCAGCAGGATGAACGGAGCCTTGCGCAGCTGCGGCGGGAACGACACCGCGGAGGAAGCGGTGGCGCTGCGCAGCCGCGGGCTGCCGTCGGCGGCGGCAGTCTCTTCGACCGCGTGGCCGCTGTCCTGGGCGAACTTCACCCAGTTCAGATGCCGCAGGTAGAACCACAGCTGCGGGTCTTCCGCGCTGAGCGTGCCGGTGATGCGGCGGTAGTGCAGGAGCTGGCGCAGGCGCGGCATCTCCGTGAACAGGCGCGACATGTTGCCGTCGAGCAGCCAGCCGAAGGCGGCGTCGAGCTCCGGCTGGTGGCGGTACTTGAGCCGCATCTGATGCATCATGACGCTGCCTTCCACTTCGCGCGACAGATGCCAGAGCAAGAGCAGACAGACCCCGCGCGGCGGCGCCTGCGCATCCCACGCCGCGAAGGCGAGCAGGCGCGGCCGATAGTACTGCTCAAAGGTCTGATAGACCTGGGTCACCACTTCCTGCGCCGGGACCCGGATCACCACCCGCTCGGGCGCCCGCTCGGTGATGCCGGCAAGGCGGGTCGCCTCATAACAGAGCCGCTGCGCCAGCGCGAAGCTGCCCTGCGCCTCATCGACGAAGCGGCTGCGGCGCTGGAACTCGACGTTGGCGGCGTGTTCGCCTAGGGCGATGAGCTCATCGATTTTCTCATCCGGCTGCCGCCCCTGCATGCTGATCACGGAATAGCGGCCGCGGATGTCCGGCAGCGCCTCCACCAGCGATGCGCCGATCGGATTGATGCCGATGATCACCACCTTGGTATCGCGGCGGTTGCGGTCGCACAGGCGCTTGACCAGGCGCGCCACCGCTTCCTTGCGCGCCCACAGGAGGAGGTGGAAGTCGTCGATCACCAGATAGCCGCCCTGCGGCACGCTGTCGCGGATCTGGCGGTCGAGCTCCGGCAGGTCCTTCTCATCGGTCGCCGACAGGTACAGGAAGCGCTGCTCCGCCTGCAGCTCCTCCAGCGCCCGCAGCACCGCCGTCGTCTTGCCGATGCCCGAAGGTCCCTCCACCACCAGCCCATCGGGAATGGTGGGCAGCCGCAGCCGCTGCAGGAGCTCGCGGCTCTGCGTGGTCTCCACGAAGATGACCTTGGACGGGCCGGCGTAGACGAAGATATCGGACAGGGAGCGCACGGCGCTGGGCGGCAGCGGGGCGCTATGCGGCAGCTCGCGCTGCGAGGCCGGCGGAAACTGAACCGCCTGGCGCACGGCGTTGGCGACCTCCACCCACGCCGCGTCGCGATCCTCGAACTCGCTGACCGGCCGGCCCCCCAGAAGCGGCGGGGCGACGTGCGAAAGCGGCGTGGACTGCCACATCGCCGGACCCAGGAGCACGGTGAGCAGCGCCGGATGACGCGGTCCGTGGTAGCAGTCCAGCGCCTTGTTGATGGTGTACATCGACCACGCCAGGTAGCGCCGGCTGAGAAGCAGGAGGATGATGTCCGCCGCCTCCGCCATTTCGTCTACCGCGGCTTCGGCCGTTTTCTTCTCCTCTACGCTGCCCAAGTTGCTGGAGCGGGTCGGCCGCAGCAGCAAGATGCCCTGCTGCTCGAACACCGCCAGGTGCTCGGCCAGCTCGGCGAACAGGTGCCCTTCGGGGGCGGCGAAGGAGCACCAGACCCGCAGGATCTTGTTGGCGCTGCGGACGCTGGGCCGTGGTCGCTCGACCTCCGTTACGGGAACCGGATCCAGGCTGGTGGCGCTGTCATCGGCCGACTGCGCCATGATCTGCGCCGCGGCGGGGAACTCGGCGAGCAGCCGGTTGACCAGCTCGACCAGCGGCACCTGCATGAGCAGCAGGTTGACCTTGGTCGTACGGTCCATCTCATCGTTGAAGCGCCGGGAGACCTCAGGAAAGTAGTCAACGCAGAAGGCGTCAAGCTCGGACCGGGTCGGCAGCGTCTTGCTCAGCAGCCGCCGCACCGCCGACGGAGTCAAGGGATCTCTGCGTTCATCCATGCTGCGCCATCTTAACTTTGCCCAAGGCCTTTGCGCGCTTTAATTAGGCAGCGCAGGACGCAAGCCGCGGGGCGGCGCGGCCTTTCAAGGTATCGGGCAAGATATCGGGCGAGAAGTCGGATATCGGTCTAGGTGCGACGCGGCCGCACGTTGTCGCGTGGTTGAAAACCGCGGCGATGCGGCGCCGCGCGGCGGGCTCAGACAAATGCCAAGCGCCGCCTGGGGGATGGTACACTACCTACTCATCCGCCGGGCGGGCGCGGGGGCTTGCCGGCCGCGGAGCATCCACAGGCGGACAAGAGACTTCGAGGGAGTCGATGATGGAGTCCCGGGACCAGCGAATGCGGCGGCATCACCAGGCCCTGACCGCCCTTACGCGCAGTGAGTCCCTCCGCCAGGGCGACCCCGAACGTTGCGCCCACGCGCTGCGCGAGATCACCCAGAGCGCGTGCGCGACGCTCGGAGTCGCCCGCTCCAGCATCTGGCTCTACGACGATGAAAAGACCCTCATCGAGTGCAAGGATCTGTATGTCGCGGCGGATGACTCGCACGCAAGCGGCTTCACCCTCCGCGCCGCCGACTATCCCGCTTACTTCCGGGCGCTGTCGGCCGAGCGGACGATCGCCGCCGCCGATGCTCACACCCACCCTGCAACCCAGGAATTCTCCCCTGGGTACCTGACGCCGCTCGGCATCCACGCGATGCTCGACGCGCCGATCTTCGTCGCCGGGCGCATGGTGGGGGTCGTCTGCCAAGAGCAGACCGGCGGCCCGCGGGTCTGGGAGCTCGATGAGGAGCTGTTCGTCGGCTCGATCGCCGATATGGTGGCGATGGCGCTGGAGTCGAGCCGGCTGAGCGCGGCGCAGGTCGAGCTCAAGACGGTGGTGGATCAGCTCGGGCGGCGGTTGGCTCAGGTGGAGGCGCTGGTCGAGGTCTCGCAGTCGGTGATCTCGGTGCTCGATGTCAACCTGCTGCTTGAGAAGATCATGGACACCGCCAAAAAGGTGATGCACGCCGAGGCGAGCTCGCTGATGCTCCTTGATCAGGAGCAGGGCGTGCTGCGGTTTCAGGCGGCGCGCGGCAAGGCGGCGGGCCAGTTCAAGGAGGCCACGATCAAGCTCGGACACGGGCTGGCGGGCTGGGTGGCGGAGCGCGGCGAGCCGCTGCTCGTTCCCGACGCCTACGCCGACCCGCGCTTCGATCGCCGCTTCGACACGCTTACCAACTTTCGCACCCGCTCCATCCTCACCGTGCCGCTTCTGGCAAAGGAGCGCGTGCTCGGGGTAATCCAGGTTATAAACAAGCTCCATGAGGCCTGCTTCGATGAGCAGGATCTGGTGCTGTTCTGCTCCTTTGCCAGCATGGGCAGCATCGCGCTGGAAAACGCCCACCTGTTCGCCCAGACCCGCCAGATGGCCGCCGACCTGCGCACCGCCCTGGA
>CALFML010000932.1 GCA_937879845.1 uncultured Myxococcales bacterium
TTCCCTACACGACGCTCTTCCGATCTCTTCGACCTGACCTGGTACACCGATTACATGTTCGGCCAACAATGGATGGCGACAACGGATTGGCCGATCAACAACATCAAGATCTACCGCTCCAACACCACCGGCCAGCGCTGGCTGCGCTACTTCACGACCCCCAAGCCGCGCCTGTCGGCCCTATGGGGCACCGGTGAGTCCGATGTATGGGCAACCGGGGAAGCCGGCACCATGCTCCACTTCAACGGCTCCACCTGGCAGTCGGTGCCAAGCGGCACCACCAGCTGGCTGTACACGCTGACCGGCACAAGCGATCAGCCCGGCGGCGCCGTCTGGGCCGCCGGCGAACAGGGCGCGCTGCAGCGCCGCACGAGCGGCACCTGGCAGTCGCAGAGTCCCGGCGGACGCGACAACCTCAACGCGATCTGGGCAACCCGCGACGATGATGTCTGGATCGTCGGCGACGCCGGAACCGTGCTGCACTACGACGGCACCGCCCTTGCGCGCCGCCCCGTAGGAATCCTCGACCCCCTGCGCGCCGTCTGGGCCGGCGGCCCCAACGAGGTCTGGACCGTCGGCGACTTCGGCAACATCCTGCACTTCGACGGCCAGAAGTGGACCCTTATCCCCAGCGGCACCAGCGAGGACCTTTTGGGCGTATGGGGCAGCGCGCCCAGCGATCTATATGTATGCGGCCGCAACGGCACGCTCCTGCACAGCGATGGCAACGGCTTCCGACCGCTCGACGCGACGGTGCCGCTGACCCTCACCGGGATCTGGGGCCGCGACGCCAACGACGTCTGGATCACCGGCGAGCGCGGCCTGGTCCTGCACTGGAACGGCGTCGCCTGGGGCCGCTCCTACTCGCGCATCGGCGACACCCTGCACGCCGTGTACACCAGCACCCCCGGCGAAGTCTGGGCCGTCGGCGCCCAGAGCCTGGTCATCCACTACACCGGTCGGTCCTGGGAGTACGACACCCTCGCCCCCGATGACAGCTCCGCGTTCACCGCCCTGAGCGTCCACGGCCGCAGCGCGACCGACATCTGGGCCAGCGGCCAGCGCGGCATGCTGCTGCACTTCGACGGCCAGACCTGGCGCTCCGTGCCCAGCGGCACCACCGACTACCTCGCCGCCGTCTTCCTCGATCAAGCCGGCAACGTCTGGACCGCCGGCCAGTACGGCACCGTCCTCCGCCGCGCCATATCCCACTAGCTCCGGATGCCCTAGTCCAGCGCTATAAAATCTGGCTCCTCAGCGGCGCCGGGCAGGGCCTGGGCAGGGCCTCGCAGTACGGCGCGCAGCAAAGCTGCGCCAAGCCCGAGACATACAGATGCACCGCCCTGCCCAGGCCCTACCCGGCGCAGCGGTTCTCTCGAACACGCAGGACCCGACCCCCCTAGAAGTCGTCCATCGGCGCTTCGATGAACTTGCGGCAAGACGGGCAAGTAAACACCGGCCCGTAGTCGCCCGCGCCCTTCTTCAGCTTGTCGTTCTTGCAAAACGGACAGACCAGGTTCGAGGTCCGCCCCGCGGCGATATGCTCCATCGTTTGCTTCAGGTCGGCGTTCTGGCTCATCGCATCACTCCCAATCAGTCGAAAAGGGAATCAGTCAACAGGAGGCGCCCGGTCTAGCCGCTGACGATCGGACTTTTGATCTGGGCCACGACCAGCTCCATCGGCACGCCATGCCAGCGCAGAAAGCCGCGCAGCTCTCCGGCCTCTTGCGCCGTCTTGGCGAAGTACAGCGGCACCTGGCTGCCCTGCCCATCGCGGAAATAGACCGTGAACTGCCCCGGCTGCGGCGAAGCATCGATCGCCCGGTTGTGAACCCGGATGACCCGCGACAACATCGGCTGCGGCAGCTCGGCGAGCTCCTGCAGGATAGACCAGCTCAAAGTCTCGGTCGGGGCCAGCGGGCAGACGCTCAGCCCCGCGCTTTGCCCGTCGGCCTTGGCGCTCAAGATCTGAAACAGCCGCTTGCCCACGCGCCCGCCCCAGCTGTGAAACTCGCCGAGTCCCTCCAGCACTTCGGTGTCGGGCGGCCGCTCGATGCTGGCGGTGAGCTCCTCCACCGTCATGCGGAAGCTTACAAGCGGCGCGAAAAAAAGCCGCTGCGGCCCAAAGTCTGCCGCCCACTCCTCCTCGAGCCGAGCCAGCGAGAGCCAGCTAATATGCGCCATAAGAGCAGTATCGCAAATGCCGGGCCGCGGATGCAAACCGCAAACCCCCGCATGGCAAGGGGACGACGATTGACAGCCGGGGCCGCATCTGGCGTAAAGTCCTTACAGACATGGTGCTTTTTGGCTCCGAGGTTCCCCAAGGCGCGACGTTTGCCGACTGGCCCGGCTTCGTCTTTGACACCGAGACCACCGGCGTCGACGTCGCAAACGATCGCGTCGTCGAGCTCGGAGCCGTCTGCATCGAGGCCGGGCTGCAGAGCGACAAGCGCAAGATGCGCATCGATCCCCAGGTCGCCATTCCCAAAGGCGCCAGCGACATCCACGGCATAAAAGACGAGCATGTGCGCGGCAAGCCCACCTTTGCCGCGGTCGCGGCGCGCTTTCTGGAGTACTTCGGCCAGCGCCCGCCAAGCTCGCGAGCGCCGTGGCTGTGCGGTTACAACGCCACCGGCTTCGACGTACCTTTGCTAAACGCCGAGCTCCTGCGCATCGGCATGAACGCGAGCATCGACGTCCAGCGGGTCGTCGATCCGATGGTCTTTGTCCGCTGGCACCTGCGCCACCTGCGCAGCCGCTCGCTGGAGAGCGCCTGCCAGCACTTCCGGATCGAGCTTTTGCGGGCCCACTCGGCGCTCGATGACGCCGCGGCGACCGCCGCGCTGCTCTTACAGATGGTCGAGCGCGGACTCATTCCCGCCACCATCCACACCGCCCTTTCGGAGCAGCGGCGCTTTGCCAAGATCATGCAGGAAGAGTGGGACCAGTGGTCCTACTGGCTATACCGCGACCGCCAGAGCGGCGAGCTGCGCCTGGGCGCCGGCAGCCACTGCGGCAGCCCCCTCGGCGAAGTCAGCACCGACTACCTCCACAGCCTGGTCGCCAAGGTCACCGACCTCCCGGCCGAAGTCCGCGCCACGTTCCTCTCCCGCGCCGCCTAAGTCTGCGCACGACGCCACGAACGATTCGTTCGACGATGGCTTTGCATATCTTGCTTTGGCAGCACTTTCGGCATTGGCCGCAAATTGATTTATTTCTGAGTCGATAACTTCTTCGATCTTTCGGGAAAAATCGACACCGAAGGCGTGCGGCACCATCCGCGGTATGCCGTGATCACCCGCCTTTCCGCCTCTCCACTTGAGCTTTGATTTCAAATTATCGAGGGCAACTCTCATGCCAGTAAGCGCCATCAGTAAAGCTTGAAAGCTATCAAGTCCATGCGCATAGCTCGTCTCTTCCGCTACACTATAGGCGCAGCTCCATTCATCATCGATGACCTTTTCTGGCTGGCCAATCTTTATCTCCACATTGCCTTCGGCCGACTCCAGTACGCGCGTCACAACCCATCGATCTTGATTAGCCATCGACTTAACCTAGCACGAACCAAGCGTAGCAGAAGCCTTTGCAAGCGGGAATACTTCCCAGGGTGACAGCCCAGCAGGCTGCCCGCATCTCAGGATCGGGGGAAGAGAGCGACAGAAGTTTTCAATCGCTTTTGAGCCTGAATCGCAGGCCTGTAAGCAGGCCCCTAAGTTAGGTTTCCCAGCTATTATCGCAGTTTTATTGCTTACGTAAGATTGGGAGCAGTAAACCTTTCGGATGATCACAAGTCAAAACAGTCACGCCGCGGGTCCCCCTACCCTG
>CALFML010000933.1 GCA_937879845.1 uncultured Myxococcales bacterium
TCTCGCGGAGCTTGCCCGCCCACAGCTGCATGGGCACGAGCATTACGTACCCAAGCAGGCACGAGGCCAGAAATTCCGCGGCGGCGCTCACTAGCAGCCATTGCATCGGTCCGTATTTCATCGGGACCCATGACAGCACGGACCCCGATCACGGTATTGAACGAATCTGCTGGGAAATGGGGATTGGCGCCGCCGTTTCGAGGGACATCCGCAGGAAAACGCCAGGCGTGATGCCCATCATTTGAATGAACGTCCGGCACAGATGCGCGGCGTCCGCAAAGCCGGTGGTATGGGCCACCGTGGTAACGCCGCGGCCGGCGGCCAGCTCGGACATGGCGTGACGGAGATGGCGCCAGCGGCGATAGCGCACGAGGGAGATGCCGAGCCCTTGGGCGAACAGGTGGCTGAGCCGGCTCGCGGATAGGCCAAGGGACGCCGCCAGCTCGGGTATGCGAGTCGGGGCAGACAAAACCATATCGAGTTGCTTGATGGCCCGACGAACGCGAAAGTCCAGCGGCTCTTGCGGCGTCCGCTGCGAGAGCTCGTGGAGGAGCGCGTTCGCGCTGGGCAGCGTTCCCGGCGTCGCGGAGCGGAGCGGCTCGATCAGACTCTCGGCGTTGGTCCCGGCCCAGGCGCCTTCGGTCCGCTGCTCCTGCCACTCCAGGCAGCGGCCAAGATCGCTGTGCGGCTCGACGAAGACGAGGGCGACGCGGCAGTCGCGCGCCAGCACTGCGTGCCGCTCGCTAGGACGCACCACCCGGATGCGGCCGGACAGAATCCCGCGGGCGGCGCTCAGCACCCGCACATCGCCATCAAGCGGAATCACGAGCTTGAAGGCGTGATGCGCGTGCAGCGGGGTCTCGCCTCCCTCGCCCACAAAGAGTCCAGCGGTCTCGTCGAGCAGGATGCGCCCCGACCACGCAGTGTCGCTCATGCGCTGCAGCTTACCGCAGATCCGGCCAGCGCGACGCCGGTCCGCCCAGCCGCCCCCGATCCGTCAACTAGCGCAGCACGCGGCTTCGATCTGGGCGATGTCGATTTTCTGCATTCCCATCATCGCCTTGAACGCGCGCTGGGCCACCGCCGGATCGGAATCGGAAACCGCTTTGGTCAGCTGAACCGGGGTGATCTGCCACGAGAAGCCCCACTTGTCCTTGCACCAGCCGCACTGGCTTGCCTGTCCGCCGTTATTGATGATCGCATTCCAATAGCGGTCGGTTTCCTCCTGGGTGTTGGTGGCGACCTGAAACGAAAAGCTCTCGTTCGGCGTGAAGTTTGGTCCGCCGTTGAGGCCGATGCACTTGATGCCAAGCACGGTAAACTCGACGGTCAGCGCGTCGCCCTGTTTGCCGCTGGGGTAGTCGCCCGGAGCGCGGTGGACCTTGCCGACACTGCTGTTGGGGAACGTGGCGGCGTAAAATTTTGCTGCTTCTTCAGCGGTCTTATTGAACCAAAGGCATAGCGTGGCTTGGGACATTTTCTTTCTCCTGCTAGATGGTTGCGGTGGTGATGGCGACGGCGGGGTCGGCCATCGGTTCAATCTCCCGGGGTGCCGATGAAGATGGCGCGCGCGCCCTGGGGGTCGTTGCAGATCACGATGCAATCGCCGCCCGGCACCTCGTGCGGGGGGAGGAGCACTTTGCCACCGCCGGACTCGATCGAGCGCCGGGCCGCGCCGATCGTGCCCTTGGTGCGGAAGGCGAAGCTCCAGCGGCTCGCGCCGGGTTCGGGCCGGCGCATCATCGCGCCGATGGTTTGTCCGGCGTGCTCGATGAAGCAATAGGGGCCCTGCTTGCCCATGTCCATTTCGCGTTCGAATCGGAAGCCGAAGTGTTTGGCATAAAACGCCTTGGCCCGCTCCAGGTCCGTGGTCGACAGCTCGTTCCAACCGACGCGCTGCACCGCCTTGGGGTCAAAGACATCGCTTTTCGCGTCTTTTTTTCCGGCCGGCGGAATCGGCTTCATGATGTAAAACGGCGCGCCCGTCGGGTCGGAGACCATGGCGATCCGGCCGACGGGCAGATCCAGCGGCCCCATATGGACGGCGCCGCCGTCGGCTTTGATCGCTGCGGCTGCCGCGTCGACATCCGGGGTATACAGATAGCCGAGCCAGGCGGGCTTGGCGTCATTTTTGGCCATGTCGGCGCTGATCGGCAGGACCCCGCCGACATGGCCGCCGTCATCGCGGCTGATCATGCGGTAGTCCTGACCGCTGGCGGACTTGGCGACGCCGCCTGAGATCTTCCACCCCACCACCTGGGCGTAAAACCGCGCGGCGCTCTCGACGTCGTCGGTCATGAGCTCGTACCAGATAAAACTTCCTGCCGGGTTGGCCATCATCTGCACTCCTTTTTCCTTTCGAGCGTCGATTCCGTTCGAGCTCATCTATTTCCCGCGCTGAGCGGCAATTTTGTCGTAGCATCGCCTCCAGGTTTCAAAAATCAACCATGAAGTTACAAAAAGAAACTAAGCCGTCGCTGCAGCCGCACGGGCGCTGGTACGAGGACGCCTGCGGCACGGCGTTCGCGCTGGAGCTTTTGGGCGAACGCTGGAGCCTGCTTATCGTCCGCGAGCTGATGCTGGGCGGACGCCGGTTCTCCGATCTGCGCGCCAGCTTGCCCGGCATCAGCGCCAAGGTCCTGACCGAGCGGTTGGCCGGCCTGGAGACGGCGGGCGTGGTCCGCCGCAGCGAGCTGGCGCAGGTGCCGGGGGTGAAGGTCTACGAGCTGACTGAGTGGGGCAAAAAGGCCGACGCCGCGATCATGGAGCTGGGGCGCTGGGCGGCGATGTCGCCGCGCCACGATCCGACCCTGCCGCTATCGCCCGTATCGCTGATGATGAGCTTTCGGACGATGTTCGACGCGCAGCGGGCGGGCGGACTCGCGCTGGCCGGCGTCATGCTCATCGGACCGGAGAGCTTCACCGTCACCGTCGCCGATGGCCAGCTGGCGATCCGCCGCGGCCGTTCCGACACGGCGCAGTTCACACTCATCGCGCCCGATGCGATGACGATCGCCGCCGCGGTCTATGGCAAGGTCGCGTTCGCGGAGCTCGACCTTCTGCAAGTGCAGGGCAACAAGGCTGCGGCGCGGACCTACGTCAGCCTGTTCCACCTCCCGCAAAAGCTCGACTGACCCGCGGCGGTCGCGGTCGTCCGCAATCGGTACGTCCATTCCTGTAAACAGCGTCATGCGGTCGCGCGGCTAGGGCGGCTCCGCGAGAAATCGCAGGACCTCCGCGTTGAAGCGCTTGGGCTCCTCGAGCATCGGGGAGTGGGCGGAGCGCTCGAAATAAAGAATCTGGGAGTCGGGAATCGCCGCCGCCAGCCGCGCGCCGATTGTGGGAAGGATCAGCGGATCATGGCGCCCCCAGATGAGCAGGGTCTTTGCGCCGAGCTCGTGCAGCGCGGCGGGGGGAAGGAAGCCGTCCGCGGCTTCCATGTTGTCGCAGATCCGGCGCTTGGCTTCCCGGTTCTGCCAGAACTCCTCGCGCAGGATCTGCCGCAGGAGACAAGTGGGAATGTGGTGCTGCTTATAGAACAGGGTCTTGAGCAGCAGCCTGAGCTCCTCCGCGCTCTGCGGAATGAGCAGGTCGGCGATGTGCTGCTTGCCGGCGAAGTTGGCGGTCACCGTGCGCGACTCCGCGGCCGTCGGAGCCAGCCCCGCCGCATCGATGAGCACGAGCTTCCCCGCGTGCGCGGGACTGCGCAGCCCGAGCTCGAGCGCGACATAGCCGCCAAACGACACGCCGACGATCGCGATCTTGCCAAGGCCAAGGCGGCCAAGCAGCTCGGAGAGGGCGCGCGCCTGCTTCTCGGCATCGTCCATGGCGCCTTTGGGAACGCTCTGTCCGAACCAGAACAGATCCGGCGCGATCACGCGGTGGGTGCGGGCAAACTCCGGCACCTGATTCTCCCAGGTCTCCAGCGCCCCGAAGGCGAAGCCATGAATCAAAAGGACCGGCGGGCCGCTGCCGCCGTCATAGTAGTGCAGCGTGCCGGAGCTGAGCTCCACGTCGTGGGCGAGCAGGCCGGCGCGCTCATACTTAGACCGGACGCGCGAGCGATTGATTTGCAGCAGGCTGCAGGCGCTAAAGGCCAGCGTGCAGAGTAAAAGAAGGCACAGACGGTAACCGAGCTTGGCGCAGAGCATGGCGAAGCGTAGAGCAGCGCCGATGCGGATTCAATTCTTCTGCAAGAAGGCTCGATTCAAGAAAACCGCTTGCCCCTGCGCACGCGGGGCGGGCCTGGGGGAATCATGGCCAGGGTGAGGAGACAATCCCCATCCCGGCGCGGCCGGGCCGCGTTGCGCCCGCGCTGGCCCCAGCGTGTGGTGCGCCGGCAGGACCGTCGCGGCTCGCAGCGCGGTTGCGGCACAACGGCACGTTCGTTGCTTGCGCTAGGGAGCTTGCGCAAAGTCAGAAACCCGCACATCAATCATGAATCATGGAGGTCTTCGCGATGAAAAACGCCCTTCCTGCCGCCCGCGCCGTCGGTCTGGCTACACTCCTTATCGGCCTGGGCGCCGACGCGGGCTGCGGCGGCAATACGCTGGAGCAGCAGAACCCGGCGGCCGGTCTGGCCGTCGGCGCCGCATCCGTCGTCGCGCTTGGTTCCTACAACGCCGACATCCACCAGACGTCGGTCTCGGGAATCTCATCCGGGGGCTACATGGCGGTGCAGCTCCATGTCGCGTTCTCCAGCATCATGAAGGGCGTCGGCGTCTTTGCCGGGGGTCCCTACCACTGCGCCGGCAGCTCGGGCAAGAGCAGCCAGGCCCAGAGCTCCTGCCAGTACGCCTCGCCCTTGCCCGACGTAAACGCCTCGATCTCCTACACCGACCATGAGGCCGGCGCGAGCACCATCGACGCCACCAGCAACCTGGCCGCCCAGCAGGTCTGGCTGTTCAGCGGCACCAACGACAATACGGTGAAGCCGGTGGTGATGAACGTACTTCAGCGGTACTACCAGCACTATGTCACCGCGGGCAGCATCTTCTACAAGAACGACATCGCTGCCGGTCACGGCCACATCACGGACAACTACGGCAACAGCTGCGCGGCCACCCAGAGCCCCTATATCAACAACTGCGGCTACGACGGACCCGGCCTGCTCCTTATGCACATCTACGGCCCCTTGAACGCGCGTAATACGGGCACGCTGAGCGGGAAGCTCATCCAGTTCGATCAGTCGCAGTTTCTCAGTAACCCTGCCGGCAAGAGCCTGGACAGCAGCGGCTGGGTCTACGTTCCCGCCGCTTGCGCCGGCCACGAGCCCTGCCGGGTCCATATCGCCCTGCACGGCTGCCAGCAAGGGCAGGCCGTCCTCGGCGACAAGTATTATACCCACGCGGGCTATAACGAGTGGGCGGACACGAACCACATTATTGTTCTTTATCCGCAGGTCGTGGCGTCGTTCTCCGCGCCCACAAACCCGCTCGGGTGCTGGGACTTCTGGGGGTACAATAACGCCAGCAACTACGCCACGCAGAGCGGCGATCAGATGGCGGCGATCAAAAAGATGGTGGATCGGCTGACGAGCGGCCACCCCGCGCTGCCGGCGCCCACCGGCCTCGCCGCCAGCCTGGTAAGCGACTCCGCGCTGACTTTGTCCTGGGACAGCGTCGCGGGCGCCGCAGGGTACAACATCTACCGCGGCAGCGGCGGCGCGCAGCCGACCGAGCGGCAGAACGCCAGCCCGCAGACCCGCACGAGCTACGGGGACACCGGACTGACCGCGGGCACGGCCTACTCCTACCTGGTCCGCGCCGTAGACAGCGGCGGCAGCGAAGGCGCGGCATCGTCCGCGCTGAGCGTGACCACCACCGGCATGCCGCCTGCCATCCCGACGCCGACGGGCCTCATGGTCACCGGCACAACCTCCGCCACCATCTCTTTGAAGTGGGACGCCGCCGCCGGCGTCAGCGGATACAACGTCTACCGCGGGACGAGCGCCGGACATGAAGACACTCGCGTCAACCCGCGGCTGCTCACTGAATCGACCCTCACGGACAGCGGACTTTTGGCAGCGACCCCCTATTACTACGTGGTAAAGGCCCAGAGCGGCGCCGGCGCCGAGGGTCCTGCCTCTACCGCGGTCAGCGCCACCACGGCGGCGGCGGCGGTGTGCTTCCGCGACAACAACTGGAACCACTACCGCGCCGGGCGGGCGACGATCTGCGGCGGCAGCGCCTGCGCGGTGGGCTCCGGCCAGAACCTGGGCCTACTGTCTGTCGCGACCGTCACGAACCTGAAGCAGACCGGACCGAGCTATTATGTGATCGGAACCTGCCCGTAGCCGCTGCCGATGATCGCGCCGCGTATCCGTCCGCCCGGTTGATCTGCGATCTCCCGCACAGTCTTTGGTAATAGCCATCGATTCGTCGCCCCCGTCCGCTGCTTCCGTTCTGAGCTGGCGGACGGCGGGCGATCGAAAATCGTATTTTCGATGCTGATTTTTTGCCGTTGGTTTACGATCGGCTCAGGGCGGATTGACGCTAGGACACCACGCTCGTAGATCGCGGTGACTATGCGTCGGGGCGGGGGACGGATGTTCAATCTCGTAGGCTATGCGATAAAGCGGACCCTCTATAGCGGCCGGCACACCACTTTACTTATCGCGCAACGGCTCAGCGACTCCTTAGCGGTAGCAATCAAGAAATCGGCGAGCGACCCGTCCTCCGCGCGGGACCGGGCGTTTCTACGCCATGAATTCGAGCTGCTACAGAATCTGAAGCTTCCCGGGGTCGTAGGCGCCCACGCGCTGGCGGAGTACGAGGGCGGAGTGGCGCTGGTGCTCGAGGCGCTGCCCGGTGAGACCCTTGATGTAAAGCTGCACCGCGGTCGGCTCGGTCTGGGCGAGGCGCTGCGGATCGCGATCGCCATCACCGATTCGGTGGCCGGCGTCCACGGCTGCGGCGTGGTGCACAAAGATCTCAAGCCGCACCACATCTTCTACGACGCCGAGATGCGCCGCGCCCGCCTTATCGACTTCGGCATCGCCACCTCGCTGGAGCACGCCGAGCAGCCGGCGCGGAGCCCGGAAGGACTGGAGGGAACGCTCGCTTACATTTCACCGGAGCAGACTGGCCGGGTCGCCATCGCGGTGGACAGGCGCAGCGATCTGTACTCGCTGGGTGTGCTGTTCTATGAGCTTTTCACCGGCGTCCTGCCTTTTGCCACCGTCGATCCGATGGAGATGATCTACTGCCACCTGGCGCGGCGGCCGATTCCGCCTCACGGGCGGGCGCCGGAAGTGCCCGAGCCGATCTCTCAGCTTGTGATGAAGCTTCTCGCCAAGCAGCCCGAAGACCGCTATCAGAGCGCGTACGGGCTGCGCTCCGATCTGCAGGCGTGCCTGCGCATGCTGGAGACGCAAGGGAGCATCCGCGACCTTCCGATCGGCGCCCATGATATCTCTTACGATCTGCGCATGCCGCAGCGCTTGTACGGCCGCGACAAGGAGCAGAACATTCTTGCGGCGGCGCTCGCCCAGGTGCGCGGCGGGGAGTCGCGCCTGGTCCTGGTCTCCGGATACTCCGGGGTCGGCAAGAGCGCGCTTATCAATCAGATCCGGCGCATGGTCACGCAGGAGAGCGGGCGGTTTACCGCCGGGAAGTTCGAGCAGCTCAGCCGCAACGCGCCGTACTCCTCGCTGGCGCGGGCGCTCGGGGGCCTTTTGCAGCTTTTGCTGGCGCAGCGGCCGGAGGCGGTCGCCGGCTGGCGGGAGCAGCTGCACCGCGCGCTGGGTGACAACGTCCCCATCCTCAGCGAGGCAATCCCTGAGCTGACCCTGCTCCTTGGGGCGCAGCCGACCGCCGCGGCCCTGGGTCCGGCGGAGTCGCAGAACCGCTTTGATGCGGCGTTCGAGCAGCTGGTCCGCGCCTTCTGCGAGCCGGGTCAAGCGCTCTGCGTCCTGCTCGATGATCTGCAGTGGGCGGACGCCGCATCGCTGCGGCTTTTGCAGGTGCTGCTCGGTCCGGGCGGGCCGCGCGGGCTGCTGCTCATCGGCGCCTATCGCGACAATGAAGTCGATGCCGCCCACCCGCTGCGCCTCACCATGGACGCGCTGCGCCGTGAGGGCGCGGCGCTCACCGAGATCGCGCTCTTGCCGCTCGGTCTGCCGGAGCTCTCCCTGCTGCTTGGCGACATGCTGACCCAGACTCCGCAGGAGATCGAGCCGCTGGCGCGCCTAGTCTACGACAAGACACGCGGCAATCCCTTCTTTGTCGGACAGTTCGTAAGCGCCCTGTATCGCGATGGACTCATCCGGTTCGCGTTACCGCTGGCGCGCTGGCAATGGGACATCGCAGAGATCGCCCGCCGCGATGCGACCGACAATGTCATCGACTTCATGGCCGACCGCCTCAAGCGCTTTCCGATCGAGGTCCAGCAGGCTCTGAGCCTGGCGGCTTGCATCGGCCATGAGTTCGATCTGGGGACGTTGGCGGTCATCTGCGAGCGCTCCCTGAGCGATACGGCCCGGCTGCTGGCACCAGCGCTGAACGAGGGACTCCTGGTCGCCCTGGATGCCGCGCTCCGATATGCGCCGCACCTGGATGCCGGAGCCGAAAGCGAGGTGGCGGGCCACGGCGTGTATCGCTTCCTGCACGATCGCGTGCAGCAGGCCGCGTACTCCCTGATCGCGGCCGCGGATACCGCGGTGGTGCGGCTGCGCATCGGCCGGCGGCTGCTGGCGCGGCTGCGGCTTGCGGCGGCCGGTGAGCAGCCGGCGCCGGGCGCGGAGGAGCAGCTCTTCGATGTCGTCGATCACCTAAACCAGGGGCGGGCGCTGGTCACCGATGCGGCAGAGCGCCGGCAGCTCGCCGTGTTGAACCGCCGGGCGGGTGAGCTCGCGCGGGCGCGGGCGGCATTTTCGGCGGCGGCGGAGTACTTCAACGCCGGCCTTGCGCTGTTCGATGCGGCGACGGGTGAGGCGGAGCTCGGGCAGGCGCTGCTGCTCGGCGCGGCGGAAGCGGAGTCGTTGTGCGGACGCTTTGCGCACGCCGAAGAGCGCTTCGAACAGTTCGAGCGCAGCGTCGATACCGCGCTTGCCCGCGCGCGCGCGACCAGCCTCCGCCTCAAGCTTTATCAGGTGGCCGGCCGCTACCGCGAAGGCGTGACGCTGGCCGAGCGGGCGCTGCTCACATTAGGCGTGACCTTGCCGCAGACCGCCGCGGAATCCCAAGCGGCGATCGCCGCCGAGGTGGCTGAGATCGAGCGCAACCTGGCCGGCCGCAGCATCGAAGATCTGGTCGATGCGCCGCTGGCCAGCGAGCCAAAGGTCTGCGCCATCATCGATCTGCTGGTGAATCTCGCGCCGTGCGCCTACATCGGCCAGCCCGATGCGTTCCCGGCGATCGCGCTGAAGATGGTCAACCTGTCGCTGCAGCACGGCAATACGCCGGCCTCGTGCTTCGCCTATAGCGTGTACGGGTTCATGCTGGTCGCGGTCTTTCACGACACGCGGGCGGGGCAGCGCTTCTCTGAGATGTCGATCCGCCTGAATGAGAAGCTCGGCGACATCGCTCTGCGCGGCACCCTGCTGCACCTGCACGGGGATCACATAAACTTCTGGACCCGGCACATCCGCACCGACTTCCCAATCTTGGAGCGCGCGTTTCTCGCCTGCCAGCAGGCCGGCGACCATGTCTACGGAAACTATGTCGCCTTCGAGATCATCTGGCAGTACTACGAGGCCGGCGATCCCCTGGATGTCGTGCTGGCGGCGTCCGAGCGCTTCGCCGTCTTCGCCCGCAAGACGCACAACGAAGCGGTCTACCAGACCATCCGCTTGGAGCAGCAGTTCATCCGCAGCTTGCTTGGCACCACCGCCGCACCGTTCCAGCTTGCGGCCGACGGATTTCAGGAAGCGGAGAGCCTGGCGATCATCAACCAGGCGAGCTTCGGCTGCGGCACCGCCTTTTATCACATCATCCAGATGCTCCTTGCCTTCCGCCGCGGCGAGCTGGCGGCGGCGCACAAGGAGGCCGAGGCCGTGGTCCCTTATCTGGGCGCGGTCATGGCCATGCCGATCGAGGCGACGTTCCACTTTTACCGCGTGCTGCTGTTCTGCGCGGCGGAGGCGGATGGCACGCAGGAAGAGCAGGCGGCCCGCACCGCGACCGCGCGGAGCGACCTTGTGCGGCTGGCGCGGTGGGCGGAGCACAGCCCGGAGACTTTCGCCGCCAAATACCTTTTGGCGCGTGCCGAGGTCGCGCGCCGGGACGGTCAGCTCGTGGAGGCCCTTTCCGACTATGACGCCGCCATCGATGCCGCCGCCGCCAGCGGTTTTCTACAGTATCAGTCGCTCGCCAGCGAGCTCGCCGCCGAGTGCTATCTGCGCATCGGCCGCGTTCGTCCGGCCCGCCCGTATCTGGAATCGGCAGCGCGGCTGGCCCAGCGCTGGGGCGGACGGGCGCTGGCGACTGTTTTGGAGACGCGGCTCGGCCAGCTCCGGCCGGCGCGCGCGCCCTTGGGAGAAGAGACGCTCGCTCCGTCTCTGATAAATCCCGGGAATACCTTGACCGCGCATGAGATCACAAACCGGCTGCTCGATGTCGCGACCGTGCTGCGGGCGGCTCAGGCAATCGCCGGTGAGATCGATATGCAGCGCCTCCTTGAGCGGGTGCTGCGCATCATCCTGACCAACTCCGGCGCCCAGCGCGGCGTGTTGGTGCTGGCGGCGCTTTCTGAAGACGCAGCCGCTGCGAACGCCGCCGCCGGCAACTTTACCATTGTCGGCATCGCCTGCTTGGAACCGGAGGAAGTGCGCACCGGACTCTCTTTGCCGATGGATGACAACGGGGGCGAGGTGCCGGTCAGCGCCATCCGGCTCGCCAGCCACCTGCGTGAGCCGCTGTTCGTTCCCGACGCGCTCCACGATCTGCGCTTCGCCGCCGATCCCTACATCGCTGGGCAAAAGGTGCAGTCCCTGCTCTGCCTGCCGCTGCTCCATCAGAACAACCTGACCGGAGTTCTGTACCTGGAATCCACTGCCGTGCGCGATGCGTTTTCGACCGAGCGCACCGAGGTCCTGCGGCTGTTGTGCACGCAGGTCGCCATCGCGATGGAAAATGCGCGGCTGTATGCCCGCCTGCGCGGCACCTCCGCCAAGCTGCACGAGGCCAACTCCCGACTCGAGTCGGATGTGGCGCTCCGTACGGCGGAGCTGCACCAGGCCAACCAGCATCTGCTCCATCGCAGCGAACAGCTCGATGAGGTAAACCAGCAGCTGCAGCGGGAGCTGCAAGAGCGCAAGCGCGCCGAACAAGAGCGCCGCGCCATCGAGCAGGAACGGGCGCGGCTCAAGGATGAGATCATCCGCGCCCAGGAGGCGCATCTATTGGAAGTGGCGACGCCGCTTATTCCGATCGCGCCGGAGATCATGGTCATGCCGCTCATCGGGACCATGGACACGGCGCGTGCCAAGCAGGTGCTGACCACCGCCCTGGAGGGAGCCCAGGCCCATCGCGCGCAGGTCGTCATCCTCGACATCACCGGCTTGCGCCACGTCGATACCGCCGTAGCCGGCACGCTGATGAACACGGCGCGTACGCTCCGGCTGCTCGGCACCAAAGCCGTCCTCACCGGCATTCGCGCCGAGGTGGCCCAGACGCTGGTCGGGCTGGGGGTCGATCTGACGGGCATCACCACGCTCACCAACCTGCAGAGCGGGATCGCCTTCGCCTACCGACTCATCGGGCGCACCCCGGCGCATTAGACTCCGTCATTCCCGATCGGCATCGGCCGCCGCCGGGAAGCGCGGAAAAGGGATGCCCGTCTCGATCACCCAGCCGCGATATCCCGCTGCGCCTACCGACCGGCCGCGGCCCCGAGCGGAATGACGCGCTCGACGGGCCGGCTGGCGTTGCCGGCTTCGTCGTAGACGACCAGGCCCACGCGCTGCTCGGTCTGCCAGGGACGCGCCGCCCAGGAGAGCCCCTCGGCGTTGCATTTGGAGCGGCTGCCTATCTGCAGGGTGCGGTCGGTCGGCCGCATGACCTGGGCGTGGCTCGGCGGCGCGGCAAAGTCGATGGCGGCGCCGTCTTTGGCCAACCACACTAGATATAGCGCGCTGCCCGCCTGATCATCGCGCGGCGGCGCCATCTTGAGCTCGATGAGCTCGCGCCCGCTGTCGCAGAGGCCGCCATCGGGCGGCGGCACCAGAGGCGGAGTGTATTGGCTGCCCTGCACCCCGTCAAACGCCGGCGGGCTGTGATCTTCGACGGCGCTGGTCGTAAACTCTCCAAGCTTGGCGCGCTGCTTGTCCTTTATAACCTGGACTTCATATTGCGTCCCTGCCGCCAGCGGCGTCTTGGGCGCCAGAAGCGCCATCAGTCCCCAACCGGCGGCGACGCGGCGCTCAACCACCGGGATTTCGCTGCTCGCGCCCTTGGCGACAATCGCCAGCCGAAGCTCCTCGGGGCGCGGCAGGGTTTGCCCGGGCTGGCTCCACGGAACCGCGACGCCATCGCGGCCCATGCGGATGCGCAGCTGCGGATTGCGCGGCAGGGGCTGGTCGCTCTCTTTGAGCAAGCGAATCTGGCGGCGAGCGTCGCAGCTGCACGCTGCCGCCGGGGCGGGGTCGGAGGCGAGGGCGCAGGCGAGCAGCGCCGCCCCGGAAAAGCCGATACGAGAGGGGAGGGAAGAGAAACAGGACATGGCGAAGTCATAGCACAACGCCGCCGCCTTCTCCGGCCGGTCCGGTCCGGCGCCGGCGCTGCGCGCATCGGTACGACCAGGTGCGGAATACGACGAAATACCGGTCAGGCCATCGGGCAGACTGGCTCTTGACTGGCGTGCTCGGCAGTCATACTGTCCGGCCTTCCCATCCCACCTCACCAAGGAGACGCCGTGAAGAATGCAAATTTGGGAATGCTTGCCCTGTCGCTGGTAACCATCGCTGCCTGCGGCGGCGCGCAGGTCAAGCCGCAGTCGTTAGAGAAGGTAAAGACCGTGGCCGTCGTAAACTTCCGCATGCAGGACCAGATGACCACCGGCGGCACCGGCGGCCGGGGCGGCGGCATCGGCGGCATCGGCGGCACGATCAGCGCGGTGCGCGACCTCTCGGCGATGGCTAGCGGCGAGGCCCAGGCGCGGCACCGCGCCCAGGTGGAGGCGCTCTACGACACCGTCGTCGACAAGCTCGCCGGCGCGGGCTTCACCGCTCCCAAGCGCGGCGAGATCGCCGGCAATCCGAAGTTCGTGGAGATCTATACCAAGCTCCCCCACATCCCGGCGTCCGACAGCGATCCGGGGGCCTTCATGGTCTACGGCGGCCGCTTCGATCTGCGCAACCCGACCAGCCGGGCGCAGCTGCTCGACTCGCTGGGCGTCGACGCGGTGGCCGATGTCCAGGTCACCACCCAGGTCGGCAAGACCGGCGGCGCATCGATCGGCGGCTTTGGCGCGCTCAAGCGCTATCCGCAGGCCGTGGTCAACGTGACCATCTACGATCGCAACGAGCCGGGCGCCATCTGGACCGACTACCGCATCTCCGGCAACACGGCGAGCGACGGACTCCAAGAGACGATGGGAGTCAAGGACACAAAAGATCCGACGCCCCTGTACGTCGAGACCACCGCCTCGGCGATGGACAAGGCGCTCTCCCGCCTCCAGCACGCCCGGCAGGCGCCGCCGAAGTAGCGCACCGATTCGTTAGCTTTCTCCCTGCCTTTTTTCAATACAAGCACCCAAAAAAGCCGAGCGCGCCGCGCTGCTCGATGCAGTTGCAGGGCTACCGATCCTCGCCGCTGCGTGGCCTGGACTCTGTTCTTCGTACCTGCGCAGTGGACGGATGCACGGACGGTACTTCATAGGAGTACCAAACGCCCGCCCTTAGGAAAACTTACAGTCCGCGCACTGCCTAGCAGTACTTTCTTATAACCCGCGGATTTTCCTGCGCCATCGAGCCGATGGAGTGATGGAAAAAATACTCTGCCGATCGCCTGCGATCCTTAAATTTCCTAGTTTCGGATCCGTTTCAGTACAGGCGGCCGGTCGCATTCCAAACAGTACGGAATGGCGATGCGCGCCGCGCTGACACGCTGTGGGGAATTTGATCAAAAGGAGAATGAAAAAATGAAGACGCGATGGAGTAAGAAATTAGGAATCTCTATCCTGGTCGGACTCGGCACCCTGGCGACCTGGGGGTGCGGCAGCGGCTCCGATGATAACGCCGGCACCGTGGCTCAGAGCGTTACCCTGACGGGCGCCGTGCAGAAGGGTCCGTTTGTGCTCGGCTCGACGGTGAATGTCTCTCCGCTTGATGCCAAGGGCAGCCCGAGCGGCCAGGTCTTCAACACCAAGACGACCAGCGATCTCGGCGAGTTCAAGGTCGATTTCATGGCCAGCGGGCTGGTCTCTTTGGAGGGAAGCGGCTTTTATTACAATGAGATCAGCGGCGGCCTATCGGCGGCAAACCTCACCTTGCGGGCACTGTACCAGATCAAGGCGAGCGGCACGCAGAACGCTTACATCAACCTTGTCACTCATCTGACCTACGATCGGGTAAAGAGTCTGGTCAGCGCGGGCACCGCGTTCACCGCCGCCACCCAGCAGGCGGAGCAGGAGCTGCGCACGGCCCTGAGAATCGGCGACGCCGCCTTCATGCCCGGCAAGACCGGCATAGAGCTGAACATTCTCGGCGGTGATACCGATGCCAACGCTTACCTCTTGGTGGTCAGCGCGGTCATCGCGCAGGCCGGCGCGACCAAAGCCGCCCAGGGGGCCGGATCGGTGGATGCGACGATTCAGGAGCTCTTGAACACCACGGCCGCCGACCTGGCGGATGACGGGATGCTCAGCCCCACCCTGACCGCGCTGTACAAGCAGGCGCAGCTCGACGTCGATCCCACCGATGTCAGCGACAAGCTCCGGGTGCGGCTGGCCGGGCTGAGCGCGATGACGGCGATTCCGGATCTCAACCGGGTGCTGGATTCAGACGGCGACGGCTTCGCTAACGCGGTTGACAATTGTCCCTTTGTGGCAAACCCCAAACAGGAAGCGATCGAAAATCAGCTCTGTCGTGCCACCCGGTTTGTCGGTCCGCCGCCCAAGGCTTCGCTGCCCAACATTCTGGCGACCGATCTGAGTCGTACGGGTACGGACAGCATCGTCGCCTTCACTCTAGCCGGCGCCGGCGCCAACGCGGCGACCGGGCAGATCTTCCCATTTAGCGCCAAGACCGGCATCGGGACCCCGACCGATTTCTCGCTGCCGATGCCGGCGGGCGTGACGGGGAGCCCCCAGAGCTGGTTATATAGCGACGTGAATAAGGACGGGGCGGCAGATCTCCTGCTGGTCGGGCCGAGCTGGATGGCGGTGTACCCAACCAACGGCGCCGGAGGTTTTGCCGCGCCGCAGCCGCTGACCAAGGTTCCCGCCGACGTGATCGCGGGCACGCCGTACCAAGGCTTCTCGGCCGTCACCGCGGCTGACTTCGACGGCGATGGGTTCACCGATCTTGCCGGTATCAGCACCGGAGGTAAATATCTGCTGCAGCGGCAGACGGCCGCCGGGGTGTGGGGCGCGCCGACGGAGATCTACTCGCTCGCGTTCGGCAACGCGGATACCCGGGTCTTCTCGGCTGACTTCAATAAGGACGGCAAGACCGATCTGGTCTTGATCGTGGTCGATATGGCCGGCAACGGCACGGCGACAGTAGCACTGAGCAATGGCAGCGGAGGCTTTGCGGTCAAAAGTCCGGTCAGCTTCCAGACGGGCACAGGGACCGCCGCGCCGCTTCTGGGGGCAGCGGTCGGGGACACCGATGGGGACGGCAAGACGGATGTGATCGTCGTGCGTCCGGGAGTCACGGCGTTCGTGGACGTCATCGCCATGCAGGGCGATGGCACGGGCAATCTCGCCGCCGCCAGCGTTCTTACATCGACGTTCGCGCGGCCGACGTTCGGGAGCTTCACTCCGGACCTGCGTCTCAGCCTGCTCCTCCCTTCGATCAGCTATACTTATTTCTCCATTTTGAACGGGGGCAACGGCTACAAAGAGCAGCTCACAAGAGTCAAGGATCCCATCGGTCTTTTTCCCTCCTTCTTCGATCTGAACCACGATGGAATCCTTGATCTGGTGGGCGACTACTCCGGCGTGTTCGTCACGCTCATGAGCAAATAGAAGCCGCCGGCCGTCACGCGCCGCGCCGCCGGGCCCGAGCGAGAAATTTCACTTTTGCGCTTGACCCTCACGCAACGTGAGGCCGTAGGCTCCATTGCATGAGCGCCAAGGATCATACTGTGAGTCAAGTCGCGCGGCTCGCGCACGTGACGGTGCGTACGCTGCACCACTATGACGAGGTCGGCCTCCTAGTCCCATCCGGGCGCAGCCGCGCGGGGTACCGTTTGTATTCCGATGCCGATCTCGCGCGCCTGCATCAGATCCTACTCCTGCGCGAGCTCGGGTTTTCGCTCGACGCCATCGCCCAGGTGGTGGACGAGCCGCTGGCGGAGCGGTGTCTCGCCCTGCGGCTCCAGCGGGAACGCCTGGTGGCGCAAAAACGGCGCACGGACGCGGCGCTCCGGGCGCTCGATAGGACGCTCGCGACAATGGAACAAGGAGCTAGCCCCATGACAACCGAGCAGATGTTCGAAGGATTTGACCAGTTCGATCACGCCCAATACGAACCCGAGGCGCGCGAGCGCTGGGGCGACACCGAGGCGTACAAGGAATCGGCGCGCCGGACCAAGTCGTACAGCAAGGCGGACTGGGAGGCAATCAAGGCCCAAGGCGCCGCAAACGTGGCCGGGTTCGCCGCGCTCCTGGCGGCCGGAAAGGCCCCTGATAGCGCTGAGGCGATGGACTTGGCCGAAGAGGCCCGGCTGCACATCGATCGCTGGTTTTACTCCTGCAGCCCGGCAATGCACGTCTGCCTGGGCGAGATGTACGTCGCGGATCCGCGGTTTACCACCACCTACGACCAGCACCGTCCCGGGCTTGCGGCGTTCGTCGCGGCTGCGATCAAAGCCAACGCCGCTCGGGCGCAGCCGCCTGGCCCGCGGCGCGCGGCGGCCAAACCATAGCGCGGCGCGTTTGTCTCTAGTCTGGCTGACTCGCCGCCGGGGCATCCAGATCGAGGATGCGCGGCGGGTGTCCGCAGTCCTGCAGAAACCGCAATAAATCGGCGGCGCCGATGGCGGTGGTCATGGTGTTGATCAAGGGATGGCAGTGCACGGGATCGCGCTGCAAGACGCGGGCATCCAGAACCACCTGCACCGCCGCGTCCCGATCATTGACCGCGGCCAGCGGCGTCACCGCGCCCGGCTCCACGCCCAGGTAGCGCCGCAGCCGCTCCGGCGAGCCGAAGGAGACATTGCCGGCGTCGATGCGCCGCCCCAAGTCCTTGAGATCCACGACGCGCTCTTCCGCCAAGACGACAAGCCACATCGCCCCCTTTTTGTTGCGCAGAAACAGGTTCTTGACGTGGGTGCCATCGTGCCGCACCCGATGCGCTTTGGCTTGCTCCACGGTGTAGACGGCCGGGTGGGTCACGGTCGTGGTCGCGATGCCGAGCGCGTCCAGGCGTGCCAAGAGCGCCGCCACGGCCTCCGGGACTGCGGCCGCCGTACGGGCGCTGACGAAGCGGCCGATGCTCTCGATCCCGGCTACCATCCGCTTCCGCCCCGCCGGATTCGCCGAGTGCACGGTAATATTGGGCGGCAAAAGGAGTGAAGTCGCCACCGCTTCCTCGAGCCAGCGGATGACGTCGTAGCCGGTACCGCGCGCATCGTCACCAAGGTCGTGGTCCAGGCTGATGTCCGTCACTTGTCCTGTCTGCAGGAGGGCGATGACCTCCTGCGGCCAATAGGCGCGCACCCAGCCTGCGGGCGTAGGACGCTCATCATCGAGATAGACTTTCATTTCCCTGCTAGTCTCAGAACGAAGCGGCCGCTCGTCAAGCAGGACCGCGCGGAAGCGGCGCCGGGCCACGCGGCGCGCGCCGCCCCGCTCCAGCCCGGAGCCTCCACGCGATTGGCCGTTGGCGCGCGGCGCTCAGGGAGCGGGCGTCCACTGCTGCACGAAGGCGCCGATCTGGCGGATCGCGGTGTCGATGCTATCGGCCTGCATCTCCGTGCGGTGCTCGTCTTGCTTGGTGAGGGCGCGCCACAGACCCTCCTTGAGATCCACCATTACGCCGATGCGCCAGCTGCTCCCAGCGTGCGCTAGGTCGAGCACCATCTTATCGAATCGCTTGTCCAGCCCATCGGGGGGAAGAAATATGGCGCGCAGACCGCTTGCGGAGGAAGGCTTGGTATCGGCGCTACTAAAGCCCCATCGCAGCTGATCCACCACCGCTTGCAGCAGCGCTCCTATGGGCTGCGCCGGAAACACCTGGAGGTACGCTGAACCGGTTACATCGACGGCGGAGACGATGTCGACTTCGGCGAACAGCTCGTGCCAGTGATCCTTGCGGGCCAGCTCCAGGGATGTCGGTACGTTGAAACCGAACGGGATCTGATGGACCTGCCCAGGGGACACCGCAGTCGCAAAATCATAAGGCTGTTTCCACTGCACGGTGTAGTGCCGCTGCGTGTGCTGGTCTTCGTCTTCTGTCTCCCAGCCCAGGCGGATGCCCACCCAGAGCCTCTGCGCGGTCTGCTCTACCTTGCCTCCCGTTATCACAACCGTTCCTTGCAGCGGTTCCCCGATGCAGATCCGAGAAGGGACATTGACTTTCACCGAAAGATTCCCAATGCCTACGGACGCCCCGAGGCGACTCAGCACGCTCATCCGCTCTCCTTTTGCTTGAGTATAAGTACTTAAACGATTAACGCTACTACAGACCTTCTCGCCCGGTGAGGGTTGCAAACAGGCCTGATCAGGCGGCACGGCTCCCCGCACATGTTCGGTACAGGTCACGGCTTGGAACAGACCGACATGGCGCATGCCATCCCATCGCACTGGCAATAGGCCCACACTACCCGCTACCTCGGAGCGGTTTTCCCGTCGGATGAGACCGGGCAGCCGGCTGGATGGGCGCGGCATCGCATGCCGCTGAGCCGGCGCGGAGCTGGTACGGATCTGGCAAGCGTCTGTCAATCATCACGGAGGTCACGAAATGAAGATGGGGTTGCGGTCTCTCGGGTTTGCTCTGGTCATGCTGACCCGCATCGGCTGCGGTTCACCGTTTGCCGGCAGCTGCGTCTACACAAGCGGTGGCACGGTGGTCCACTGCGTCGAGTTCCATGAGTCCTTTGTCCAGCACGAGGTGATGACCTCGTGTCCAAGCTCAGCGAGCTCCAGCTACTCGGCCTCCGAATGTCCGGTCGCCAATCGCATCGGCCGCTGTCAGACCGCAAAAATATCCAACGGTGTCACCCTTGGACAAATCGTGGCGTATTACCCGCCGGATACCACGGCCAGTGCGATGGCCGACTGCGCGCGGAGCCAGAGCGCGTCGGAAACGGCGACCTTCCTCGAAAACTGACGTGCGCGGGACTTGCGGCTCCGCTTGAT
Organism: uncultured Myxococcales bacterium; assembly: GCA_937879845.1. Taxonomy (GTDB): domain Bacteria; phylum Myxococcota_A; class Polyangia; order Palsa-1104; family JAEUJZ01; genus CALFML01. The sequence goes on from CALFML010000933.1 coordinate 19,465, forward strand.
GCGGCAGGCGGCCGTGACCCAGGTCCGCGCCGGACTTCACGGGGCCGCCGGTTCTTTTCCGCGGCCTTTGTCTGTGCGCCTTCAGCGAATGCGCAGCGTCTCTCCGGTTTGACGCAGCGCGAAGGCGATGGCGCTCTGCAAGGTGCTGCGGGTCTCCAGACTGCTAAGCTCGACGCCCAGCCCGACCAGGGTCTGGGCGACCCCGGCGCGGATGCCGGTCAGGATCGCGTGCGAGCCGAGCAAGCGCAGGGCGCGGGCGGTTTTGATCAGCGAGTCGGCGATGCTCGTGTCGATGTGGCGCAGTCCGGTGATGTCTAAAATGACCACCTTGGCTCCGCTGTGCTGCGCGCCGGTGAGCGCCACCTCGAGGATCTGGGAGGCGCGCTCGGAGTCCACGCTGCCGATAAGCGGCATGACCATAATCCGCTCGGTGATCGGGATGAGCGGAGTCGACATCTCCACCAGCCGCTCGCGCTGGGCCTGCAGCATCTGCCCCTGCAGCTCGGCGCGCTCCTGCTCCGCGCGTGAGCGCTCGGCCAGCTCGACTTGGAGCCGCTCGTTTATGGCCTGCAGCTCGCCGTTGGAGCGCCGGAGCTCGGCCGTGCGCTCGGCGATCTGGGCCTCCAGCACTTCGTTGGTGCGGTGGACCTTCTCGGTCGCTTCGCCGATGCGCTGGAGCAAAAGTGCGTTCTCCAGCGCTGTTGCCGCTTGCGCCGCCAAGATGCGTAAGAGATCGATGCGGGCGGAGGAGAAGGTCACCTGCGCGAGATTGTTCTCCAGATAGAGAACGCCGGTCAGCCGTCCCTGACTCACAAGCGGCAGGCAGAGAACGGAGTACGGCTTGGCCGCGAGCAGATAGGCGTCGTTGACAAAGCGCGGGTCGGGCACGCCGGCGCTGAGCGCCACCACCTCGCGGGTCCGGACCACGTAGTGGAGGACGCTGAGCGCCAGGCTCTCACCGGCTCCTCCCGGCTGTCCCAGGCTGTCCAGGGGAAGGCCGATGCTCGTGTGCGCGCTGTCCGGGGAGATGGTGCGCGATGCCTCCAGCTGCAGGGTGCCGCCGCGGTCGAGGAGCAGGTAGCCGCGCTGCACCCCGGCGCTTTTTAGCACGGTGTGCAGGATCTGGTCGATGGCTTTATCGAGCACTCGCTCGCTGGCGATGATCTCCGACGCCCGCAGCACCGAGTTGACGTCGACGCGGTCGTCAGTCGTGTGATTGCTGGTGCTGGAGGTCGTGCCGCGGGCCAGGGTCTCGCTGCGGCCCAGCCCCTGCAGCGCCCGCGTCTCGGCGCGCAGGTGCTCAGGGTGCTGGCTGAGCAGCGCGCTCGCTTTCGCCGTGGCGCCGATGTGGAGGTAAGCGTACAGCGCTTCGGTCAGATAGTAGGTCGCCAGCTTGCCGCGGTCCGCGGCGGCATGGAACCGCCCGGCCAGCTCCAGCGCCATCGCTTCATGCAGGGGAAAGCCGTTGCGGTGGGCCGCGGCGATCGCCTCCTCGTACAGCATGAGCGCCTCGGTCGAGCGCCCGGCCACCCGCGCCCGCTCGGCGGCGACCAGGCGCTCGCGATCGCGGTAGTTGGCGGCGCAGTATCCGCTATAGGTGTCAAGCTGCTGGTGGAGGCGCTCTATGTGGACATCAAGCTCCTTCTGCTCGGCTGCGGATACCTGGTCGTAGCGGGCGAGCAGCGACAGGCAGAGCATGAAAGTGAAGTGAGTCTGAAGCGGCAGACCAGGGGCGGAGGCGAAAAAGGCCGTGGCCTCCAGTCCGAGCGCGCAGGCCTCCTCATACTCGCCGAACAGATAAAGGAGCGTATGCTTGAGCCAGGAGAACAGAAGGAGCGGGTAGCCGACCCCGCTCTGCCGCAGACCCTGCCACTCCGCCGCCTCGTCGAAATCGGCGTCGCTGAGCGAGGTGGGCTTGCTGGTACGCCCGACCAGGGCGCGCAGCAGCTGGCGGACCTGCCGCAGCTGCATCGTGTTCAGGGCGTCCTTGGTCCGCTGCATCAGGACCAGCGACTCGTCGACTGCGCGCAGCGCCTCGTTCAGATCCTCGTTGGTGTACAGGGACAGCTGCGCTTGCATGCTGCAGATGAGCGACAAAAAGGCGAAGTCGCCGGATACCAAGGCCTCCTGCCGGCCCTTGGCCCACTGCGCGATGGTCTCCTTTATCGGGCTGCAGAAGTGCAGGAGGGAGCCGAGCGGCAGCCGGATGCGGCAGGCCATGTTGCCACTTGCCAGCCGCTCGTTCATGGCCAGCGCCAGCTGCCCGAACTCGTAGCCGGCCGCGGGCTCTCCGAAGACCAGGGTGAGAAGGAAGGCGTAGGCGGCACAGGCGTAGCTTGTCTGCTCACACAATCCGTGGCGCAGCGCCAGGGTGATCTGCCGCGCCATGAGCAGCGGATAAAGCGGAGAGCCGGCGATGTACGCCGGTGACGCCAGCGCGACGATGAGCCGCACCGTCACGTCGATCTCGGCGCTCTGGTTTATGGGAAGGTGGACCAGCTCGGCGATGGTACGTCCGGCCAGGGCGCGGCCGATCTCGGCCCGCTCGGCGAAAAAGCTCGGTATCGCCTCGTCAAGCGGCGGCATCTTCATGCCGAGTTGCAAAAGCCCCTCCAGCCCGACTTGCGTGGAGGTGGCAAAATCGGCGCGGGCGTAATAAAGCTCGCACAGGCGCAGGCTCACAAGGCCGTGCTCCACCGCCGTGCGTGCGTGCTTCTGCAGCGCCAGGAGCAGCGCTTCCGCCTCTGGGAAGTAGCCGTTGAGCGATTCGGTGTGGGCGCGCTCCAGGTAGAGCTCGAACAGGAGCTCGTGCTGATCGCCCCAGGCCGACTCGGGTAAAAGTGTGGTGCCGGCGGTGAAGAAGCCGACGGCGGCGTGGAAGGCGGCGGTCGCCTTGGCGCGCTTGCCCGCTAGGAGGTTCAGCCGCGCCAGCGCCAAAAGCCCCGCCGCGTCACCGCTGTCGCGCATCCGCGGGCTGCCCAGGTTCAGGTGGTTGACCAGGTCGAACAGCCGCCCGGTGGGCGCGTCCTGCCCCCACTGGGCAAGCCGCAGCTTGCCCAGCCGCAGGTGGCAGTCTTGGCGCTTTACCGCATCGAGCGTCGCGTAGATCGATTGCTGCACGCGCTCGTGCAGGAACTTGAAGACGACCCCCGGCTCGCCGCTCGGCTCCGGCGCGCTGCCGTCGGCTTGGGACGGCGGCGCCGGGCTGGCCAGATAGGCGGCGCTGTCGGGCGACAACAGAAGCTCGGCGCGCATCGCCTCGGCCAGCGCCTCGCTGCGCTCGCCATGGCTCATCGCGCACAGCTGCGCCACGGTGTCCAGCTCGAACTGCACGCCGACGCAAGCCGCGGTCTGCAGGAGCGTCATGGCCGGCGGGCTGAGATGCCGCAGCTTGGCCAGCATGATGTCGGCGACGTTGTCGGTGGCCGGCAAGGCCTGGATGCGCGCGAGCAGCCACGTCCATCTCTGACCGGCGGGGCTGTAGCGGAGCAGCCCGTCGCGGTCCAGACCGCCCAGGAACTGTCCGATGAAATAGGGGTTGCCGTCCGTCTTGCCCTGGACCGCCGCCGCCAGCTCGGCCACCTCGCCGGGCGGCATGGACAGCGCTTCGGCGAGCAGCGCGGTGACATCGCCGAGCTGCAGCGGCCGCAGCGCCAGCACGGTGGTCGCCACCCGCTCCGTGCGCAAGGCTTCGAGCTGCGGCCACAAGGGGTGCGCCTCGCCCAGCGCCTCGGCGCGATAGGAGCCGACCACCAGCAGGTAGTGGCCGTAGGGGTCGGTGAGCAGCAGGCGCAGGAGCTGCACCGACGCCTCATCAGCCCACTGCATGTCATCGAGGAACAAGACCAGCGGGTGCTGCGCGCTGGCGAACTGGCGCAGGAAGTTCTGAAATAACAGCCCGAAGCGGTTCTTGGCTTCGACCGGGGGAAGCTGCGGCACCGCCGGCTGGCGCCCGACGATGAGCTCCAGCTCCGGCATGAGCTCGATAAGGAGCTGACCGCTCGGCCCAAGGGCGGTGAGGAAGCGCTGCCGCCAGGCCTGCACGGCGTGCGGCGGCTCGGTCAGCAGCAGGCGCAATAGGTCGCGGCAGGCGCGCAGCAGCGGGCCGTAGGGAATCGCTTGCTGCTGCTGCTCGAAGCGCGCGCGCGCCAAGTAGCCGCCGTGCTGGGCCAGGGAGCGGGTCAGCTCGTTTACGAGCTCGGTCTTGCCGATGCCGGGCGCCCCGGTGACAAGGGCCAGCTCGAGCGCGCCGCCGCGCACGCGCTCCAGCGCCGCATGGAGCTGCGCCTGTTCCGCTTGCCGTCCGTAGAGCTTGCGCGGCAGCCGCAGCTCCGTCGGCCGATCCTGAGTCCCAAGCGGAAACGGCGCGATCTGGTGGTCGCTGCGCCAGCGCCGCAGGCAGGTCTCCAGATCGGCGCGCAGGCCGCGGGCGCTCTGGTAGCGGTCCTCTGCCATCTTGTTCATGAGCTTGAGGACGATGTTCGAAAGCACCTCCGGTACCGCGGGGCGCAGGCTGTGCGGCGGCTGCGGCGGGCGGGCGATGTGGCTGTGGATAAGCTCCGCCGGATCGGACACCGGAAACGGCAGAGTGCCGGTGAGCATCTCGTAAAGCGTCACGCCGAGCGCATAAAGATCGGTGCGCTCGTCGATCCCGCGGTTCATGCGCCCGGTCTGCTCCGGCGCAAGATAGGCGAGCGTGCCCTCCAGGGCGACCGCGGCGGCGGGGACCTGCCCGTCTTTGAGCAGCGGCATCGCGATGCCAAAGTCGATGAGGTGGACCTGCTCCAGCGAGTCGCCGACGAAGATGTTGCTCGGCTTGAGGTCGCGGTGGACGATCTGGCGCGCGTGGATTGCTTCGAGGCTCTGGGTAAGCTTGATCGCCAGGGTCAGACATTCGCTGACGGTGAGCTGGCGGCTGCCGAGCAGCGCGTGCAGGGACTGCCCGGCCAGGCTCTCAAGGATGAGCGCCACCGAGCGGCCAAGCCGCTCTAACCCGTAGACTTTGACGATTCCCGGGCACCCCTGACTCTGCGGATCGTCACAATCCCGAAGACCCGGCGCGTCCCCCGGTTCTTGGAGCTGCTTGAGCAGGTGGTACTCGTTGTAAAGACGCGCCAGCTCGCGGGTGCTCGGGTATTCGCTGCGCGGAAGCTTGATGACGACAGGAGTGCGATCCGAGACGCGCAGCGCGCGATAGACCTGGTTGTTGCTGCCATCGTGGAATTTTTCCAGACTGGTATAGTTCGGCAGCCCGTTCATCGACCCGTTCCCCCAGCTAAGCGCAGTTCAGCTCAGGGAATTCCGCACTACCGACCCCTCCCTGAGAAATTAAAATCTCGGCTGAATTGTAACGATTTTTTCGTCGGAGTGGAACAAGAAAAGGAGTAGGAACCGCGGGGCAGCGCTTAGATCTTAGTTGTCGCTATTACAGGGGCACTTGCCCTCGTCGCGCTCGTCGCCGTCGAAGCGGCTATTGGCGTCGCAGTCAAGCGCGATGCGAATCCCGGAACCGGGCGGGGCGCAGGTGAAGGTGACGGCCGCGGCGCCGCTTTCGGCAAGCGCCCGCAGGTAGGGCAGGGCGACGGACGGCCGCTTGCCGCGGTCGGTGATGAAGCCGTCGCGGTTATTGTACAGAAAGCCCGCCTCGTCATCGCCGAGGTTTGCCTTGGCGACCAGATCGCACTCCCCGGCCGCGGCGCGGCTCATGAGAAGCTGGATGCGGGCGCTCGCCACGTTCCAGTTGGCCGCGGTGAGCGTGATCTGCTGACCGACGATCGGCGCCATGTTCGAGTCGAACGCTTGGACAAAGGACTCGACTTGCCGGCGCAGCGGATCGCCGGCCGGGCCGATCAGGAAGCCGTGCGGGCTCAGGATTTGCGAGAACGCGGCCCCTTGCATGAAGCGGAACACGGTGTCGAACGTGCCGTCGTGCATCAAGCCGTAGCCGCGCACCTGATCGCCCAGGTGCTCATCCGAGCCGGCGATAAAGTTGGTAAACGGCGGCAGCGCGAGCCCCTGGCCGAACCGGCCGACCTTCTGGTACACGTTGCGCAGGTGCGGGATCTTGAGCGCCTGCGGGCGCAGCGGATCCACGGTCTCCACGACGAGCTCGCCCATCGTGCCGAAGAAACCGGGACGGGCGACGCCGTACTGGCGGTTCCCATCGGGATCAAGGACGTGGCAGGAGTTGCAGGAGGCGCCGAAGAAGCCCCCCTCTTCGAAGAAGTGCGCGCGGCCCGCGGCCTGGTCCGCCGTCAGCGAGTTGTCGAGATTGCGGATTGGGTTAGGCGGATAGGTCACCTGCAGGGCGAAGTCGGCGAAGGCCTGCATCTCGGCTGTGGTGAGCGGGGCGCGGCGGCCCAGGAGGCTCTGGAACGCCGGGTTGAACTTGGAGAAGGCGAGCTGCTCGTTGAACTGGCCGCCGTTGGGCTGTAGGGTCGGCTCGTCGTTGACGCCGGTGCGGTCGCCGCGCCAGTGCATCGGGCCGTGATTGTCCATGCCGCGCAGGCTCTGGGTCATCATCGGGCCCTTGAGCGGACGGAACTGGGGATCGCTATTGGGAATTCCCGGGAAGAGCTGCAGGTGCGAGGGGTTGGCCAGCGCGTCTCCGTCCGGATTGCCGAGGTTCCATGCCAGGCTGTCGAAGTCGCCGAACACGTGGCAGCTTCCGCACGCCGAATCGCCGTGGCTGGAGGTATAGGATGCGTCGTACAGGAAGCGCCGGCCCGCGGTCACGCTCGGCGGCTCGGGGTTGTTCATGGCCAGGTGGCGCTGCTCGACGCCGGTGCGCGTATCGATCACCGAGATGGAGTTGTCAAAGCGGGTCAGGACGTACAGGCGGCTGCTCTGCTCATCAAGGGCCAGGCCGCTTGGGCCGCCGCCGCTTATGCGGATCTGGTTGGCGGTGCTGGGAACGAACGTATCGTTTTCCAGCTGCGCGGTCTGGAACACCCCTACCTTGCTGGAGCCAAACGCGGCGACATAAAGCGTTCTACCGTCCTGGGTGATCGCCATGTCGACCGGTTGGGCGAGGCTGCGCGCGTTTTCGGAGTTTGCGGTTGTGGCACAACAAGTGCTGTAATCAATGTGCTTGTTGAGATGCCGTGCCGCGACCCCGGCGGAGCTCAATACGGAGATGCGGCTCTCATGCAGGTGACCACGCAGGCTGTGCCCCGTGAAGGTGCCGGGGCCTTCAAAGCGGTCAAAGTTATTGGCTTCGGTGTTGGATACATAGACTTTCCCGCTGGCGGGATTGACTATCATGTTAAATAGCACGCTGCCGACACCCGCATAGAAGCCGGCCGCCCCCGCCAGCTGCGCCGGTGGATTGGCGTTGGCGTCCAGCACGAACACATCCTTATCGGGCAGCGAGTATTTGACTGAGTTGTCCCAGCTCAAGCCCGTCTGATCCACCCAGTGGGTGCCGTCGAACTTGACGATGATTCCCTGCTCCGGCTGGGGCAGCCCGGCGTAGTTGACGTTCGGGCCGGGCACGCCGCCCGCCGCTTGGCCGCCGTCGGGCACCGCGGTCTCGTTGAGGGTCGTGGTCCGGTTGCCGGTGTGGAAGCCGGCGGCGTAGACCCGGCTGCCGTCCGCGGTCACGGCGAGCGCGCGCGGCGTGTCGGTAAACAGGGTGACGATGGTGAGCGGCGTGCCGCCCAGGCTGTTTCCGAGGTTGTTCGCATCGAACACCCAGACATCGGCCCGGCCGACGA
>CALFML010000934.1 GCA_937879845.1 uncultured Myxococcales bacterium
CCGCGGTGCCGCTGGCCGCCAGCGCTTCCTGGCGGCGGAAATCGACGACGCGCACCCGGCACGAGTCGGGTTTGTAGCGCAGCGCCCGCGGATGCACCACGCGCGCCCCGCGGGACGCCATGAGCTCCAGCTCGGCGACGCTCAGCTCTTCAATCAGGCGCGGCTCCGCGGCGAGCCGCGGATCGGCGGAGAGGATCCCCTCGACATCGGTGATGATCGTGACCTCATCGGCCTCCAGCAGCCTTCCCACCAGCACCGCCGAGATATCCGAGCCGCCGCGTCCGAGCGTGGTGAGCTCGCCGCGGGTGCTGCGGCCGAAAAACCCGGAGAGCACCGCCACGCCGCTGCGCCGCAGAAGCGGCAGCACCCGCTGTCCGCACAGGCGCCGTGACTCTTCCTCGCGCAGCTCCAGCGGGCGCTCTTCGTTTATCTTCTGCGCCGCCAGCGGAGCGCTGTCATCGCAGTCGATGATGAGCGGCCAGCTCTCCGCGACCGTGGGGACAAACGCCGCCGCTTCCACCCCCAGCGAGCGCAGCGCCGCGGTCAAAAGCAGCGCGCTCTTCTCCTCTCCCATCGCCGCGACGCGATAGACCGACTGGGTATCAACCTTCCGATCGGTCACCGAGTAGACGGCGTTGAGCAAAAGGTTCGTATCGTTGCCCTGCGCGCTGACCACGACCGCCACCTGATCGCCGCCGTGAATCAGCGCCGCCACGGTCTGCGCCGCCCGGCGGATGCGGTCGGCGCTCTCGATCGACGTACCGCCGTATTTGAGGACCCGTCTCATGGGAAAATAAGCTCCTTATCGGTAAAGGTGCGGGCGAAGTCCTCATAGGTCTCGGCGCGGCGGATGCAGCGGACTTGTCCGCCGTCGATAAGATACTCGGCGCACAAAAGGTGCATGTTGTAGCGGCTGGCCATGGCGAAGCCGTAGGCGCCGGCGTCGTAGACGATGATCCCGTCCCCCTCACGCGGGGTGCCGAGCCGGCGGTCGAGCCCGAGAAAATCGGCGGACTCGCAGACCGGGCCGACGACATCGCAGGGCGGCGGCGGCGCCTTTTCGGGCTCGCACCGCTCTTCTAGGAGCTCGATGTGGTGGTAGGCCTGATAGAGGCAGGGCCGGATGAGCTGCGCCATCGATGCGTCGACGACCAGGAAGCGCTTGCTGGCGGTGTGTTTTTCGCCGATGACGCGGCCGATGAGCGCCCCGCAGCGGCCGACCAGGCTCCGCCCCGGCTCCAGCCACAGCGTCAGCCCGAGCTCGCGGGCGGTGGTTAGAAGCGGCCCCACGAGCGCGCTGGGGGTGGGCAGCGCCGGCTCGTCCGCGGCGGCGTGTCCGCGCTGGTAGTCGATGCCCAGGCCGCCGCCGATGTCGAGCGTGTCGATCGGATGGCCGTCGCCGCGCAGCCGGGCCAGAAGCGGCGTGAGCAGCCGCGCCGCATCGCGCACCGGCTCAGCCGAGCGCAGCGTCGAGCCGAGATGGCAGTGCAGGCCGGCGATGGCAAGCTGCGGCAAGCCGCGCAGACGCGGCCGCAGCGCCTCGATCGCCGCCTCCGACATCCCGAACTTGGAGTCGAGGAGCCCGGTGCAGATATAAGGATGGACCCGCGGATCGATGTTGGGGTTGACCCGCAATAGCACCCGCGCCGACCGGCCGAGCGCCGCCGCCCGCTGCAGAAGGTGCGTCAGATCGAACTCGCTGTCGAGCGACAGCAGCGCTCCGGCCGTGAGCGCCGCGTCCAGATCCTGCGACCGCTTGCCGCTGCCGTGAAGCAGCAGCTTGTCCGCCGCGAAGCCGAGCTTTTGGGCGTGGCGCAGCTCCTCCGCGCTGACCACGGTCGCGCCGGCGCCAAGAGATCGCAGCCGCTGCATCAGCACCGGGTTGTTGTTGGCCTTTACCGCGTAGGCGATGACCGGCGAGCCCGCCGCTCCCGGCGCGGCGCCGGCGACCGCTTGCGCGTAGGCTTGCCAGTCGGCGCTTAGCTGCGCTGCGCTGTAGACAAAAAACGGCGTCGGCAGACCTTTTGCAAGCAGGTCCGATAGGCGCACCTCCTCTAGGAACAAGGAGCCATTGTCTCGTCGGTAAACGGGCACGGGGGACTTATACCACGGGCCTTTTCGCACAGCTGGCGATTCCCATACGATTGTGCGACCCTTGGCGCATGTCGCGTCCGTCCGCCCCGCCGGCCTCCGGCCAAGCCCCTGGGGACCCTGCTGGCGCCGCCGCCTCCGCCGGAGCCGCGCCGGCGCCAGCCCGTCCCGCCGACCACTTCGCCGATGCGGCGGAGGTCATCACGCGCTTTGCCGCGCACGGCTACATCGCCGACACCCGCATCGCCACCGCGGTTTTTCTGGCGGAGCGGCTGCAGAAGCCGATCCTGGTCGAAGGGCCGGCGGGCTGCGGCAAGACCGAGCTCGCCAAGGTGCTGGCCGATGCGCTCGGCACGCAGCTCATCCGCCTCCAGTGTTACGAGGGGCTGGACGAAGCCAAGGCCCTGTACGAGTGGGCCTACCCCAAGCAGCTTCTTTACACCCAGATCCTGCGCGACAAGATCGGCGAGCTCCTGGCGCAGACCCGCACCTTGGGGGATGCGGTGGCGGCCCTGGCGGCGCAGGACGATGCGTTCTTCTCGGAGAAGTTTCTCCTGCCGCGGCCGCTGCTCAGCGCCCTGCGCGCCGAGCGCCGCGTCGTCCTTCTGATCGACGAAGTCGACCGCGCCGAGGCGGAGTTCGAGGCCTTTTTACTGGAGGTCCTGTCCGACTTCCAGGTCTCGATCCCGGAGCTTGGCACCTTGCGCGCCGCCCACGTGCCGCTGGTCATCCTGACCTCGAACAACGCGCGCGAGATGACCGATGCGCTCAAGCGCCGCTGCCTGTACCTCAACGTCGGCTTCCCCGATGCGGCGCGCGAGCAGGCGATCGCCCACGCGCGGCTGCCCGGCGCCCCGGCGCGCCTTGTCGCCGACGTGGTGCGGGTGGTGCAAGCGCTGCGCCAGCTCGATCTGAAGAAAAATCCGAGCGTATCGGAGACCTTGGAGTGGGTGCGCGCCCTGCTCATCTTGAGCGCGGACGAGCTGGATCGCGGACTGTGCGTGGACACGTTGAACCTGGTCCTCAAGTACGAAGGCGATCTGGAGCGCGCGCACGAAAAGCTCGGCGAGCTGTTTCCCGCGGCCGGCACCCCCGCAAGCGCTGGCCGGACCAAGCCGTCCTAAAGGCTGCCGCAGACCGCGTCGGCCGGCAAAAACTCGCGGCCGGATTCTCTTTGCTTGGCCCTTGTGGGTCGTCGGTGATAGCATAGATTCATTCTCTGGCGCGGGGCAGCGCCAGGCGCCAAGGGAAAAGGCCGATGCAGGACACGACACAGGTGCAGGCGATGCAAAAAGAGTGTGCTGCGGTGTGCCGGCGGCTGGCTCCTGGGCTGGGCGAGCGACTTGGGCGCGGTCTTTGTTTGGGACTGCTGCTGGCCGGCAGCTTGCTTGGCGGCTGCGGCATCGGCGGGGCGGCGGCTGAGGGCTCTGCCGCGCTGCTGAGCGGCATGCCCAAGTGCGATCCTTCGCTCCTGCACCCGCGTATCGCGGTCGGAGCGGCGGCGGGCCTGCCGGGCAAGTCGATCGTCTATGTGGACGGCGTGATGGCCTGCGTCGATGATACGAGCCACGTCGATCAGCTGCTCACCCAGCTGGAAGGGCACGGCCTGGGCGCCGCACTGACCCTGCCGGCGGCGAGCCCGGGCACCGCCGCGGCCGCTGCTGGCACCGCTCGCTAAGCCGAGCGGTCAGACTAGCTGGACGCGGGAGCGTTGGCGCTCTGCGGGCTGCGCCACAGCCGCCGCGTGGACAGCCCCCAGATGAGCGCCCACAGGAGTCCCAGCACCGCCAGGCACAGCGCCACCGGGCGCACCCCGTAGTGATCGGCGAGAAAGCCGGCGCCGATGCTTGAGAGGCTGAGGCTGAACGTCAAAAGCCCGTAGTCCGCCGCGAATACGCGCCCGCGCAGCGAGTCGGGCACCGCAGTCTGCAGGCCATAGGCGCAAGCCTGCCACTGCCCGCCGCCGCCCATGTGCGCCAGCGTCAACGCCACCATCCCGACCGAGATCACCGGGCTCACCGCCAACCCGACGTAGCCGAGCGCGAATAAGGCCATGCCGGGAGCGATGGCGCGGCACTGGCGGTAGCCGTGCTCGGGCGAGGGCTGATACAGGCGGTTTAGCAGCACCGGACCGATAATCGCCCCGGTGCCGCGCGCCACCAGCATCATCGAGACCCCTTCGGCCCCGCGCTGAAACACCTTTTCCCCGAACAGCCCGAGCAGCGAGATAAGTCCGGCGCCCAGACCGTAGCCGAACTTGGCGATGAGCAGCGCCAGCACGCGCGGCTGCTGCCGGGCGTAGTACACGGTCTCGCGCATCGACGCCGACAGCGAGATCCGCGGCTGCGAGTGGGTCTTTTTCTCGGCGAAGCGGGAGCGGATGCAGAGGATGAGCCAGGCCGAGATGAGAAAGCTCAGCGAGTCGATGATGAACGCCGCCGTCCGGCCGCCGTACGTGGTCACGAGCCCCCCGAGCGCCGCCCCCACCGCCATCATCGTCCCCCACGCCGAGCCGAGCAGCACGTTGGCCCGCCCCAGATCCTCCGGCGCCACGAAGTTGGGCAGCGCCGCATCGGCCGCCGGCTCGAAATAGGTCGAGCAACCGGCGATGAGGATCACCCCGAGATAGGCAAACGGCAGCCGCGCCGGTGTGCTCGCCAGAAGCGGAAGCAGCGCGGCGCCGGCGCGGACAAAGTCCATGGCGATCATGAGCCGCCGCCGGTTGACCCGGTCCACCGTCGCCCCCGCCCACGGCGCCAGCAAGAAGACCGGCAGGTTCATGCACAGGCTGATGAGCGCGGTCAGCGCCCCCTTCCCGGTGAGCTCCAGCACAAGGTCGACGAGCGCCACGGTGAGAAACCAGTCGCCCGCCAGGCTGATCAAGGCGGATAGGTACATGAGCCGGAAATCGCGGTTATGCCGCAATAGGCCCAGGTAGCTACCGCCAACAGGTGGGCCCGCCGGCTCCTTTTCTTCCATTGCCTCCACGGGCTCCAACACCGGTTTGGTAGGGTAGCAGGTGTGCTGGGCTTGCGCTCGTGCCGGATGGCATTTTTGATCGGGTCCACTAGCCGCGCGCTGGCCGCGATGCCGCGATGCGTGATTTTGCAGTTGCGGCGCGGCCTGAACCGGAGGCTGCCAAGCAAAAGGGAATCGGGCTAGCGTCACCAAAATCGAAGCTGTTTCAGCGATCTAGAGGCCCCGGGCATAAGGCGCGGTTTGCCGCAGCCAAAATGACGCAGAGTAAATCGCGCTCCGACGTGATTCTTGGCTTGCGCAGGGCGGACAGCGTGTTTCAAACTGCGCATTAGACACGCATGAAGCATCCCGAGCCGGCGGGTCTCCCGCGATCGCCCAGAATCAAGACACCGCGTCCTGCGAGTGAGCGGCGTCCGCTGCGCCTGATTCCGGGGGATGGGACGGACGAGCCGGGGCCGCGGGAGGGAAGCGACAAGTCGGCCGGCGCGGGAGGAAGTCGATCACAGGCGCAGGCGCAGCTCGGGCGGCGGGCCCGGCCGGCGCTGAACCTCTTGTCGCTGGTGGCGGCGACGTTTTTCGTCGTCTCGGGCGGGCCTTACGGGCTGGAAGAGATCGTCGCCAGCCACGGCTACGGCCGCAGCCTGGTGCTCTTGTGCATCGTGCCGCTCGTGTGGAGCCTGCCCATTGCGCTCCTGGTCGGCGAGCTCGGCGCCGCGCTGCCGAAAGAGGGCGGATACTACGCCTGGGTGCGGCGGGCGCTCGGACCGTTCTGGGGGGTTCAGGAAGCGTGGCTGGCGCTCGCCATGAGCCTGTTCGACATGGCGATCTACCCGACCTTGATGGTGACGTATCTGGCGCAGATCTTCCCGGCGCTGGGGGATCTCAACCCGGGCGGGCTCGGGTGGCTGTGCGGGATCGCCATGATCGGCCTGTGCGCCTTGTGGAACATCCGCGGCAGTCGGGCGGTGGGCCTTGGCAGCGTGCTGATGGGCGCGGTGCTGCTCTTGCCGTTTGCGGCGCTTTTGGGCTGCGTGCTGCTCGGGCGCGGCGCTTACGGGCTGCATGAGTCGATGGCGCTGCTCAAGGTCGCTCCCAAGGCGGCGGAGTCTGCGAGCGGCAGCCCGGCGTGGATCTCCGGGCTGCTCCTGTGCATGTGGAACTACATGGGCTGGGACAACGCCTCCACCGTCGCCGCCGAGGTCGAGCGGCCGCAGCGCAACTACCCGCGGGCGATGCTCCTGACCATTCTGCTCGTGTCGTCGTGCTACGTGCTCCCGGTGCTGTGCGCCACCACGAGCGGAATTCCCGCCGCGGAGTGGACGACCGGCACCTGGGTCGAGGTCGGACGGCGCATGGGCGGACCGTGGCTCGGGTGGCTCATCGCGATCGGCGGGATCTTGTGCGGCCTCGGTATGTTCAACGTGCTCGTGATGTCGTACTCGCGGCTGCCGATGGCGATGGCGCGCGACGGCATGCTGCCGCGCTGGCTGCGCAAGCGCGACCCGCGCAGCGGCGCGCCCACCCGTGTCATCCTGATCGCCGCCGTGCTGTACGCCGCCTGCCTGGGCCTGGGCTTCCGCCACCTCGTCGAGATGGATGTGCTGCTTTACGGCGCGGTGCTGACGCTGGAGTTCGTATCGCTGGTGGTGTTGCGGCTGCGCGAGCCCGAGCTTGTCCGGCCGTTCCGGATCCGCGGCGGCGTGGTCGGCATCATCCTCATGGCGGCGCTGCCGCTGGGGCTCGTCGGGCTTTCGATCTACGCCGGCCGGCATGAGACCGCGCTGTGGGGCTTAAGCTCGCTGGCGCTCGGCGGGCTGATTATCTCCGGGGGGCCGATCCTGTATCTGCTGCAGCGTCTCTTGGAGCTGCGCTCCGGGCGGCGGAGCGTCAGCGCGCCCGGCAGCTCCGGGGCCTACGGCGCCTCGTCCGATGCCGACCTGGCCGTCTCCGCCTCGCGCCCCGGGGTCAGCAGCACCGACGCTGGCACCCCGTCTGCGGCCGTGAGCAGCCGCGGCTCCAGCTGGGTCCCAGTCCCCTAGCTAAATTGCCGAGCTCGCTGTAGCCGGTTGACACAAGGGGTCCATTGCCGTACTTTGTTCCTTATCGTATCGGTAACGACGCGCTTCTTCACCGTCACTGATCCTCAAAACGACGTTCACAGACTCTAAGAACAGCTCCCAAAGCGGCAAACCGGCCCCGCGCTGCAAAGCGCGCCGCGAGGCTTCCCGCTAGTAAGGACCCAGCCCTTGGGGCGGTTGCCCCTGTCAAGCAGCCCACCTACCTGTCTCCGGTTGTAAACATCCATCCAAATCTGCGCCGTTTCCCGACGGAGCGGTGCGGACAAGAGCCCGCGATGGGCCCATCGTACGCGAGGAATGAACCCGATGAATCTGACTGAGCTGAAGCGGAAAAAGATGTCTGAGCTTATCCACATGGGGATGGCTCTCAACATCGAAAACGTCTCGGGAATGCGTCGCCAGGACTTGATCTTCGAGATCCTCCGGCACCACTCAACCAACCGCGGTGAAGTCTACGGCGATGGGGTCCTTGAGACACTGCCCGACGGCTTTGGCTTCCTTCGCTCTCCGGACTATAACTACCTCCCCGGTCCCGACGACATCTACGTCTCTCCCTCTCAGATTCGCCGCTTCGGGCTGCGCACCGGCGATACGGTGGAAGGCCAGATCCGGCCGCCCAAAGACAGCGAGCGCTATTTCGCCCTGCTCAAGGTCGAGCGCCTCAACGGCGAGCCGCCCGAGGCCTCGGTCGAAAAGATCATGTTCGACAACCTCACGCCGCTTTATCCCAACAAGCGGCTGCGGCTGGAGCATGACGCGCGCAACTACTCGACGCGCATCGTCGATATGCTGTCGCCCATCGGCAAGGGCCAGCGCTGCCTCATCGTGTCGCCGCCGCGCGCCGGCAAGACCGTGCTCTTGCAGGACATCGCGCACGCCATCACCGCCAACCACCCGGAGGTGTACCTCATGGTGCTGCTCATCGATGAGCGCCCGGAAGAGGTCACCGACATGCAGCGCACGGTGCGCGGCGAGGTCATCTCCTCGACCTTCGATGAGCCGCCGTCGCGCCACGTCCAGGTCGCAGAGATGGTCATCGAGAAAGCCAAGCGCCTGGCCGAGTGCAAGCGCGACGTGGTGATTCTCCTGGACTCGATCACCCGCCTCGCCCGCGCCTACAACACGGTCGTGCCGCCGTCGGGCAAGATCCTCTCCGGCGGTGTCGATAGCAACGCCCTGCACAAGCCCAAGCGGTTCTTCGGCGCCGCCCGCAACATCGAAGAGGGCGGCTCGCTCACCATCATCGCCACGGCGCTGGTCGATACCGGCTCGCGCATGGATGAGGTCATCTTCGAAGAGTTTAAGGGCACCGGTAACTCGGAGATCCATCTCGACCGCAAGCTCATGGAGAAGCGCATCTTCCCGTGCCTTGACATCAACAAGTCGGGCACGCGCAAAGAGGAGCTTCTGGTCGACGAGCGGGTCCTTGGCCGCATCTGGATCCTGCGCCAGCTCCTGCACCCGCTCAACGTCGTGGATGCGATGGAGTTCATGCGCGACAAGATCGCCAAGACCGACAGCAACGGCGATTTCATCGCCAGCATGTCCGGCTAAGCAGACTCCCGCACTCTTTCCACTCTTCCGTTCTTCCGCTCTTCCCCCAATAAGTCCAGTCGCCCGCTGCCGCGCGCTGCGGGCGAAAAAGGGTGCAGAAGCCCTGCCCGCGGTGTAGCCGCTCTCGCCGGGAAATCTTGAATCTCGGGTGCTCGCGGGACGCGACTGTCTTGCCGCGCCCAAGGGATTGGGCTGGCTATGAGAAGCAGGGATGTAAGAGGCGAAGCAGGGGAGGGCGGGGGGAACCAAGCAGCGGCGAGCCGTCGAGACGACGGCCGCGCCGGGTGGAGACTACAGCTTGGCGTACAGCAAGAGGGCGATGAGCAGCGAGTAAATGACCAGCGACTCGATGAGCGCCAGGCCGATGATCATCGGGGTGAACAGCTTGTCGTTGGCGCCGGGGTTGCGGGCGATGCCGTCCAGGGCCGCCGCGGCGGCGCGTCCCTGACCCAGTGCTCCACCGAAGGCGGCGATGCCCAGACCCAAGGCGGCGGCCAGGGCATACCAGCGCGGGTTCTCCGCGTGAGCGATTTCGGCAGAAGTGGCCTGCGCGTGCGCAACCGCAGTCGCCAGCAGCGTGAACAGCGCAGCGAACGCTGCCGCCATATTCTTTCGGATCTTCATCGGTAAATTCCTCCTCGTGAGTTCGATTGGGTGTGACGTTGAGAGAAGCGTTAGGGGCTGCCGCTCAGGCCGGGCCTGCGCCTAGGCGTGGGCGTGCGCCTTGTCGGCGCCATGCCCGTGAGCATGGCCGTGGTTGTGATCTCCGTGAGCGTCGTCGTGCTCATGCTCGTGCACGGTGACTGCCATGTTGATGTAGACCATCGACAGCAGGCAGAACACCAGGGTCTGGATGATGACGACCATGGTGCCGAGCACCAGGAACGGCACCGGCACGAGCAGCGGCACCATGGAGAAGAACACGCCGACCACCTTGTGGTCCGAGACCATGTTGCCCATGAGCCGCAGCGACAGCGACAGCGGCCGCGCCAGGTGGCCGATGATCTCGATGATGAACATCAGCGGCGCCAGCCACCAGATGGGTCCGGCGAAGTGCTTGAGGTACGCGCCCAACCCCTGCGCGCGGATGCCCTCGACGTGGGTGATGACGAACACGGTCAGCGCCAGCGCGACGTTGGTCTTGAGCGTGGTGGTCGGCGGAATCATGCCGGGGATGAGCGCCAGGACGTTGCTGAAGAAGATGAAGCACGCCAGGGTGCCGATGAGCGGCAGGTAACGGCGGGCGTTCTTTTCGCCCATGATGCTCTTGGTCAGGTTCCACAGCCCGTCGCCGAGCATCTCGAACAGGTTGCGCAGGGAGAAGCGCGCCGGCGGAACGATCGCGTCCTCGCCGCCCCGCCGCATCGCCGCGGCGAAGCTCATGCTGCCGGCGGTGACGAAAGCCAGCACCAGGAGCGCCGCCAGCACGTGGGTCAGCGTGAAGTGCGACTCGACGAACGGGCCGCCGCGGAAATAAAACGCCTGGGAGGGATCTTCGCGTCCCAAAAAGTGCTTCGCCCACGCCTCCAGCCCGCGAAGACCGGGCAGAAGGTCAAACCAAGATGATTCTTCATCCATCGCGAATCAGTTCTCCGTAAACGAATCTGAGTAAGGGGAAGCCGCCGCCGGCCCCTGCAGGCCGTACTGGATGCCGCGCGCCACGATCGCGACCGGCAGGGCGGATAACCCTAACACAAGCGCGATGGGATGCAGCGGCAGGAGCTTGAGGGCCAGGTACAAGAGCGCCGCCAGGACGCCGAGCTTGAGCTGAAACAGCAGCACGAGGAGCCCCGCCGCCCCGCGACCGCCCAGGTGCGACCGCGACAGGCGCGCCCCGAAGAAGCGCAGCACCCGCGCGTTGAGCACGCTCAGCGCCGCTCCGACCGTCGCCCCGAGCTGCACCCGCGGGTTCCCCCAGATGAGAGTCGTGCCGACCAGTGACACGGCAATCAGCACCGCCCAGCGCTCGATCGCCAAAAGGTGCGGCGCGGCTGGAGTCGCGGTTTGCTCCGAAGGTTCGGAGGGAATTTCGGGGTCGCTGGACACGGCTTTTTTCTTGCTCGGTTTTGCTTCTATTTTTTCTGTTGGTCTTGCTGCTGGTTCTTCTTCTGGTCAGTCCGGTAACTCGTCGTCAGGCGATACAACTCTTTGAATCCCGAGGCAATGCCAAAAAGTACGCCGACGAGCATCAACCAAGGCGTGGTGCCGAATTTGCCGTCAAGCCATCTGCCGAACAGGAAGCCGAGGAACACGGCGACCCCGAAGAACAGACCGACGTAGCTGAACCGCGAGGCAGCAATCCATCCCGAGGCGCCCTCGCTCTTGCCGCTGTCTCCCGTTCCGCCGGCCGCGCTCCGATCCGGACCCTTGGGTGAACCGGAGGACGAAGCCGCGGGCGGAGCTTGGTCAGATGCTCGCTCAGACGAGGATTCGGCAAAGGAGGACTCGGCCGGCTGGTGCTCGGTGGGGCGCGTGGTCTTTGTCCCTGTGGCGTTGTTCGTGGCGTTGTCTCCGTAGAGCCTAGCACTGCGGGCAACGATTCGCTGCGCGCGCTGTGTAGACCTGCTAGTTAGTAGTCGCGTCGCCTCTTACCATAAGAGGCGGGTATGAAGCAAAAACTGTTTTCGTGGGTACACCCCAGGCTGCGGCTGCCCGGCGGGTAGAATCGGGCGCTAGGCCGCGGCGCCAGGTGCCTTGGTGAGCACCGCCCGCGCCTGCTCCAGGGTCGCCACCTGACGGCCGGCGGCCTGGCACAGCTCGACCGCGCGGGCGACCAGCGGCGCCGAGCCCTGCGCCAGCACGCCTTTTTCGATAAAGATGTTGTCCTCCAGCCCCACGCGGATGTTGCCGCCGAGGGCCGCCGCCAGCTCCGCCATCGCCAGCTGGTGGCGCCCGACTCCCGCCACCCCCCAGGTCGAGCCGGGAAAGTCGGCCAGGCGGTCGATGAGCAGCTCCAGGTTGCGCCGGCTCGCCGCCAGGGCCCCGCGGACCCCCAGGACGAACTGGGTGTGCAGCGGCGGCGTGAGCAGACCCTTATCGACCAGCTCGCGCACGATATCCAGGTGCCCGAGGTCGTAGAGCTCCACTTCCGGCATGAGCCCGGCCTTGGCGATGCGCGTCGCCACCTGCTGCGTGTCGAGCCGGCGGTTGACGAATATGTCGTCGCCGAAGTTGATGGTGCCGACGTTGAGCGTCGCCATCTCCGGCGCGTCTTGGGCGGTGAGGGTGAGCGGCCCGCAGCGCTCATCGATTGGCATCCCGACCGCGCCGCCGGTCGAGGTCTGGATGATCGGTGCGCAGCGGCTGCGGATGGCGCGGATCGCGAGGCGGAACCGCTCGGTGTCCTGGCTCGGGTTGCCGGCGTCGTCGCGAACGTGCAGGTGGATGACCGTGGCGCCGGCGGCGACGCAGCGCGCCGCTTCCTCTCCGATCTCTTCAGCCGTGATCGGCAGGTGCGGGGTCTGGGCGCGGGTGGTCTCGGCGCCGACGATGGCAGCGGTGATGATGCACGGCGCCGGGCGGCCGATGCGTTCGCCCGTCAGCGGGCGGCGGCGCAGCGCGGTCGGGACGACGCAGGTGCCGCTGGCGCGGCAGACCACCACCGGCTCGCTGAGCAGCTGCGCGGCGCTGGCGGCGTACTCGCTGCCGGAAAGCGGGGCGATGACCTTGTGGGCGGTAAAGCGCATCTTCAGCGAGGTACGGCCCCAGCTGACGATCTCGCCGCGCGCCTCGATGAAGTCGCCGGAGAAGACCGGGGCCAGGAACTCGACGCTGTCGTAGGCGCGGAACAGCCCTTCGTCGCCATCGGCGCGGACGCACAGCTCCGTGGCGACATCCCCGAACAGCGAGAGCAGCTGCGCCCCGTCAACCAGATTTCCCCCGTAATGGGGCTTGGACATGCGGACACGAATAACGGCGTGCATACGCTGTTTTCGCACGAGCCCCCAAGCTACGCAAGCCGGCCGCGCCGGCCGACCGGTTACGCTTCCATAACCAGGGCGCGGTTGCGGTCGCGCACCGCGTCGAGCATCGGCATCAGGCTCTGCAGCAGGGTGGTCCACAGGAGCGGGTCCAGGGCGGCGGCGCCGGTCGGCAGGGTTCCGGCGCGCGAGCAGGCCACCGCGGCCGCCTCGGCGTGGAGCCGGCCTTCGGCAAGCAGCACCAGGCCTTCGCTGCTCTTTAGCGCCGCGCTCTCGCCGGCATCAGAGAGGCTGTCGCGCGCCGCGACGCTCGGACCGCCAAGCAGCCCGAGCGCCGATGCCGCGCCCCCGGACAGCGCGGCCGATGAAGGCGCCGAGAGTCCCAGGGGCGGGTAAGGACTCTCGGCGGTGCCGTGCGGGCAGAGCAGGGCGAGCAGCGGCCGCCAGGCCTGCTCCGGGACATCGAAGATCGCCGACTCGGCCATCTCTTCGCACAGCGCTTCGAACAGCTGCTGCGTGCGCAGCGCCGACATATGTTGGGCGTTTTTCACCAGCGGGTAGCGCGGATCGAGATCCAGCCCGCTCAAGATCGCGCCCAGGCGCCCGCCGCGGCTGACCACCCGCAGCTCCTCCAAGGGGCGCTGCGCCCAGGCGATCTCGACGGCGCGCAAGTCGATGCAATAAAGCGTCCGCGGACCGGCCGAGCCTTCGGGCCGGTCGCTGGGCAGCGGGCGCTCGGGGCGCGAGCGGCGCCGCGAGGCGGAAAAGCGCATGAGGGGCACGGTCCATCATACCACGCCGCGCCGGGACGAAGGGATGACAGCGCGGCGGAATTTCGGTACGGTGCCGCCTAGATGGCTGCAGCACTTCCTTTGTCGGCGACCCCTTTATCAGACGATTTTAGCGACCTTAACGAGCTGGCGGCTTTTGCGTCGCCGCAGGTCGAGCTCTGTCGCGAGTACCGCTTCGAGGCCGCGCACCGGCTCCCCAAGGTGCCGCCCGGCCACCGCTGCGCCCGCCTGCACGGCCACAGCTACAAGCTGGAGATCTGCATCAGCGGCGCGACCGACGCCGAGTCGGGGTGGCTGCTCGATTTTTACGATCTCGACCGGGCGGTGCAGCCGATCGTCGATGCGCTCGACCACCAGATGCTAAATGATCTGGAGGGACTGGAGAACCCGACGTGCGAGCGCCTGTGCGGCTGGATCTGGCGGCGGCTCGCCCCGGAGCTTGCGCAGCTCGACTCGATCACGGTGTGGGAGACGGTGGATTCGCGCTGCACCTACCGCGGTCCGGGCCGTGTCCGCGCCGCCCGCGAGGCCGCCCATGGCCGCTGACCTGCCGGCCGCCGCCCCGCCGCCCGCGCCGGCGACCCTGCGCGCCGTCACCTTGAACCTATGGGGCGAGCAAGGTCCCCTGAAACGGCGCCTGGAGCTGTGCCAGCAGCACCTGCAGGCGCTGCGGCCGGACATCGTGGCCCTGCAAGAGGTTCGCGAGATCCCCGGCTCGCTGGAAAATACCGCTGCGACCCTGGCCCGCGCCTTGGGCATGCAGTGGGTCTTCGCCGAAGCGCTGCCGTGGGGCGGCGGCATCGAGGGGCTGGCGCTGCTGTCGCGGGCGCCGATCCGCAACCGCGACCACCGCGAGCTGCCGCATGCGACGGCCAGCGAGCGGCGGGTGGTGCTGCACGCCGAGCTCGATTTTGCCGGCGCCGGCGTTGCCGCCTTCACCACCCACCTGAACTACCGCATGCGTCACGGCATCGAGCGCGAGGCGCAGGTGGCGGCGGTGGATGAGTTCGTCACCGACACGGTTGCCAAGCTCGCGCCGGCGCCGGCGGTGACGCTGCTCATGGGCGACTTCAATGCGACGCCGGACAGCGATGAGATGCGCTTTCTGCGCGGGCTCCACTCGCTCGCCGGGCGGCGCACGTACTACCAGGATGCGTTCATCGCCCACAGCGATCGCGAGCGCGACGCCGGGCTCACCTGGTCGCGCCGCAATCCCTACACCCAGCGGCTGCGCTTCCTGCAGAACGACCGCCGTCTGGATTACATCTTTGTCGGCGCCCCGGCCCGCAACGGCTGTGGCGTCGTCCACAGCTGCCGCGTGGTCCTAGACCAGGGCGATGCCGACGGCGTCTTCCCATCGGATCACTTCGGCGTGCTGGCGGAGCTCCAGCTTTTGCCGCTCCCCTAAAGCGGTCCCTCTAACCCGGGCGTAGCGGCCGCCGCGGCAATCTTGTACGGTTTTGATATGGCGCAAGACGACGTGGCCGCCCGTGCTGTGATGGGGTGCCGTCCGCCGGACCGGCGGGTGCTGCGGCTGTGCGGGCTCCTGACGATGATGCTGGGGCTTTTCACCGGCGGCACGGCGCAGGCCAAGCCGTCGACCGTGGCGGTCATGCCGTTTCGCGACCTGGCGGCGGACTCGCGCTTTATCGGCGAGGCGATACGCGAGACCGTGATGTCGGATCTGCGGCAGCTCGGCGGGCTGCGCGTGGTCGAGCGGGCCAGCCTCGACCGCGTGCTGGCGGAGCAGAAGCTGCAGCAAAAAGATCTGGAGGTCGGCGACGCCGTGCGGGTCGGCAAGGTCTTGGGGGCGCAGCTGATGGTCGTCGGCGCCTACCAGAAGCTGGCGCCGCAGGTGCGGCTCACCGCGCGGTTTATCAAGGTGGAGACCAGCGAGGTCATCGGCACCGCCAAAGTCGACGGCAGCCAGCGTGAGTTCCTGCGGCTGCAGGATCGGGTGACCTCGGCGCTTCTGCGCTCGGCGGGGCTGCCGGTGCAGGCCAAGCAGGTGCTGGATGACTCGGCGCAGCGCCCGGAGCTGCAGAGCTGGAAGACCTTGGACCTTTATGGTCAGGCGGTCGTCGCCACGGATGAGAACGAGCGGCGCAGCCTGCTGCAGCTGGCGGTCGCCGAAGATAAAAACTTCAGCTACGCCTTAAAAGACCTGGCGGCGCTGGAGCGCCGGCTCGCCCAGTACCAGACGGAGCAGGACGCCATCGCCGATCGCGAGCTCGGGGAGCTGCGGCGCAAGCTTTCCCTGGCGACCGAGCGCCCGCAGATCGAGCAGCTGTCGCTGGCGCTTATCGTGAAGCTTTTTCAGACCCACCGCTACCGCGCCGTGGCCAAAGAAGCGCGGACGTTCCTCGAAGGGCAGGGGGCGGGGGCGGCGCTGACCCCGACCGTGGATCAGGCGGCGGTGATGCTCATTACCGCGGATCAGCTGCTCAAAGACGACGACACGCTGCTCAAAGACGGCGAGACCTATCTGCGGCGGGCGCCGGGAAGCGCGATGTTTTCGTCGATCAAGCAGCTCATGGAGTCGGCGATCGCGCGCAAGCGGCAGGTCGCTGAGGGACGGGAAAAAGCCGCCAAGGAAGTGGCGGACCTGAGCTCCGAGGGGCGCTGGGACCTGTTCCAGGTCGGTCGGCTGTACGCCCGCAACCAGCAGCTGCCCGAAGCGCAGCGCCTGCTGCGCGCCAGCCTGCAGCTCGGCAGCCATCCGGAGGCGGAGGTGCTGGAGGCGCTGGCGCAGGTGGATGTGCAGCTCGGGGACTGGGCGAGCCTGCGCAGCGACTTGACGGCGCTGGAGCGCAGCGACGGCGATAAGGCGCGCAAGTTCCGCGTCAGCTGGACGTCGGTGATTCCGGCGGACGGGTAGGGCGCGAGTCTATTATCGATGTCGCTAAAAATCGCAATTGCCAGAAGGCTTGCCAGAAGGCTTGCCAGAAGGCTTGCCGGTTTGGTCGGGCTGGCTGGGCTGGCTGGGCTGGCTGGCCTGGCCGCCGGAGCCGGGCGGGCGGAGCCGGCGGGCGCGCTGACCCCGCCGGAGGTCGCGCAGGAGCGCGATGCGCTGCTCGATAAGATCGCCCGCGGCGCCGACTATGAGCGCAGCGTCGCGCGGTTTGTCGCCCTGCATAAGGAAGACACGGCCCGGCGCGAAGCGGCCAAGCTCGCGCAGAAGCAGCAGGCCGATCAGCGCGAAAACGACCTCAAGGCGCTCAAGGAGCGGCAAAAGACCCTCGACTACCTGGTGGCCGAGCACTGCTTGCTGCGCGCCGACCCGAGCCAGCCGGGCCCGCCGACCTCGGCGTTTTTGCGCGGCGACTGGGGCAAGGTCGTGCGCAAGCAGGCGACGGTGGTAAAGGGGCGGACCGCTTTTGACGACGACGTGCCGATCACCTACTACCTGATCCAGGGGGTCGAGCGAACCTATTCTCTATCGAGCAAGTCGCCGACCTTGTACGTGGGCAAGGGGCTGCAGGCCGAGGTCGGCGATCTCGCGATCGTGTGCTACACGGGATTTTCGACCCACGGCAGCGGCGGCCCGATGCCCGAGGCGTTCCGGCAGAACGTGGTCGGCCAGGGGTTCGCCGCGCGGATCGCCGCGCCGCCCCTCATCACCAAAAAAGGGCGCTGGAACCCGCTGCACCTCACCGGTGAGTCGGCCTTCCGCATCGCCATCGATCGCGTGGAGTGGCGCTATGAAGAAGGCCGGCCGGTGCTCGGCTACATTCACGTGCTCGGCGATCTGGGCGGCGGACGCTTCGAGATCGCGGCGGAGCGGACAAGCTACGTGCTGGAGGTCCCCGAGGGGCTCAAGAACCGGGCGCTCTTGCAGCCCGGCAAGTACCTGTGGGCGATCATGAGCACGCCGCGCTTTGACAAATCGATAAAGAAGCTCGTCATGCGCGCCGAGGATCTGGAGGCGCAGTACCTGCAGGCGCTGGACTAGGAAGCGGGAGGGCGTCTGCGAAAGCAGCGGAAGATGTGTTTTCTCGCTTGCCCAGCGTAGGGGGCCTGGATAGACTGCGCTTGCCATTGCCAATGTAGCTCAGGGGTAGAGCAACGGTTTCGTAAACCGTAGGTCATGGGTTCAATTCCCATCATTGGCTCAGCATCGTTTTCCGCGGGTCGTTCTTTCTCCCGGTCTAGCTGGTCCTGGTTTTACCGGGCCAGGTTTTACCGGGCCGGGTTTTACCGGGGACAAGTTTTACCGGGGAGCTCAGGGCTTCGCGAGCAGCTCGTTGCAGCGGTCCTTGAGCGCTTTACCGGCTTTGAAGCCGGGGACGCGGCGGGCCGGGATGACCAGCGGCTCGTCCGTCTGCGGGTTGCGCCCCGTCCGCTCCTTGGAGTCGCGCACGGTGAAGGTGCCGAAACCCCGCAGATCGATCTTGTCGCCGCGCGCCATGGCCTCTGCCAGGTCGCCCAAGACATCATCCAAGAGCTGCTGCGCCTGCGCCTTGGGAAGCTTGTGCTTGAGCGATATCGAATCGACCAAATCGGACTTTTTCATGGGACCTCGTTGTCTTGTTGCTGGCTGGTCAGCGACCGACGGCAATCGGAGTACCGCCGGCGACCGGGCGGCATCCTATTTGGGCCGGCCCGCCGGGTCAAGGGTGAAGCTGGGGCTTTTACGAGGAGCGCGACGGCGCCGCGGACGCGCCAAGGGCTGGGGAATCCACCGCGGCCGCGGCGTCCGGTAAGGCCGCGCCCGGCCGCTTGCCAGAAGCCTGGTAGAAGCGGAGCAGGAACCCGACCAGCGGCGTGAGCAGGGTGATGATCGACAGCCCGAAGAGAAGGAACGTGATATCGACGCCGAGCGAGCTGGAGTTTGGGTTATAGCCCCACTTCACCGCCAGCACCTTGCCGCGCGGCGCCCGCCTGAGACCAAGACGGGACAAGAGGCTGCGTTCCCGCATCGGCAGCAGCATCGGCATCGGCGGCGCTAGTTGCGCTTCCCGGCGCGGTAGTCTTTGACGATCTGGTGCACCTGATCAAACGTCGCCGCCGGTACGACCTTGCCGCGCACCGAGGCGTTGACGCTGTCCATCATCTTCTGCCACTCCGGCAGGTCGGTGATCTTGGTCTCCTGCGTCCCTTGCGCCTTCAGCTTCGCCATCGCCTCGCTCTCCATCCGCCGGGCGTCGCCGGTGAGCTTCTTGCCGAGGTCGACGAAGACCTGCATCAGCTGCGGCCGCAGGTCGGCCGGCACCTTCTCCCAGACCTTCTTGTCGACGATCGTGGCGCCGGTGAGGGTGGACCACGAGATGTCCGACATGTACTTGGCCTTGTCGTTCATGCGCAGGCCGATCACCAGGGTCGGCGGGTACAGCACGGTGTCGATGATGCCGGTCTGCATGGACGGAACGATATCGGTGCTGCTGAGGACCACGGCGTTGAAGCCGCCCGCCTTCCACGCCGCTGCGCTATCGGGATCGCCGTCCCAGCAGAACAGCTTGCCGGCCCGCATGTCGGTTAGCGTCGGCCGCGGCTTGGTGGAGAAGAAGCGGGTGTTGCCGATCTCGCTCCAGGTGAGGACGACGAAGCCTTTTTTCTCCAGCAGCTGGTTAAGCTGCGGCGCCATCTTCTGCACGAGGTAGTCGTGCTCCTCGGGGCTCTTGACCAGGAGCGGCAGGTCGATGGCCTGCGGCTCCGGGGTGATGACGTGCAGACCGACCGTGCTGATCGCCGCCGCCTGGAGATGGCCGATGCGCATCTTGCGGATCATCTCGCCTTCGTCGCCCTGGGTGCCGCCGGGCAGCACGCGCAGCTCGACCCGCCCGCCGCTGATGTCCCGCCACTTCTGCGCCGCTTCCTTGAGCAAAAGGTGCCAGGGCGATCCCGACGGCGCGAGCGTCCCGAGCTTGAAGAGTATCGGTTCCTCCGCGTGGGCAGGCCGTCCGGCGAAGGCCAAAAGGGCAGTACACAGCGAGGCCAGAAGTATCTTTCGCATGATGATCCTTCTTATCTTGGTGCGGCGCCTGTCGTCCTCACGTGCAAGGTGAGGTAAGGGCACACTTGTTAAATTAGAGCAGATGTCTTGTACAGAGCTAGGACGGAGAAGAGGGCCCCGTCATTTTATGGTTCGTGCTGCGGCTTGACATGTGGGTGCATGCCGTCACTTTTTCCCGCGGCCCCTACGTCGCCGGCTAGTCCGCGAACAGATCGCTCTTGCCAAGCAGCCAGCGCGCCCGCTGCTGGGCGATGATGTTGGCCAGCCGCTGCTGCCGCCACGCCGGGTCCTCGGCGTAGACGTCGGTGTCCACGACCTTGCGCAAGAGCTGGACGAACTCCGCCTTCTTCTGCTGGCTTATGAGCACGCCCTCGGCATACGACACGATCGAGCCGAGCTTGTAGCCGCGACCTAGCTTCTGCGCCTGGTCGAGGTGCGCCTTGGCGCGTTCGGGGCCGCCGCCCTGCTGCGGGCTGCGCGCGGCGTCGAAGGAGACATAGAACTCGTGGATGGCGCCTTCGTCGTAGTCGGGGGACAGGGCCTGGGCGCGCTGCATGATCACATCGATGACCGGCAGGTCGCCGATGAGGTTGGCGTCATCCTTGGCCGTGCTCACCGCCAGCGCCCAGGCGGCCGCGCACCAGTAAAGGTACGGCACGTCGTCCGCCTTCATCTTGTTCAGAAACGCCGACCACTGCGCCCGATCGCCACCGAGCAAGGCGGCGCGGCTGCCCGGATAGCCGATGTCGAGCCCGGCCAGGGCGTAGTTGCGGCCCCGCAGGTACAGCCGCCGCGACCGCGTCCACAGGAGCCGCGCTTGGGCGATGTCCTTGTCCTCGGCGCGATCGGCGTCCTGGTTTACGAACGCGTACGCATACTGGGTAAAGCCGGAGGCCAGCGCCAGGCGGATCGGCCGATGGTCGGGCAGCGACTCCGCCAGGGTCTCCATCGTCTTTAATCCGAACGGCGCCGCGTCGCGTACCAGGTTCGGATCATCCTCGGTGCCGTAGCCGCCCCCGGTTCCCGACAGGGCGTCGGCGGTGGCGCGCAGGGCGAACTTTTTGATCGAGCAGCCGCTCTGAGAAAGGAGCAGCAGGCTCGCGCCGAGGACGGTCGCCCACGCGGAGAGCCGACCCTGATGCGGACCGGGGCCGCGCGCGAGTCGGACGGCGTCGGATGAGAGGCTCGAACAAGGGCCCGAGCGAGAAAGCCCCGAGCGAGATGACGAAAAGCGAGAGAGCATGGTCGACTTTGGGTTGAGCAAGGTCTTCGTAAGTGTGTGTAGAAGTCGTAGCAGTGTACCACGACAGGGCTCTTGGTATACTGCTTTCACCCATATGCCAGAAAATGAGCCTCTTACTCCACAGTCCAAAGCGGCCGCATCGGACTCCGCGGCCGCCTCGGACTCCGAGTCTGCAACAGCCGGCGCAGACGCAGCCCCGACGGCAGGTGCAGCGTCCGACGCTGTCGCGCCCGTTCCGCCCGACCCGGCTTCTGCGCCCGCCGCGCTGGCCGCCCGAGCGGCTGCGTCTGTTTCACCGGCTCCCGCCGTCGCACCTGGCACCGGGTCGCCCGAGCTGATGCCCCGTCCTGCGGGGGCGGCGCCGCTGCCCGGTATGCTGCCGCTCGCCCCCGCCCTTGAGGCTCCCGTAGAAGGAACGGGGGAGGGGCCGCCGCCCGGCACCCGCCTCGAAGGGTGGATCGTCAGCCTCATCGCCCTGGGCATGGTGATCCTGCCGGTCCTGGCCAGCCTGCGCCGCCTGGTCGTCGTGCTGCAGGAGCATCGCCACCTCCGATTTCTCGGCCGGGCGCTGCAGCACCTTGTGCCGGAGGACATGTCCTGGGGATCGGTCTACGTTCAAAACGGCACCCTGTGGATCGGCTTTTTGGGGGCGGTCCTGGCGGCGGCGGGCGGCAAGCACCTGGGCCTTTCGACCACCAACTTCATGGCGCGCGGCAAGCTGCGCGACGTGTTCGAGACGTTCACGACCACGGTGATGGCGCTCGTGTCGTTCGTGCTGGCCTATGCCAGCGCCCGGATGGTGGCGGTGGACCGGGCGAGCGGCGACGGGGATCTTCTGCCGGGAGGCATTCCCAAGTGGACGGTGGAAGTGATCATGCCCATCGGCTTTGCCGCCATCGGCATGCGCGCGGTGTGGCGGGCGACGGATCCGGTGGCCCGCTACGGCGGACCGCACGGGGCGGCGAGCTCCAGCGCCCACATGCCGGTGATGAAGCTGACGCCGCTGCGCAACGGGCTGCGCTTGGGGCTCCTGGCGCTGGTCACCATTTTGTCGGGCGTCGCCTTGTACATGGGGTTCAAGTACGACTCCTCGGAGAAGATCCAGGCGCTCATCGCGCCGCTTGACCGCTTCCACGGCACGGTGCGGGCGGTCGGGCTCTCCGGGCTGCTCATCGGTTTCATGCTCGGCTCGCCGGTGTTCATCATCATGGCCGGGGTGGCGATGACCCTGTTCTTCGCCTCCGACTCGCCCGTCGCATCGCTGCCCACAGAGACCTTCCGGCTGGTCGCCAACCCCTCGCTGCCGGCGATCCCGCTGCTCACCTTCGCCGGGTATATATTGGCCTCGGGGAAATCGTCGCAGCGGCTGGTGCGCGCCTACAAGAGCGTGTTCGGTTGGATGCCGGGCGGCATCGCCCTCATGGTGGTGTTCGTGTGCGGGCTGTTCACCACGTTCACCGGCGCCTCGGGCGTGACGATTCTGGCCCTGGGCGGGCTGGTCTACCCGATGCTGGTCAAGGACGGCTACCCGAGCGGGTTCTCGCTGGGGCTCGTGACCGCGGCGGGCAGCCTGGGGCTTTTGTTCCCGCCGAGCCTGCCGGTCATCCTGTACGCCGTGGCGGCGAGCGCTCCCGGCTCGGTGGCGCCGGTCGGCGTGGAGCAGCTGTACATCGGCGGCCTCATCCCCGGCATGGTGCTCCTGCTGCTCGTGTCGCTATACGGGATTCGCCAGGGCATCAAGGCCAAGGCGCCGCGACAGGCGTTTGCCCGCGCCGAGCTCAACGCGGCGCTGTGGGCCGCCAAGTGGGATCTGATGCTGCCGGTGGTCGTGGTCCTGGCTTTCGGCTCCGGCGTGGCGACGATCGTCGAGGCGGCGGGAATCGGCGCCGCTTACGCGCTGTTCGTCGAGCTTGTCATCTTCCGCGACGTGCATCCGTTCCGCACCCTGCCGGGCGTGATGTCGCACGCCGCGGCGCTGGTCGGCGCGGTGGTGGTGCTGCTCGGGGTGGCGATGGGGCTCACCAACTACCTGGTGGTGGCGGAGATCCCGACGCGGCTCGTCGATTGGGTGCAGACCCACATCCACTCGCAGGCGCTGTTTCTGTTCGTGCTCAACGTCATGCTCCTCATCCTGGGGAGCGTGCTGGAGATCTACTCGGCGATCGTCGTGCTGGTGCCGCTCGTGGCGCCGCTCGGGGTGGCGTTCAACGTCCATCCGGTGCACCTGGGGGTGATCTTCCTCGCCAACCTCGAGCTCGGGTTCCTGTGCCCGCCGATGGGCCTGAACCTGTTCTTGTCGGCGACGCGCTTCCAGAAGCCGCTGCCGGTGCTGTACCGGCAGGCGCTGCCGTTCCTGTTCATCATGTCGCTCGGCGTGCTGTTCATCACCTACGTCGATGTGGCGACCCTGGGCCTGTTGCGCCTTTTGGGGAAGCAGTAGCTGTCGCGGACGCGATGCTGCTGGTCTTGAGCAGCCTGTTCTGCGCGCCGGGAGGAATCCCGGCGTTCAACCAGCTGCTCGTCCGCGCCGCGGCGGAGTTTGCCGAGCAGCGTCGGTGGCCGCTGAAGGTGGTGGTGCTCACCGATGCGCCGGTGGCCGTGCCGCGCGACTTTTTGGAGGTGCTGCCGGCGGCGGCGCGGCCCGGGTTCTACCTCGGCTGCGGCGGGGAGCGCGGGCGCTGCGCGGCGGCGGTCCTGGCGGAGCTGCCGCGTCAGCGCTTGCTGGTGCTCGGCCATGTGAACCTGGCACCGCTCGGTCTTTTCTGGCCGCGTTACGGGGTGATCGCGCACGGGACCGAGGTCTGGACCCGGCTGCCGCGGCTGCGCCGGCTCGCGCTGCAGCGGGCGACCGCGGTGGGGTGCGTCAGCGAGCACACCGCTTCGTGCGTGCAGCAGCAGCAGGGGGTTCTCACCGGCCGCTGCGCCCGCCTCATCAATGCCCTGCCAGCGCTGCCAACAGACTTCCTACCGGAGGCAGGGCACTTCCTACCGGAGGTAGGGCAGGGGAGTGCAGGCTCCTTGGACCGGCCGGTGCGCGTCCTCAGCGTCACGCGGCTCCATCCGGGCGAGCCCAAAGGCGTGGATCTGATGCTGCGCGCCCTGGCGGCGCTGCCCAAGGTGGAATACACGGTCGTCGGCACCGGCGGGGCGCTGCCGGAGCTGCGGCGCCTGGCGGTGGAGCTTGGGGTCGCGGAGCGGGTGCGCTTCACCGGCTCGCTCAGCGACGCGGAGCGGAACGCCGAGCTGCAGCGCTGCGATGTCTTCGCGCTGCCGAGCCGCGGCGAGGGCTTTGGCATCGTTTACCTGGAGGCGATGGCCTTCGGCAAGCCGTGCCTCGCCGCCAGCGTCGGCGGCGCTCCCGAGGTCGTGCTGGACGGCGAGACGGGACTTGTGGTCCAGCCCGCGGTCGAGCCGGTGCGCGCGGCCCTGCAGCTTTTGGCCTCCTCCGCGGAGCTGCGCAAGCTCCTTGGCACCGCCGGGCGCGAGCGGGTGACCCAGTGCTTCAGCTACGCGCGATTTCGCGAGCGGGCAGAAGCTTTTTTTACCCGCCTTGGGCCGGCCGCCCCAAGCCCGACCGGCTAGGGCCGCTGTTGCCGGCGGGTGCGGATGGTGCACTCGCGATCATCGGCGCTGTGTTCGATTGCGAGCACCGTGTGGCCGTCTTCGCGCAGCGCCTGGGGAATGTTTTTGAACGCGGGTCGGTGATCCAAAATCAGCACGAGCTCATCTCCCTCCGCCAGCTCTTCGAGCGCGAGCTTGGTGCGAACGAACGTATAGGGACATACCTCTCCGCGGAGATCGAGCTGCACGCGATTCACCCTTTTTTTATTACCACGTCACCGCCGCATCGGCTGCGGCAACCACCGCCTCCAAGTCCACCGCGCTCGCCGCGAGCACCGCGTGCCCGAGCGCCCGCAGCGTGCCGAGCGGTCGCAGGAGCGCGGTGACGGTTTCGGCGGGTAGGGCTTTTAGAAGCGCGGCATCGGGCTGCAGCAGCACCTCCGCCGGTCCGCCGAGCACCAGGGTGACGCGCAGGTTCGCGGTGAGGTAGCCGACGGCGGAGCGCAGCGCGTGATACGAGCGTGGGTGCTGCGGCGGGCGCCGGAGGATGACCACGACATGCTTGGCGGCCGGCGTGGACTTGTTGTCGGGGGGGCGCACTCGCGTCTCGATTCGGGGAAGCTCAGGGAGCGGGGTTCGGGATCAGGTAAAGGACAGGAAGCGATCGCTGCGCCGCAGGATGTGCGCGTGGTCGCGCTGCGAGCCCAGCGTCACCCCGGCCGCGGTGATCCGGTCCGGATCGAGGGCGTGGGCTTCGGCATCCATGGCGCAGATCGTGACATCGGCCCCGGCCGCGATGAAGGCGGCGATGCTCGCGGAAAGGGCGTAGTGGACGCCGTCGGCCATGAGGAACAGTTCAATGGGGTCGCCGGCCTGCAGCGCCGCTTGCACCGCGGAGGCGATGAGCGGCGCATCGCCTTCATCCGGCGACGACGCGATCAGCACGCCGAGCCGCACCCGGCGCTACAGCCGTACCACCGGCGTACGGGCGTGATCGCGCACAAGGCGGGTCGCGTTGCGCGTGTCTACGACCAGCTGCGCTCCCTTTACGATCTGTTGGTAATCGATGCCGGTGTGATCGGTCAGGATGACCACGGCGTGGTAGGCATCGAGCCCGCTCAGCCCGACCGAGGTAAGCCGGTGCTCACCGATGCGCAGGGAGGGAACGTAGGGATCGTGGTAGCAGACCTTGGCACCCTTATTATGGAGGAGCTCGATCACATCGAGGGCGGGGGACTCGCGCACGTCATCGATGTCTTTTTTGTAGGCGACGCCGAGGATGAGGATCTGCGAGCCGCGTACGGCCTGGCCCTTGTCGTTGAGCGCGTCTTGGACGCGGCCGACGACGATCTCCGGCATGCCGGTGTTGATCTGATCCGCCAGGTCGATAAAGCGCGCCTCATACTTGAGGGTGCGGAGCTTCCACGACAGGTACAGCGGATCAACCGGAATGCAGTGACCGCCAAGGCCCGGGCCGGGATAAAACGGCATGAACCCGAACGGCTTGGTCGCCGCCGCGTCGATTACCTCCCAGGTATCGAGGCCAAGCTTCTGGCACATGATCGAGACTTCGTTTACCAGGCCGATGTTGACCGCGCGGAAGGTGTTCTCTAGGAGCTTGACCATCTCGGCGGCGTCGGTGGAAGAGACGGGGACGAGTCGCTCCATGACTTCGCTGTACAGCGCGGTGATGGCGGCGAGGCAGCGCGGGGTCATGCCGCCCACGACCTTGGGCGTGTTCCGGGTGTGGTACTTGGCGTTACCGGGATCGACGCGCTCGGGGGAGAAGGCGAGGTAGAAATCTTCGCCGGGCTTGAGTCCCGACTCGCTGAGGCGGGGGAGGAGCACCTCGCGGGTGAAGCCGGGGAACGTGGTCGACTCAAGGACGATCAGCATGTCCTTGTGCAGGCGCGGCAGCAGATCCTCCGCCGCCATGATGATGTAGCTGTTGTCCGGGGAGCGCGACTTGTTCAGCGGAGTCGGGACGCAGATGATGACGACATCGGCCTGCGCCAGACAGTCGGGATCGGCGGAGGCGGAGATCCGGCCTTGCTGCAAGAGCTCGACGAGATCGCGGTCGGGTACGTCTTTTATATAGGAGCGGCCGGCTTGGACTTGGGCGACACGCTCGCTGTTTTTGTCGTAGCCGATCACCGAAAAGCCGGCGCGGGCGACCTCGACCAGGAGTGGCAGCCCTACATAGCCGAGACCGATAACGGTGATGCGCGCCTGATGCTGCTGGATCTTGTCGAGCAAAGACATACGGCTATCCCAACTGTGATTCGTCTATGTAGTTAGCAGAAGAGGGCGGGAGAGAGAAGCTAAGTTTGAAGAGGGAGAAAAAGGGTAAAAAAAAAGCCCGCCAAAAGAGGCGGGCTTTTAGGAGAAAAATCCTGGCAGCGACCTACTCTCCCACACGGTGTCCCGTGCAGTACCATCGGCCCTGGAGGTCTTAACGACCGAGTTCGGGATGGGATCGGGTGTGGCCCCTCCGGTATGGCTACCAAGAAACGGTACGAAACGTACGAGCGAGCAAGCAACTCGAAAAACGGCTTTAGGGAAGTGCATCGGACCTTGGTCTTCAAGGAAGAAAGAAGATGGTCAAGCCGCACGGCCGATTAGTACCGGTAAGCTCCACACATTGCTGTGCTTCCACACCCGGCCTATTGCCTCGTGGTCTACGAGGGGCCTTTAGGGTCTTGCGACCTGGGAGACCTAATCTTGAGGCTGGCTTCCCGCTTAGATGCTTTCAGCGGTTATCCATTCCCGACGTAGCTACCCGGCGATACCGCTGGTGCGATAACCGGCACACTAGAGGTCAGTCCAACCCGGTCCTCTCGTACTAAGGTCAGATCCTCTCAAGTCTCCTGCGCCCACGGCGGATAGGGACCAAACTGTCTCACGACGTTTTGAACCCAGCTCGCG
>CALFML010000935.1 GCA_937879845.1 uncultured Myxococcales bacterium
CGCGCTCGCACAGGATGCGCGGATCTTTGTTCAGCAGCGAGTAGAGGATCTTGGTTCCCAGATGCGACATGCCGACTTCGTACACATCGGGGAACGCCAAGGCGACGCGCACCGACGCGGCGGCGAAGTCCTTGCGCACCGATTGGTACTCGCCGCCGAGGTAGCGGGCGGGCTTATCGACCGAGGCGACGAAATCCGCATAGGGATGTTCCATGTCACCGTGCTATCCCGCCCCGCGGGGCAAGTCAAGGTACGTTGCGGCGCGCAGCGCGACCAGCCAGGCGAGAATTATTTGGCCCGGGCCGCGCTCATTGTGTTGGCGCCTTGGGGAATTCATTGCCATGTTTCAAGGTATATGCGGCCATGCTCGCAAACGCCGGTTTCAGGTAACGCTGGTAAAAACTAGCCAGCCGACCGAGCCTGACTGGCAATGGGCTTAGGAGAAGCGCCATGGCGATGTTTGGTAAAAGCAAAAGGGGTACCTGGTACGGGACGCTCCTCGGCATCGCGGTCGGGCTTGGCCTGGGGATGGGGAGCGGCGGCCGGGCGCTGGCGACCGAGAGCGAAAACGGGGAGGCGGAGGCGGCGCCCGCGGCGGCAATAAACGAACGGGCAGCCGGACGGCTGGAAACGCCGGAGCCGGAGCGAGATCCGGTAAATCCCGCCCGCATCGTCGCGCACACCGCGCAGCTGCCCAAATCGCGCAGCAAGCCCCTGTTTCCAGTCGAGCTGCCCGGAGCCAAAAGCGGTCCCCAAGTCCAAGCGCCATCGGCGAGCCCCGGCTCCGGCGGACCTGGCAGTGCCCCATCCTCTGGACCCGCGGCGACGGCCGACCAAGCTTCGGCAAGACCGGCGCCAGGAGTCCGAGCCCCGGCGGCAGCAGCCAAAGCCGGCAGCGCCGCTCCCACCCGCCGGGTGCGGCTGCCGCTGGCCCCAAGCGCCGCCGAGATCCGGCGCGAGATTGCCGACCGCAACGGCGGCCCTCTGCCAAGTCAGCTGGCCGCAGCAAAGGGCGCTGAAGGTGCAGCGGGTCCGGGGACCCTGGGGGCGGCCAAGGAAAAACCGTCGCTCGGCTCTCGTCTACAGGAACGAGCGACCGCCGCTCCCAAGCAGAACCCGCGCTGGCCGACCCACGTCGATTATTCCGCCGGTCCTACCGGTCCGGCCGGGGGCAACACCTCCGGCGACCGCAAAGGAGCGCTGATCGAAGCCACCGGCCCGCAGCAGGGCGTGATCCGCAACCGCTGGTAACGGTGCTCTCTTTATTAACGAGCTAGCTAAAGGGCAGCTAAAGTCCGGTAACCGGGGCCGATTACGGCACGGCCGGGGATTTTTGCTCCTGTGCGGGGAGCAAAGTTCGTCTATCATGACAAAATCTCGGGATTTTTGTCATGACCTACCCTGGCTATCTAGGTGAAAGCATTCGCCCCGGTCACGGCCGGCCGCGGTCGCCGGCGACCCGGGCTGCGCTCCGGCGGATGCGGCTCGCCTTCGGCCTGGGTCTGGCTCAGCTTGTTGCGCTTGGTGGTTTGTGCCCATCGGCCACCGCGCAGCCGGCCGCCGCGCGACCGCCGGCATCGAGTCCGGCCCACCCTACCCTGCCCGCTGCCGGCGCAGCGGTCAGCAGCGTCCCGCTCATGCGGCTCACGGCGACCCGCGGGGAGGTCTTGCGGCGCCATGGCACCGTGGAGGAGCCGGCCGCTTCACCGCTGGCCCTTGGCCGGGGCGATGAGGTGGCGGTGCGCAGCGGAGCCGCCGAGCTGTCTCTGGACAGCGGCATGCAGATCTTGCTCCCGGAGGGCAGCGCGGTCGCGGTTTTGGGCGTCTCGTCCGTCGCGCTGCTGCGGGGCGAGCTCCAGCTCGTGCCCAAGCCGGGCAAAGAGCCGCGTCCCGTATATGTGCAAGGCCCGCCGGGCAGCTTCCCGCTGAAAGTCCGCGATGCCCTCGTGCGGCTGGACGGGGATGCGCTGGTGGTCATGGTCTACGACGGCGTCGCCCGTCCGGGCAGCCCGACGATTTCCTGGGGGCCGGCGGTCAACACCGGCCAGGGCGCGCGCTGGCTCAAGGGGGGTCCGCCGCCGCCGGCCAAGTCGCTCCTCGCGGCGCCGGCGTGGTCGACAACGCCAGAGCTTTTCCTGCAGGGTCACACGCCGCTTGAGCTTGTCACCCGCTGGCAGCCGGTGAGCGGTGCCCTGCGCTACCGCATCGAGGTCCTCCGCAGCGACGGCGATAACCCGCCGGTGGTGATCGCCAGCAGCGAGATCGCCGCGCCCCGCACGAGCCGCGAGCTGCGCGGCCTGGAGCCCGGAAGCTACCTGCTGCGGGTATCGGCCATCGATGATCTGGGCGCTATCGGCGTGCCCAGCGTGCCGCGCCGCTTGCTCGTGGCGCAGGTCATGAACCTGGAGGCCGATGGGGTTGTTCACCTCAAGGCGGGAAGCCAGCCGCAGGTACGCAGTCCCGCTGGACAGCTCGCCACCGTGCTCATCGACGGTGAGACGCCCGCGGCCGCCGGCCCGTCTCCGGGAGCTCACCGCTTGCGGGTGACCGTCGGCGGCATCAGTGCAGAGGCTCAGCTCATCGTCGACGCCCGCCTCGCGGCAGCTGGCGGCAGCGAGGCCGTATCGCCGCCCCCCAGCGTCCGGCCGGCTCCGAGCATAGAGACCCCGTCCCCACGGCCGCCACCGAGCGCGCCGTCCCCCGCGCCAGTGGCTCCGCCGCTGGTGCGCGCGGTGCCACCGCCGCCGATTCCGCCGCCGCCGGTGCGCGCGCCGCTGCCGCTCGGCCCGGAGGATATCCTGCTGGGAGGAGTCGGCGAGGTGCCGTTCGAAGGCCTCCGCTCGCCGTGGGCCGGCCGCATGATCTCTTTACGCCTGGAGAGCACCCTCAGCGGGGCCGCGCGCCTTGCCTTGAGCGGGCGCCTGGTGATGAACAACGGCTTCGGCGTCGATATCTCGGTAGGCTTGCTGCGCGCGGAGCTCGGCGGGGTGCCGCAGGGAACGACCGCGACCTCTTACGGCAACATCGGTGCGGCGGTGCGCAGCCCGGCGCTGCGCCGGAGCCGATTCGCGCTGCAGGCGCTGGTCGCCGGGGTCGCCCCGCTATCTGGCAGCGTCCTTGATACCAGCGCCGAGGTCGACCCGCGCATCGGCGCCGATGGAACAAACTTCCGTCCGGACGTGCGCCCGAGCGGCGGCGGCTGGCGCGTCGAGCCCGCGGTGCTTTTGGGCGTGCGCATCGGCCGCTTCGCGCTCAGCACGACCCAAGGGGCGAGTCTGCGCCTCACCCCGCAGCTTGCCCCGGCGTATGCCGGCGGCCTGTTCATCCATGCCGATGTGCTGCCGCTTGTGCGCTTTGTGACCTTTGCCCAGTGGGAGGCGGGCTACCTCGGCGTGGCGCTCGACTCCGGGGACAGAACGCTCGATGTCGGCGGTGCCGCCGGAGCCGGCTTCGAAGTGCTGGTCCCGGCGAGCAGGTTAGGCCATCTGCGGCTCGAGCTCCTGGGGCGGGTGGGCATCGGCGACAGCGGCGCGGCGATCTACGGCCGCGGCACGATCGGGCTCCAGGCCGGCTACCGCTTCCGCTGACCGCGCACCGGCGCCGGACACGGCGATGCTAGCATCTAGCTCATGTCTGTCCCTGATTGCCCGCCCCCATCCGCCGCCCCGATCACCTCCGAGCTTCTCGCCGAGCTGCGCGGCATCGTCGGCGAGTCGGGCCTCATCAGCGACCCGGCGGCCATGCTGCCGTACGTGCGCGAGCAGCGCGGCAACTACACCGGCCGCGCCCCGCTCATCGTCCGTCCCGCCACCACGGCCGAGGTTGCGGCGACCGTGCGCTGCCTGTACGAAGCCGGCGTCAAGATGGTGCCGCAAGGCGGCAACACCAGCCTGTGCGGCGCCTCCACGCCTTCCGGGCGCGGCGATGAGGTGGTGCTCAGCCTGTCGCGGCTGAACCGGGTGCGCGCCGTGGACGCCCACAACTTCACCATGACCGCCGAGGCAGGCTGCATCCTCTCCCACCTGCACGAGGTCGCGGCGCAGGCCGATCGGCTCTTTCCCCTGAGCCTGGCGGCGCAGGGCAGCTGCCAGATCGGCGGCAACCTCTCCACCAACGCCGGCGGAACCCAGGTCCTGCGCTATGGCAACGCCCGCGAGCTGGTGCTAGGGCTGGAGGTCGTCCTCCCCGACGGCCAGCTGCTCGACCTTTTGCGCGGGCTGCGCAAGGACAACACCGGCTACGATCTCAAGCACCTGTTCTGCGGCGCTGAGGGCACCCTCGGCATCATCACCGCCGCGGTGCTCAAACTCTTTCCGCGGCCCAAGGCGCAGGTCACGGCGATGCTGGCGCTGCCGGATCTGGAGGCGGCGCTCGTGCTGCTGGGCCAGGCGCGGGCGGCCACGAGCGACGCCCTCACCGCCTTCGAGTTCATCCCGCGCCGGGCCCTGGAGTTCGTCGTCCGCCACATCCCCGGCACGCGCGACCCGTTCCCGCAGCCGTACCCGCACTATCTCTTGCTCGAAGCCTCGGCGACTGCCGAAGAGGGGGCGGCGACGCTGCAGCCGCAGGTGGAAGCGCTCTTGTCGCAGGCGACGGCCAAGGGCCTCTTGCTCGATGCCGTGCTGGCGCAGTCGCCGGCGCAGGCCGCGGCGCTGTGGAAGCTGCGCGAGTCGATCTCCGATTCGCAAAAACCCGAAGGGGTGAGCCTCAAGCACGATGTCGCGGTCCCGATAAGCCGGGTGGCGGAGTTCGTCAGCGCCGCGACCGCGCAGGTGGAGGCGTACTATCCCGGCGTCCGCGTCGTCGCCTTCGGCCATGTCGGGGACGGCAACATCCACTTCAACCTCAGCCAGCCCGCCGCCGCCCCGGCCGCCGCGTTCGCCGCCGCGCGCGAGCCCCTGTCGCGCATCGTCCACGACCTGGCAGTGGGCATGGGCGGCACCTTCAGCGCCGAGCACGGAATCGGCCGCCTCAAACGCGACGAGCTGCGCCGCTACCGCTCCGCCGCGGAGCTGGAGGTGATGCGGCGCATCAAGAGCGCCCTCGATCCAAAAGGCCTGCTCAACCCCGACAAGGTGCTATAGCCCGCGCCGTCTCGCTTCCGCCCGACCGGCTGAAAGCGCCGCCGCCGCCCTGAAATCATCGCACTCGGCGGGCTGGGGCAAAGGACTGCTCGTTTCCGATTCTGCTTGCGGGACAAGGGACGGTTGGCGTTCTTGCTTCAGACGGTGGATCAGGCAGAGCTGCGGCCGGCGGAGTCTTGGCGGACAGGGGCGGCGGGACGCCGAGCCGTCGCGACTTCCGTTACTTCGGGCACTTCAGGAGCGGCCTGGCCGCGCGAGCAGGCGCCGGGCTGCTGGTAGCGATGACCCTTGAGGCGGGCGAGCAGCGTATGCGCCCGCCACTTCATGTAGCCGACCTGGAACGGCAGCGCCTGCACCGGATCGAGGTACGGATTGTTGACTTCGCCCAGCCCCACGAGCGCCAGCACCTGCTCGGCGACGCTGACCGGGCAGCCGTGCAGGCGCACGTACTTGGCCCCTTCGGCCAGGGTCATCTTGCTCGTCACGCTCGCCATCTTGGCAAAGATGTCGTCGTGCTTGATCGTGTACGGATCCAGGGTGTCACGCGGCTTGTAGGTGCTGCGGATCTGCACGAGCTCGCCGCCGAGGTCGCCGCTCCAGGTCGCACAGTCGCCGATGAACACGACCTTCTCGCCGGGCTTGGCCGGGATGGGTCCGTCATAGGCGCCGAACACGACGTGCATGCGCGGCAGCTTGGCGTCGCACTGCTGGTCGTATAGGCGCAGCACCTCGATGGCTTCTTGGAAGGCGCCGGGGCAGCCACCCCAGCAGTAGTCGGTACGCTCGGGCTCGGGCGGGGGGCCGGAGTAGGCGCTGATGCAGGTGCCCTCGAAATATTTTTCGATGCGCTGGAGGCCGACGCGGAAGCCTTTGGCCCGCTCCATGGCGGCGGATAACGACACGTCGCCGCGCACGGCGATGCGCGACAGGTCGGTGGTGCCAAAGCCCCGATCCTCGGCCAAGCGGATGTGCTCGACGCTGCGCGGGTCGATGCCGATGATGGCGCAGCACACCGCGTCGAAGGCGACCTGGCTGTTGCCCATGATCACAAGGTGCAGCGGGAACGGCAGCGGCGTGAGCATGCGCCCTTCGCCGGCGGTGATGGCGTCGATGGCGATGAACTGCGGCTGGATGATGTACTGCAGGTCGGCGATCTTGTCGTTGAGGCGGTGATCGTGGTCGATGAGGCGGTGGCGGTCGTCTTGGATGCCGATGTAGTTCTTCATCGCGAAGGTCACCGTCGTCCACGGGTGCGCCTTGAACTTGGGCATGTTGACGAAGAAGTCGGCCTTGGCGATCGGCTCCGGGGTGAACACGTAGTCGCGGAGCCGCTCCTTGTGGGTGTAGCGGATCTCGACTTGCGGCACCTCGTCGAACAGGTACCGCCGCACCTGCGGCACCTGCTTGAGCATCTCGTCGTAGCCCGACTCCGAAAAAGCGATGCGCGAGGGCACGGTGATGCCGCAGCGCTCGCCGATCGCCAGCTCGGACAGGGGCTGCTCCGCCCGATCCTGCAGCGCCCGCAGCATCCCCAGGGCAAACTCCGGCCGCGTGAACGCATGCGGGAACAGCGGCCCGGCGGCGACGATGTTGGGCTTCACCAGGGTCCGCCCGTGCGGCCGCAGCCCGAGCTCCGCCATCCCCTCGCGGAGGATGAGGCGGATGGCCTCGGAGTCGTACTCGGCGCAGTGACGGATGATGACGGTCGGCTGGTCGGTGATTTTCATTTTGCCGAGCATCCCCGAAAATTGGAGGTCGGGCAACCCGCCAAGTGGCTAATTCTACTTGGATCCAGGCCTTGCCGAAGCCGCCGCCCGGGCCTTGTCGCGGGCGCGTTCGCTGCGTCGGCGCAAGTAAAAGCCGGCGCGGTCGTCTTGGCGCGGGTAGCCGCTCGAAATGCGCCTGCGATTCCGCTATTGTGAGTACGAAGGTGCCTGACCCGACCGCTTTCGACCCTGCTTGCCCGGAGAGCTTCGCGGCAGAGTCCCTGCCGTGGCTGGCGGCGCTGCGTGCCGATCCGGAGTCCGAGCGCGCGGGGGTTGGCTGGCGGACGGCGGCGCGGGATAAAGCCGCTGGCGCGGCGGCGGCGTCCGATTCGGCGGCGTCTGATTCGGGAGTGTGGCGGGTAGGGGAAGTCCGCCTCGGCACCGACCGCCCGCCGGCGCAGCTTTTCTGGCGGCCGGCCGCGCCGCATGAGCTGTTTGCCGAGCTGGATCCGCGCCAGCCGGCGCAGCTATGGATTCCCGTCGGCAACAGCCTGGCGATGCTGACCTCGGCGCTGCATCGCTATCGCACATCGGCTGTGCCGTCGCGGCTGCAGCTGCCGCTTTTGCAGCGCGGCTTTGTCGGCCATCGCGACTCGCTGGGTCGGGACTTCGCCGAGCTTGCGGCGGAGCTTGCCGCGCACCCGGCGCTCGACCCGCTGAGCTGGGGCAGCGCCTACGCCGACGATCCGTGGCCGCGGCCGCTGCCGGCGGACTTGCCGCCCGCAACATATGCCTTGCTGCGGCAGCACTACGCAATGCAAGGGGCGGAGGGACCGCGCTCGCTGACTTTTGTCACGCGCTGGTCGCGGAGCCTCGTGGTGCTGGAAGATCACGCCGGCGCGCTGGTGCTGGCCACGACGTACGTTGGCGCGACTGACGACGCGGGCGCGACCCCGCCGCACGGGGCAAGAGTCGGAGCTCAGCCCGCGCTGCCCGCTGCCGCTGAATTGTCCCCTGCCGCTGAATTGTCCCCTGCCGCTGAATTGTCCCCTGCTGCGGACTTGCCCGCCGCTGCGGAACTGGAAGATGCGCCGGTCGATGTGCGGTGGGCGCTCGCCGGACGAGCTTTCGCCTCTGCCGCCACGCTGCAGGAGCGCCTGCGAGCCGCCGCCAGCTCCGCCGCGTTGAGCGGCGCCGGCGAGGATCGCGTCACCATGCTGCTCGGCCTGGCCGCGGTCTATGGCGATGATCTCCGGCTGCTCACAACCTTGCGCTGGATCGCTCGCCTGACCCCTGGTGATTGGGCGCTGCGGGCAGCCGCCATCGCCGTAGCAGAGCGCCGCGGCTACGCACTGCTGCTGCACGAGCTGTGCGCCGGCGAGACCGACCCCGAGCTTTCCGCCGAGCTCTCCGCTCTCACCGGCGCCGAGCCCATCGGGTCCGTCGGGACCGACCCGGAGCCCGCCGCTTGAGCCAGCCCGCCTATCTGCTCCTGCCGCAAGCCGGATTTTCGCCTGAGAAGCTTGATATCCGGCTGCGCCGCTGCGGCCTTGTGCGGACGGCGGAGCAGCCGCGCCGCGGTATGCAGCCGCGCCTTGTGCGCTGGGGTGATGCGGCCGGCGCAGCTTGCTCGGAGGTGGAATACCGGGAAGATCACACCCTCGGACAGCGGCTTATCTACTTGTTTGGGCCGCGCGCCCATGAGCTGGCGAGCGTGTGCGCCCAAAGCTGGCCCTGTCTTTCGCCCCCCCAGGCCCGGGCGCTGGCTCAGGCTGCCAGCGATCCGGTCAGCAAGATTGAGACCCTGTCCCCCTGGGCGGCGCTGCTGAGTCATGGCGCAGTGACGATTGCGGATGCGCAGGCCGTGCTTTTGTCGCGCCTTTGCGATGCCGACCCGACGGTTCGCCGCGCCGCACTGCTTGTGTGCCGGAGCGCGGCGGGTGCGCGCGGGGCGGCGCTGCGGACGGTGCTGCGGGCGGATGGACAGCTCGCGCCGGCGGTGAAAAGAGCGCTTGCGGCGCACGCGCAGTCGGATGGAGCAGAGCTTGCAACTGATGCGGCCGCAGGTGTAGCTGCGTCGGCATCGGTCCTGCAGACAGAGCCGGCGCAGCGCAGCGCTGACTCCCCCCAAGGAGAACCTCAAGAAGATCTTTTACCCCAGATCCAGGCGGCGCTGGCGCGTGATCCGCTGGACAGCGCGGCGTACTGGGCGCGGGCGCAGCACGGCGCGGCGGCGGCGGAGCTGTGGCCGGCACTGGTCGATGTGACCACGGCGCTTGCGGTGGCGCGCCGGCAGGGCGTCCACCTGAAGGAGATGCTGGAGCTGCAAAACACGCTGCGCGAAAAGCTCGCTCAAGCGCCGGAGACGCCGCCGGCAGCGGTCGAGCTGCAGGCGGTGCGGCAGCTGGCCCTGCTCCTGCGCATTGGCCGATTTCACGAGGTGGAAGAGGTTGCCGAGCTGCTCCTGACGCTGCCTGGACGCCCGCCGCTGTGGTGGCTGGCCGTAGGGCTGGCGCGGCGGGAGCGCGGGCGGTCGGGGCTGGCCATGGCGGCGCTGGCGGCGGCGCTGGCGAGCGCGCCCGGGTTCCGGGCGGCGCGCTTTGTCCTTGGCCAGTGCCAGCAGGACCTGGGCAATCTGGAGGAAGCCAGGCAGGAGTTCGCCCAGCTCGACCCGCAGCCCGCCGCGCGGCCGCCGCGGCCGACGCTGCTGGATGCGTATGCCGATGAGCTGCTCGGTGCGCAGGCGCCTTGGGAGTCGGCGGAGCATGCCTTTGTCCGCGTGCAGCTGCTGCGCCAGCTCGACTGCCCGGCGGAGGCGCTGGCGGTGACCGCCCAGCTGATTGCGCGGGAGCCGCCGGCCGCCGATGCGCTGCTCGCCCACGGCATCCTCCTTGGCGAGCTCGGGCAGCCCGCTGCGGCGC
Organism: uncultured Myxococcales bacterium; assembly: GCA_937879845.1. Classification (GTDB taxonomy): domain Bacteria; phylum Myxococcota_A; class Polyangia; order Palsa-1104; family JAEUJZ01; genus CALFML01. The sequence continues at coordinate 9,712 of CALFML010000935.1, forward strand.
TGGCGACGCTCGATCGCGGTCTTGCGGTCTTGACGCCGACGGAGCGCTTGCTCACGGAGCCGGATCCGCTCGCGATCCTGCAGCTTTACCGGGCTTACGCCCTGTGCGCGCTCGATCGCCGGGACGAAGCGGCGGCCGCCCTGCGCATCGCGCTGCGCCTATACCCGGAGCGCGCCGCCATAGCGGCGGCCGAGCTGTTCCCCGCATCTCCGCCCGCGCCGCCCGCGCCGCCCCCAGCGGCGGGCTACGCGGTGCTGCGCCGCCTCGCGCAGCAAGATCTGCTGAGCAGTGACGGCGCAGACGGTGCTGCCGACCGGTCACCGCCCGCTGCGCCGACCCCCCAAACCGAGCGCCCGTCCGCAGCATCTTCGCCCGCGCCCGCCGCCTCGGCAGAGGGAAGCGGGCTCGTAGATGCGGAGGTAGCGGTGGCCGCGGTGCGCGCCCAGGTGGCGGAGCTCTTCACGGCGGCGCTGGCCGCGCTCGACAGCGAAAAAGGGGAGGATGCGTGTCGCGAGCTGCTGCTGCGGGCAAGGCGCGGGTTTGTCGCGCTGTGGCCGCTGCTGCCGCCGCAAGCCGCGGCGCGGGCTGCTTCCGTGCGCGCCGTCGTGCATGCGGTTGCGACGGCGCTCGGCCTCAGCCCGGACGACGCCGACCGGCTCGCCGCGTGGTAGCTCGCCGCGTGCTTGAGGCCGTTTGTCTCAGCGCTTGACCTCGCTTGTTGCTGCGGACATGTAGTTGTTTTGGGCAGAAAGTCATACGATCTGCCATCGATTTGGTTAGGCTCTTGGCCGGTTGCGCACCCGAACGCTAGGAGATACCCATGTCGAACGCATCCTCTCTCACCGCTGGCTCTGCTGGCTCTGCTGGCGGCCGTCTCGGTCGTTTCTTGGTTGGACTCCCCTTGGGACTGGCCTTAGCTGCCGGCTGCGGCGTCGAGGAGCCGCTGGTCCACAACAACGGCGGCGCCTTCACGCCGCTTGGCATCGATGAGGCGCAGCTCAGCAAAAACGGCACCCCGAGCTACCTCGCCGGCCATATGACCCAGCTCGTGCAGCAGGCGCCGGACGCCATCAAAGTCTTTACCGGGCCGCTCGCCGCGAGCTACCGCCTGGCGCCGGAGACCTCCTTCGCCGTGCTCGCGGATACGCGCGATGAGACGGGCCGCCGCTTCATCAAGCTGCAGCAGCAGCACAGCGGCCTCACGGTCGTCGGCCGCGAGGTCGTGGTGCAGATCGGCAGCGACACCAGCGTGGAGGCGATCATCGGCACGCTCCACCCCGAGCTCAAGCTCGCCGGCGGCGCCACCCTGACCGGCGATGAGGCGCTGGCTGCGGCGCTCAAGGGCCTGGGCGCGGAGGGCGCGCAGGTGCGCAAGGCGCCGACGCAGGCGATCTACATCGACGCCGCGGAGCAGCCGGCGCTGGTCTATCGGGCGACGGTGGATTTCGTCGGTCCGAGCGGCCGCAACCTCGACGAGCTGTTCATAAGCGCCCACAGCGGCGCGCTCATCGCCCGTCACCCGCAGATCTTCACGACGCTCAACCGCGACCTGTACGATCTCAAGAAGGCCTGCCTCAAGACCGGCATGGAGCTGCCCGGCACCCTGCTGGCGCACGAGGGCGGCACGCTCACCGATATGTCGGCCAAGCGCGCTTCGGACAGCTCGGGCAACGTCTACTGGTTCTACAAGCACATGTACGGGCGGAACTCGTACGACGACAAGGACGCCACGATCGTCGCCTCGGTGCACGGCACCTTCGACAATGGCCTGGGCGGCTGCGACGGCAACAATGCGGCGTGGATCGGCGATGAGTATAACCAAATGGTCTACGGCGACGGCGACGGCTTCGGCATCCTCCTCAAGGACCTGACGCTCGGCTTCGACGTCGCGGCGCATGAGATGACGCACGCGGTGACCTTCACGTCGTCAAACCTCGTGTACATGGACGACTCGGGGGCGCTCAACGAGTCGATGAGCGATCTGTTCGGCGCGACCATCGAAGCCTGGCTGCGGTCCGGCGGCGGCGCGGCCGGCAACCCCGCGAGCATCACGCCCTCCGCCACCACCTGGAAGATCGGCGAAGAAGTGGCCGGCTTCCTCCTGCCCGGCGGCGCGCTGCGCTTCATGAACGATCCGGCCGCCGACATGGCGAGCAAGGACTACTACCCCGACCGCATCATGCCCGGCGGCATGGACAACGGCGGCGTCCACTTCAACAGCGGCATCGGCAACCTGGCGTTCTACCTGATGTCGCAGGGCGGCACCCACCCGCGCACCAAGACCAAGAACAAGGTCGGCGGCATCGGCATCGCCAAGGCCGGCCACATCTTCTACGCCGCCAACATCTCGCTCTACACGTCGATGACAAACTACGAGGGAGCGCGCTACGCCACGGCGCAGGCGGCGGAGAACCTGTACGGCCGCTGCTCCGCCGAGTGGCGCAGCGTCCACCAGGCCTGGGACGCGGTGGGCGTGCCCGGTTCATGGACGCTCTGCGTCAAGCCCCTGCCGCCGGCGCTGTAGCCGTTCTTCGATCGCGGACGCAGCGAACGCGCCGGACCCGCCCGCGGTGAGCCGGCGGGTCCGCAGCGCCGCCGCCGACCCGCCCGGGTCTTTTACTTGTGGCTCCTAGGCAGCTTCTCCAGCACCTTCCGTACAGCGTCCCGCCGCTTCTCCTGATCGGCCTCCAGACCCTCGATCTTTTTCTGCTGCCCGGTCAGGCGGTCCTCGCCGTCGAGCACCCGCTTGACGATGGGGCTCTGCGCCGCGCCGGCGTTTGCGTCGTGCGCCATCGCCTTCAAGTGCTCGCGCAGCCGCTCCAGCTCCTTCTCGGTCTTTTTGAGCTCGATGCGGGTCTTGTCGATCTCTTTGGCGGCGTCCTCCAGCTCTTTCTGCCGCGCCGCGGCCTCGGCCAGCAGCGCCCGTTCGGCGGCCGGGAGGCTGGCCGTGGTAGATAGGTTCAAAAGCCAGCCGGTGCTCAGCTGCTCGACGGTGTGGCGCTCGACCAAGCCTTCGGTGATGGACATCGGGCGCTCGCTGCGGCTCTGGGCGCCAAGCTCGAAGATGGCGATCGCGCGCTGCCCGACCGGCTCGAAGTCGAGACGATCGGCGCCTTGGACCTGGGCGTTCTGCTGCACCTGCAGCGGCATATGCAGGGTGCGGGCCAGGCCGCTGCGGTTTTCGATCCGATACAGGACATCGCTGCGGCGCAGGTAGTGCTGCTCGACCACGCCGTCGATGAAGAGCACGCGCTGCGGCTCGTCCTTGCGCTGGCTGCGCACCGCCTTGACCTCGACATCGAGGTCGGCGCCGTACTGCATGAAGCGCTTCTCCCCTGGTTTCAAGCGGTCCAGGGTCGTTTCGCCGGCCAGCCCGCCGTCGGCAAACACCGCCAGGGTGCCGGCCGGCAGGGTCTGCCGCGTGCTGTTGTGCAGACGCACGCCGCTGCGCGCCGGGGTGCCCGGGCTCTCAAGCCAGGTGATCGCCTCCACCTCCACCGCCTCCTGAACGAACGGGACCAGCGCGGAGCCGTGGGCGCGCAGATCCAGCGGCTCCGGCAGCGAGTAGGTAAACTGCGCCGCCGACTCGACGCCGGTGGCCTGATTGATGCCGGCGAGGTTGCCGACCTGGAGCAGATCGCTGCTCCCCGAGAGGCTGCCGCCGCGGCCGTGGCCGATGGTGCCGACGCGGCCAAGGCCGATCGTGCCCTCCCCGGTGCCGCCGCCGCCGGATCCGGTTCCGGAAAGGCCCAGGCCGCCTGCGCCGTAGGCGTCCTCGATGTGATCGCCCCACAAGGTGTCGGCGTTGGTGCCGAGCAGCTGCGGCACGGTCGATAGCTCATTGTCCGGGGTGAGCAGCGGCCGCCGGGTGTAGCGCGGCGCGGCGAGCGGAAACAGGAACGAGTCGGGCTGGCCGTTTACCAGATGCACGCGGACGCGCCGCCAGTCTTCATCGGTGTCGTTGTGCAACAGCGCCCAGGCCTGGAGGGCACCGCTTTTGCCGTTTGGCTCCAGCACCAGGCGGTAGGAGACGCGCCACAGCGGGGTCTCCGCGACGTAGCCGAGCGTCACCGGTCCGCCGTCGCGGCTGAGCAGCCGCACCAGCCGCTGCGAGCGCGCGCTGCGCTGCGAAGTCGCATCGAGCGCGGTCTGCAGCCGGCGGGCGAACGAGGGCTCCAGCGGCCGCACCGCGAGCACCGTGCTGCTGTGCAGGCGTAAGAGCTCGCCGCCTTCGGTGAGCAGCAGCAAAATAAGCTCGCCGGCGGACTCTTTGCCGAAGCTGGCGGCCGCGTCGTCGCTCTTTTTGTCCGCTTTGCCGTCGGCTTTTGCCGCTCCCGCGTCCGCTGCTTTGACGGCGACGGGCGCCGGCAGCACCTCGATCAGGCGCCCGGTGATCGCCGAGTGCGAAAGACGCACCTCGATCGCCGCGCCCTTCAGGCTCAGCAGCAGATCGGCGTAACTTAGCGCCTCATCGCCGCCGAGCGGCAACCCGGCCAGCGCCCGGCCCATCCCCTTGCTCACCGAGCTCGCAAACTCCATCCCGTACACCCGCGTCCCCTTGTCCTGCGACAGCACCACGAGCGTCTTGAGCGCGTCGTCCAGGTGCCCGACCGGAACCGGGAGCGCCGTATTGCGGCTGCCGACGTTGCCGGCGCGCTCGAAGTAGCCGACCCCGGTCTCGTAGAGCCGCACCGATTTGAGCGGCAGGATCGTCGCCGAATACGACGGCGCGCGCAGCGTCGTCGCGTGGCAGGCGGGCAGGGCGACAAGGAGTGCGGGCAGGAGCAGGGAGGACTTGCGCATAAAACCTCTCAAGGGACAAAGCCGCAGCCAACCAAACAATGCCGACCCGCCGGCAGCAACGCTTCCGGCCCGGCCTGGTGCGGATTGCATGTAGACATCCGCCTAGGCCGCAGGTTTCCTAGGTCCGCAAATCCTTGATTGTACGCGCAATCGCCCTTGGTTAGGGCCACAACCGCGTCAGCGCAGGCAGGGTGTGGCTCTGCGCGGACGAGAGCAGGTCCATGCTCAGCGCCACGGTGATGTGCAGGAGCACCCCGCACCACAGCGAGCCGGTGCCGAGCGCCAAGGCTCCCAGCAGCAGGCCGGAGAAGATCGAGGCGAACGCCTCGGGGGCCGGCTTGAGGACGTGGATCATGCAGTACGGCAGCATCGAGATGAACAGCGCGTGGCTGCCAAAGACGCGCCGCAGCCCGAACAGCAGGTAGCCGCGGAAAAAAAACTCCACGGCGACGAACGTGAGCAGGTACGGAATTTCCCAGGCGAGGAAATCAAAGAGGCTGCGTCCGGCCTGGCGGTAAAAGGGATAGCTCTGCTGGAACGCCGGCGTGAAGCTCACCGCGACCACCGCCGGCAGCACCGCCATAAGGAGCACAAGATACGTGCGTCCCCACGGCAGCTGCGGCACGGCGCTCTGCACCGGCGTCGGCTGCATCCCCAGGCCGCAGTCGGCCGGCCGCTGCCCAAGCAGCCGCAGGTGCAGGAGCGGCAGGATGCCGAAGCCGAGCAGCTTGGCGACGCTCCAGTAGACGTAGCTCAGAAGCTCGGCGTAGGGGGCGAGACGCGGTCTTTTTGCCAGCGCCGGACCAAACGTGTCGATGAAAAACGGTCGATCGCCGAAGCTATACCCAAGGACGAGCAGGATCGCCGCGCCGAGGAAGATCTGCCGCGCCCGATCCGCCTCGGCGCGGGCGTCGTAGCTTGGCAGCTGCCGCTCCGCTTGGGCCTGCGCATCGAGCGCATCGAACATGCGCAGGAACCACCCGAGCACCGGAACGCCGCGCCCGAACGCCGCCCCTGGAGGTGCAGAAGCCGGGGTCTTTTCCTCGCTACCGTACCCTGCCATTTCGCGCTAAGAGGCTCCGCCCCGGCCCGTGGCGGTGTCCGTTGCCGACGCCGCACCGCTGTCAGCTGGAGCCAATGGGCCGACGTTCCCGGCCGCTGCTTGAGACTCACCGGTTGCTGCCGCGCCGGCTTTTCCGGCCGCTGCTGGGTTCTGGCCGGCGGCCGGGTTAGCGGCTTTGCCGGGTGCGGGCTTGGCGGGTCCAGCCGCAGCTTTTCCGCCTCCGGCTTTGGCTGCACCGGCGGGCGCGGGCGCGGCGGGCGCATCGGTGGCCGCAGACGCGCTCTTGGCTTGAGCCAGCAGGGCGGCGGCGGCCAGGCGCAGCCGGCGCCGGGTCAGATCCTTGCCGGTGACGACCATGGTGTCGAACAAAGGCGGCGCCGCCACGCGCGCGGTGATCGCCACCCGGATGGCCATGAACAGCTCTTTGGTCTTCCAGCCGCTCTTGTCGCAGAACTCGCGGCAGGCCTTCTCCAAGACCTCCGGGGTCCAGTCGACGCGGACGCTCTCCTCGAGGAAATCCGTCAGATCGGCGAGCGTCTGGGCGGTCGCCGCGGCATCGCGGGTCTTGGGCACCATGAGCGGCAGCGCGCCCTCATAGTCGAGATCCCCGGTGAGGAAGAACGTCGTCCCCGGAATCAGCTGATCCATGCGCTCGATGCGCTGGTGGGCGAGCGGCAGGACTTTCAGCAAGAACTCGTCGGACAGCCGCCAGGCGCGCAGGCGCCGCAGCAGCTCTTCGACCGGCATCTCGCGCAGGTACAGGCCGTTTAGCCACGACAGCTTCTGCAGGTCGAACACCGGCTCGCCGGCCGACACCTTGGCGAAGTCGAAGGCCTCGATCATCTCGGCGAGGGTGAACTTTTCGCGGTCACCGCCGAAGGCAAAGCCCATGAGTGCCAGGAAGTTGAGCAGCGCCTCGGGAAAAAAGCCCGCGTCGCGGTAATAGTCGAGCGACACCGGATTTTTGCGCTTGGAAATCTTGGAGCGGTCCGGGTTGCGCAAAAGCGGCATGTGCAAAAACGCCGGCGGCGTCCAGCCGAAGGCGCGGTAGAGCTGGACGTGCTTGGGGGTGGAGATGATCCACTCCTCGGCGCGGATGACGTGGCTCACCTGCATCAGGTGATCGTCGACGACGTTGGCCAGGTGGTAGGTCGGGAAGCCGTCGGACTTTAGCAGCACCTGATCGTCGATGGTCGCGTTGTCGATGACGATCGCGCCGCGGATGCCGTCGATGAAGCCGGTCTCGCCGGTGGTCGGCATGGCCAGGCGGATGACGTGCTTTTCGCCGGCGGCGATGCGGCTCTTGGCCTCATCGGCGGCGAGGTAGCGGCAGAAGCGGTCGTAGCCGGTGGACTGGCCCTGCGCCTGCCGCGCTTTGCGCGAGATCTCAAGCCGCTCCGGCGTACAGAAGCAGGGGTAGGCGGCGCCGCTATCGACCAGCTGCTGGCAGTGCTGCTGGTAGATCGCGGTGCGCTCGGACTGCCGATAGGGGCCGTAGGGGCCGGGGCGGTCGGGGCCTTCGTCCCACGACAGGCCGATCCAGGTGAGCGCCCGCAGGATCGCCGCCTCGCTGGCGCGGGTGGAGCGCACCTGATCGGTGTCCTCGATGCGCAGGATGAACTTGCCGCCGTGCTTGCGGGCGAACACGTAATTAAACAGCGCAATGTAGGCGGTGCCGACATGCGGATCCCCGGTGGGCGACGGCGCGATGCGCACCCGGACCGGGCCGGCGATCGGTCCGCTAAACCCCGTGCCGGCGCTGTCGGGCAGCGGTGTAGCGGCAGCTTTAGTCTCAGAGTCAGTCACGCCGGAGATATATCAGCGCCGCGAGCGCAGGGTCAATGCCGGCGGCATCGATTCCCCGGCTCGGATGCCGCCGGCGGTTCTTCCGGATGCGGTGCTCTTCCGGCTAAGATCGAGGGTTCAGGCGGCGCCAAGGGGGGCGACCAGCGATGCAGATAACAGAGCATGGCGACCGCGGACGCGGCGGGCGGGCCTCCGCCGCCCGCGGGCGCCGCAGCCTGAGATGGACGGGCCGGTTCAGCGCGGCGGTGGTGCTCGTCGCCGCAGGGGTGCTCGGCGCCCTGGCGGCGGAACCGCGGGCCCAGGCCTTCATACGCTCACGCACGCGGAGCTGCCGTCCGGTGTTCTGGCCGCAGGGCTGCCTATACGTCCAGCCGGACAGCGAGCTTTTAGGCAGCGACCTTGCGCCGGATCGGGTCGAGAACGCGATTCAGAACGCGATCACGGCCTGGAACGACCACCTCGGCGTAAGCAGCTTCCTCCAGCTGCGCTACCTGGCGCCGCGCGGGCCGCAGGAGATAAACCCCCTCGACGGGCTCCAGCTGATCAAGTTTCGCCGCAACCGCTTCTGCCGTCCGCCCACTGCGACCAACAGCATGGAGGTCTGCTTCGATCAGTCGGCCACCGCGGTGACCACCGTGACCTTCATAAACCGCCCGAGCGATCCCGCCTCCGATGGCCTCATCATCGACGCCGACATCGACTTCAACGCGGTGGATTTCCACTTTTACGACGCCGACAACGGACCGCCGCCGACCGGCGGCCGGACGCCGGTGGATCTGTGGAACACGGTCACGCACGAGCTTGGCCACGTAATGGGCCTGGAGCACCCCTGCAGCCTGTTTCCCGGGGCCGTGGCCGCCTGCGCGGTCGATGATCAGGGCAGCCCGGCTCCCGACTGCTCCCAGGTCGAGCGGGAGCGCTTCCGCGATCCCCGCCTGCAGACCCTCTATGAATCGACGATGTACCCGACCGCGGCCCCCGGCGAGGTCATAAAGCGCCAGCCGCACGCCGACGACGTCGCCGGCATCATCACCGCCTATCCGCGGGTGAGCGACCCGCGGACGTGCCGCCTGCCCACGGTCGTCCAAAATGCCGGCTGCGCCGCATCGGCACCGGCGTCCACCGGGTTCGCGGCGAGCTTGAGTCTTGCCGGCACCTTGCTCGGCGTGATTTTTCTCCGCCTCTTGGGACGACGCCAGCGGCGTTAGCTCAGCGGCGCAGGTGTTTGCCGGCGGCGGCGGGCGAGTGCGTGCTGTGCGCCAGTCCACGCAGCGCCTGACGGTACTCGCTGCCTTGCGGAAATAGCGCGAGGCAGCGGCGGTATTCGGCCGCCGCCGGAACCCGCTGGCCTTGCGCCTGCAGCGCATCGCCAAGCGCCAGATGGGTGACCGCCAGCGTCGGTGCAAGCTCGACCGCGGTCTGCGCCAGCGTGAGGTTCTGAGCCGAGCCGCGGCGCGTAGCCCGCACGATCGCCGACAGCTGGACCGCCAGCTCGGTGCGCGGGAACGGCGCCGCCGGAGCCAGCGCCATGAGGGCGCGATAACCATCCAGCGCCGCCATGGTGCGGCGGCGGCGCAGCTGCTCGCGCGCCTTTACGTCGATCGCCGCGGTGGCCTGCTCACGCAGCAGCCGCAGCTCAGGGCTGTCCGGTGCGACGGCCGTAAGGCGGTTGAGGAGCTCCACCAGGTTATCGCCCGGGGGAGAGATATAGCGCCCACCGGCCGCGGCGCGGCGCGCCCACTCGGTGAGCATCGTCGTCGGCGCTGGCTCAGCCGGCGGTCCGGGCGAAGGCGCAAGCCGCGGCTGGGCGCGGCTTGGCGACAGCGGCGACTCGGCGGTCTCACTGGGCGCCACGGAGCCCGGCATCGGCTGGCTGCTCGGACGCAAAGCGACCACCGGCACCGACTCGAGCGCGGCGGACGGCAGCGCCGGCTGCGGCTGCGCCGGCACCGGCTGGGGCGGCGTCGCGCGGGGTACGAAGCGGGCGGAAGTAAAGCCGACCACGACCATCCCCACCGCCATCACCGCCCCGATCAAAGTTCGGCGGAATCGCCGGGTCCAGCGCGGCGGCACGGTGATGGTCGACGAACCGCCGGCGGTCGCGGTCAGCTGCTCAGGTGCGGCGCCGCCATACAGGTCGGTGACCCGATCGAGCGGCTGCAGCCGGCTGTCGCTATCGGTGTTCTCCGCCACGGCCACCCGGCCTATGCTGCGGCCGGCGCCGGATACCGGTCCGGCTGCCGCCCGCGTCGCGCCGGCGGCAGTGCCGCTTTCCGACCGCTCTCCGGTCAGATAGGCACCGCGCGACAGGATGCTGCCCGAGCGCGTCGGGTCCACCACGATCCCTTGCTCGGTGGCGACGAGGATCAGCTCGCGCTCGAGCTCCTCCATGCTCTGCGGCCGCGCCGCCGGATCGCGCGCCAGGCAGCGCTCGATCACTTTCTCAAACGAGGCGCTGATCGTCGGCAGCCACAGGTGCGGCGGCGGCGCCTCCTGACCGGTCTTGAGCGTCAACAGCTCCGGCACCGAGCCGGCGATAAACGGCACCCGCGCACACAACATCTCGTAGAGCATGGTGCCGACGGCATAGATATCGGCGCGCGGATCCACCTTCAGACCCATCGCCTGCTCGGGGGCCATGTACTCGGGGGTGCCGACGGTCAGACCGGGGCTCGTGAGCCGGGCGGCGCGCGGCACCGGACGAACCATGCTCTCGCTCTGCTGCATCGCGATGCCGAAATCGAGGACCTTGACCAGATCCTGTTCCAGCGTCGGAACCCCTTCGGTATCGATGCGCGCCCCTTCGGCCTCCGTCCAGTCGAGCGGGTCGACCAGGAAGACGTTCTCCGGCTTCAGATCGCGGTGGATGATGCCGACCCGGTGCGCCGCCGCGAGCGCCCGCACAAGCTGCGTACCTATGTGCAGCGCCCGCGGCTCGGCGATCCGGCCGCGCGCCCGCAGGATCGCTCCCAGGTCGGTGCCGTGCAGGTACTCCATCGCCAGGTAGGCGCTGCCGTCATCGGTGCGGCCGAAGTCGGTGACATCGACGATGTTGGGGTGGCCGATGCGCGAGGCGGCCTGGGCTTCGCGGCGCAGTCGCTCGACCAGATCGGCGTGCTTGGAAAACTGCGGGTGCAGGATCTTCAGGGCCACGCGCTTGCAGATCGCGGTGTGCTCGGCTTCGTAGACCGCGCCCATGCCGCCGACGCCGATGAGGCGCCGCAGGCGGTAGCGGCCGTCGATCAGCTCCTCCCGCTCCAGCCGCTCTTCCGGCGACTGCACCGGACGCCGCGGCGGACCAAGCTGGGTCTTGGCCAGCTCCGGCGGGACCACGAGCGGCACGGCGGAGGGGAAGGGGCTCTTGCGCTCCGCCCAGCTGGCGCCGAGCGATGGAGCGTCGGCGCCAGGACCACGGCCGCCACTGACCGGCGGCCGCGGGCGCGAAAATAAGCCGCGGGCCGACTCCAGCAGCCAGTCCTGCTCCGCCCGCCGCTGGGAAAACTCGTCGCCGAATAGCTCGTTCAAGAGCGCGGCCAGGCCGCCGTCACGCTCCGGGAGCTCGGGGGCCAGCCGGGCGAGCTCGCGGCTCAGCGCCTGCCGCAGCTCTTCCGCCGATGCGAAGCGCGCCTCGGGTCGCGGGTCGAGCGCGCGCAGCACCAGGGCATCGACCGATGGCGGCAGCTCGCGCGCGTAGGCGCTGGGAGGGACGAGCAGCCCGGGCTGCGGCACCGTGGCATCAAGCGGGTCCGCCGACATTTCGTCGGCCGCATCGGCCGCCTTTTCCAGCGCCTCCAGCGTCTGTGACGCCAGCGGTGCCACCGGCGCGACGGTGTCCAGGCTGACCATCGCCTGATCGTCTTCGTGCAGGCGCCGCCGGGTCAAAAGCTCCCACAGCACCGCTCCGAGCGCGTAAATGTCGCCCTGCGGCGTCGCCGGCGCCCCCCACGCCTGGTCCGCCGCCTGGTAGGGACGCACCCGCAGCGGCGGCAAGATGGGCGCAGTGCCTTCGGGGTGCGCGGCGGCAGCGCTGAGCAGCTGCTCCAAGCGCTCACGGTGCATGAGCTTTATCTCGCCGGTCTCGCAGCACAGGATGTTGCTCGGCGCCAGACCCCCGTGCGCAGCCAGCGGTCCGCCGTGCATGTGCGCCGCGTGCAGCCCGCGCGCGATCTCCCGCGCCAGGTACAGCGCCGCCGAGATCGGAATGCTCAGCTGCTTGGCCGCCGCCCGCCGCGCAAGCTCCGCCAGATCGCAGCCGACCAGCCACTCGCTGGCGACGTAGGCTTCGTCGTCCGTGCGCCCGACCTCCAGCACCTGCAAGAGGTTGGGATGGGCGAGCCCGCACAGCTTGCGCACTTCCTCAAGCTCGGGACGAACTCCGCCGCGCAGCGATACGACCAGAACGACGCGGGGCTTATCGACGCTGGCTTCGGCGGCCAGGTACAGCGTCCCGCGCGTCTGGCCGGTGGACGGCGGACAGGTCTTGGCCAGATGGATCGGCAGGGAGTCCGTGCTGGCCTCGGCCTCGTCTAGCGACCGCAGCAAGGCATATTTGCCTACCGGGCGAGGTAGTCCGAGGTCGGTCATAAGTTCCCAGTCAGTACCCAAGCTGCCGCAGGCAAGCAGGACGCCCAGTCCGTCTTGGTAAACCCTTGCAAGGAAGAATGTCGCACGACCTGCGCGAACATCGTTTGCCTGAGTACCACTTCTTACCCTGGTTACACAAGGGCAGCCGGGTGTCAGGCAGCGGAAAAGATGCGAGCGGCGGGGGTGTCAGCAGCTGCGCGGGAATATGCAGACGCGGCCTGGCCCGCCAGTCGCCGATTGACACCGCAAGCGCCTCGGCATCTTATAACTATATGGCCTATTTTGGTTTGTGCTGGTGGTTAACCTGATGCAGCGAGCATGCGTTACCTCACGGGGCTCGCAGCGGCTGTCGCAGTTGCAGTCGGGCGCAGCGTGCGCCGCGAGTAGGCCGTCGGTTGTCACCGTACTTTTAGCCTTCTTTGTCCTCTTTACGCTCCCGGCGCTCCTCGGCGTCGGCTCGCCGGCTGCGGCGCGCGCGGATACCGAGCCACTCCCCAGCGAGACGATCGCCATCACCAAGCTGCCGTTTCAAGGCATCCCGGCCGAGGTCGTGACCGAGCTCACGGGCAAGCTCAGCGACGCCCTGCGCAACGGCGGGTTTACGGTCCTTTCGACGCAGCAGGTCGAAAACAAGCTGGTGCAGGAGCCGCGGCTCCTGGGCTGCTCGACGCCCAGCTGCTACGGCCGGCTGGCGCAGGTGCTCGGCGTGCGCCGGGTCATCGAGGGCGAGGTGCAGCGCCTGGAGCTATCGACCTTCGCCATGAAGCTGCACCTGCGCGACCTGTTCACCGGCAAGCTTTCCGACCCGGTGCTGGAGCGCTGCGACGTATGCAGCAACGAAGACGTGAAGCAGATGGTCGTCCGGTCGGCTGAGCGGCTGGTGCGGGTGACGCCGCCGCGCGGTCCGCAGGAGACCGATCGCCCGGCGGCCAGCAGCGGCATCCTGGTCGTCGAGACCGAGCCGCCCGGGGCTCAGGTCGCGATCGACGGGGTGCCGCGCATCGAGCGCACCCCGGCCTCCTACCTTTTGGCGGCGGGTGTCCACAACCTGGTGGTTCGCGGTCGCGGCTATAGGCCGCTGCGGCAGCAGATCGAGGTTCCCGCGGGAGGGCAGCCGGTGACCATGCGGCTGTCGTTGTCGGCGCTGTCGCAGCGGCGGCCGTGGCTCACGGCGCTATCGGTGATCACGACCTTGGGCGCGGTGGGGCTGGCGGCCGGCAGCGTGGCGCTGCTCTACTTCAACAACAAGCCGGTCAACACCGCCGAGTGCCCGGATCAGCCCGGCGTCATGTATCGCTGCCCGCAAAAGTACGACAACCTGGTGCCCGGCGTCTCGCTGGCAGTCGGCGCCGGCGTCTTGGCGGTCGGCGCGGGGGTGATGTTCTACCTCGACAATGCTTCGCCGCGGGTCAAGCCGATCGTCGAGCCGACGCCGGAAACGCCGCCGGTCCCCTGAGGCGCCAGCAAGAAAAACGACTTTTCGGGCTTCTCCGCGGGTCCCGTCGCCTGCGGCACCCCGTCGCTGGCGCGCCGGGGTCCCCGCCTCCGGCGCCACC
>CALFML010000936.1 GCA_937879845.1 uncultured Myxococcales bacterium
TCTGGGTCAGCGTGTCAATCTGCAGGAAAAATACGATTACCCCGCATCCAGCTGCAGCAGTTCCACCTGCTCGGCATCGGCCGCTGCGCACAGGATCAGGCCGATGGGTGCCTCTTCGCCCGGCGCGCGTTCGTGCTTGTCCAGCCAGCGCAGGTACAGCTCCATCTGGCCCTTGTGGGCGGGCTGGAACTTCTCCAGCTTCAGCTCCACCGCCACCAAGCGGCGCAGGTGCCGGTGGTAGAACAGCAAGTCCAGATAAAAGTCGTCCGCCCCCACGCTGATGCGCTTTTGCCGCGCCTCGTCGATGGCGGCGATGGCGCGGCGGGTCGGCTCGGCCAAGGCGCGCTGCGCCCGCTCGCGCACCTCGGAGCGCAAAACCTCGGCGGGGTCGGACAGGCCCGGCGCATCGCCGTAGGCCAGCTCTTCCGCCGCCTCTTGCGGCGTCAGGTGCGGCGTCCGCGCCAGCGCCATGCCGAGAAACAGCGCCACCCCGTGGTCCAGCAGACCGGCGGCCTTATAACGATCGACGCAGCGGTTGACCAGCGGCACGCCCTGATCGTCGGCGCCGTCCACCCCGTAGGAGCGCAGCACCGTCCGCTCGATCGAGACCGTCGAGTGGCCATTGATGAACGACTGCACCGGGCCGGCGACGCGGTCGGCCAGGTCTTTGCACTCATCCACGACCCGCGGGTCAATCGGCAGAGGATACATGGATTGGAGCGTATGCCGCACCGCCGCCAGAATCAACCCCGACCCGGCTAGCCGGCGCCGGGACGAAGCTTCTTAGTTCGTGCCCGAGGCGGCGCCGCCTTGCAGCTCGGCGATGAGGCGCGCCAGTTCAGTGCTTAAGAGGTCGAAGCGGGTGGAAAAATCGCGACACTCCAGCAGCTTGCGGCGGCGCTTCTGCGGCCGGACCAGGGCCGCCGACAGCATGTCGCACAGCCGCCGTGGCCGCGGCTCGGCGGCGCTCAGGGCGCGCAGCGCGTCCCCGCCCTGCGGCATGAGGGCGGCCAGCCGATCGGTGAGCGCCACCAGGGTGCTGCGGGCGGCCCCGAGGTCGAAGCTGCGCGGCCAGCGGTCGAGCAAAAGGCGCGCCTTCACCTCGCGATACAGGTGGCTTTCGCTCTGCGGCAGCTCGGCGGTTATTCGCACCCGCCCAAGCCCGCGCAACAAGATGTTGTAGGTCCCATCGGGGTTTTGGCGATGGGCGACGATCTTACCGATGCCGGCGGTGCGGCGGATCGGCGGCCGGCCATAGTACTCATCGCGGAAGCCGGGGCGCAGCGCCGCAATCGCCATCACGCCGCCGCGCTCAAGGCACGCCGCGGTAAGCTCGCGGTAACGCGGCTCGAACACGTAAAGTGGCAGCATGGCATTAGGAAACAGCGCTACTTCGTAGAGCGGAAAAATC
Source organism: uncultured Myxococcales bacterium (assembly GCA_937879845.1). Taxonomy (GTDB): domain Bacteria; phylum Myxococcota_A; class Polyangia; order Palsa-1104; family JAEUJZ01; genus CALFML01. The sequence goes on from CALFML010000936.1 coordinate 1,412, forward strand.
GGCAGCGCGTCCAGAAATGGCGCAAGCATCCGGCGGAGCTTGGGGCACTTGGCGGTGATCGTCGCGATATCGGAGCTTGAGGTCACAAGCGGCCTGGCCTGGGTGGATGAGTGGATGAAATGATGCCTCAGACTGCCGCGCCGCGCCGCGATTTGCACGAATAGTTCGCGCCGGCGCTCTTCAGCCTCCCGGCAAAGGCGGCTAGCCGGACGAGCCGGGATCCGGCTTGCCGCGCGACACCGCCCAGATATGACAAAAGCTCTCGGGCACCGTGATGGCGGCGGGGAGATCGCAAGACTGGCAGGCGGCGGGACCGCGCGGGTCGGTGCAGCGGGCGCAGCGGCTGAGGACGTCGATCGTCGAGTGAAACTCGCGGCCCAGGCGCTCGATGACCTGGATCTTGCGCCGCAGCTCCGCGACGTGCTCGCCGAGCAGGCGCTGGATCGCTTGCGCCGAATCGCGCACGTCGGCAAAGCGCGACTTGGCGCGCAAGATCTCGCGGATCTCCTCGATGGAGAAGCCGCAGGTGCGAAGGTCCAGCACCAGGCGCAGCTTCCCGAGCTCACCCTCGTTGAACAAGCGGTGGCCGCCGCGCGAGCGCTCGGCCGCGGCGATGAGCTTCTGCGACTCATAGAAGCGCACCGCGCGGGCGG
>CALFML010000937.1 GCA_937879845.1 uncultured Myxococcales bacterium
GTGGAGTACGGCGGACCGGTGGCGTCGCTCTACGAGCTGTGCCTGGCGCAGAGGCAAGCGGGGCTCGACCTGCGGGTGCTCACGAGCACCGCCGGCCTTTCTAATTCTAATAAGGAAGACGGCCTGAGCGTGACCGCGGGGCGGTGGCTAGAGACCTTCGGCGTGCCGACATACTACGCCAAGGTGCGCCTGCCCCCGGATCTGGCGCCGGCGATGGTGCCGCAGCTCATTAGAATGAGCCGCTGGGCGCAGGTCGTGCACGTTACCGGGCTTTTTAGCGGGGCCAGCGTTTTTGCCGTAGCCACTGCGCTCGCCACCGCGCTTGGTCACGCGGTCTGCAGTTCTTTTGCGCGGCGGCCGCGCCCGGCTGTGGTGTTGTCGCCGCGCGGGGCGCTGCTGCCGTGGGCGATGCGGCAGGGCCGGCAGCGCAAGCAGCGATTCTTGTCGGCGCTGGCGCCGCTTCTGCGGCAGGTTCACGGCTGGCATGCGACCTGTGATGAGGAAGCACAAGCGACGCGGACGATCTTGGCGGAGCTCGGCGCTTTGGCAGCGAAGGTTCGGGTCGTAGCACCGGGGCTCGCTCGCGACCGCACGGCTTGGGAGCTGCCGGCAGGACGTTCGGCAAGCAGCCAGCTGGTCGCGCTGGGCCGGGTGCATCCGGTGAAAAATCTCGAGCTGGCGCTGCACGCGCTGGCCCGGCTCCGCGCTCAGGTTCCGGCGGCATCGCTCGTCATCGCTGGACCCGTGGCGGATCCGGCGTATGCGGCCGAGCTGCGCGCCACGGCGGAGGCGCTCGGTCTCGGCGAGGCGGTGAAGTGGCCGGGGCTCGTCACCGGCGAAGCCAAGCAGCGCCTGCTCGCCGGGAGCGCGGCGCTCTGGTTGTGCTCGCACATGGAGAGCTTCGGCAACGTGGTGGTCGAAGCGCTAGGGGCCGGAACGCCGGTCATCGCCACCCAGACCACCCCGTGGCAGCGGCTTGAGCCGGCGGCGGTCGGGCGCTGGGTGCCGGCGGATCCGGCGGCGCTGGCGGCGGCAACCGTGGAACTTCTGAACCGGCAAGCCGAGCCGAGCTCGCGTCAGTCGCTGGCCGCCTGCTGTCAGGAGTTCGTGCGCGCCCATTTCAGCCTGGAGCAGTCGGAGCTGGAGATGCGGCAGCTGTACCGCAGCGCGCTCGAGTCGAGCGGCCAAGACAAGTAAGGATGCAGCCGCGCCGCGGAAGCGGACGGCGGAGTCGGCGGCAGGTGTGTTAGCGTGGAGGGATGCGACTCGCTGCGATTGACTGTGGGACCAACACCGCGCTCATGCTCGTTGCTGAGGTTGTCCCGCGGCCGGCAACGGCGCCGGGCGAGCCGGGTGCCCGGCTGGCCGCGGTGGCGGACTTTCTGGAGATGCCGCGCCTGGGCCAGGATCTGGATCGCACCGGCCGCCTGCACCCTGAGGCGATCGAGCGCGGCGTCGCCGCAGTCAAGCGCCAGCTCGAGCGCGCTCGCGAGCTCGGCGTGCAAAAGGTCATCGCCGTCGGCACCGAATCGCTCCGCGCCGCCAGCAACAGCAGCGAGTTCCTGTCGCGGCTCACCGCGCTCGGCGTCCCGCTGCGCATCATCAGCGGCGATGACGAAGCCCGGTTTTCGTTTAATTCCGTGGCCCGCAGCTTGCCGCGTCCGGCCGGTGGACGCCTCAGCGTGCTCGACATCGGCGGCGGATCCACGGAGCTCATCGTCGGCGGTCAGGCCCCCGAGCGCTGGGCCAGCGTCAAGATCGGCTCGGTGCGTCTGACCGAGCGGCTGCTGGCGGGCGATCCGCCCACCGCCGAGCAAAAAAGTGCCCTTGTGCAGACCGTCCAGCGCGAGATCGAAAAGCTCCCGGCTCCCGAAGGCGATCTCGTGGCCCTGGCCGGCACGGCGACGACGATCGCCGCCATGCACCTGGGACTTTCGGCCCATGACAGCGCTCGCATCGACGGGCTGCGCATCCAAGTGGCGGCGCTCGCGGCGCTCACCGAGCGGCTTTCCGAGCTGACGGTGGAACAAAGACGGCAGCTGCCGGGTCTGGATCCCCGCCGCGCCGATGTAATCTACGCCGGTGCGGTAATCTTATGGCAGGTCGCCCTGCGCGCCGGCGTAAGCGAAATCGGCATCAGCGATCGCGGTGTGCGCTGGGGTGTTCTCGAAGAAGTAGTGGAACAACAACTCGGTCCGACAAATTAGGGGGTTACCTATGCTGTCCCGCCGGCTACACTCCCAATCTGTGAGCCCCCAGAACGCCCAGCCCAAGCGGTTTGTTTTATCCCTGACTGTCTCGCAGTGGCAGCGCCTCGCCACCGAGCTCCTGGCGATGGAACACGCCCCTCATAATCCGACCGTCCCCGTCGAAAAACAGCTCGAGCGCGACCGCGCCGGCGAGCAGGTGCAGATCCAGATAAGCTCTGCCCTGGAGCAGACGCGCAACCTCGCCGACGATCAGCAGGTGGCCTTTACCCTGTCGCTCGTGCGGACCACGGCGAAGTACCTGCTCACCGCTTGCGATCGCATGCGCCGCGCCACGCTGCAGCAGGCTTGGAGCACCCGCAGCCGCGCGCCCGCCGATCTGCCGCCGATCCTCGGGGAGGTGCGCAGCTGGGACGTGACGATGCGCGAGCTATCGACGCAGCACGGGGTCATCCATCCGCTGGGAGAGATGGTCCGCCCGCTGCATCTTAGCGACACCGAGCTCGTCGCACTCGGCGTCCCTTGCGAGTCGCTGCTAAACGGCGAAGATCTCCTGTCCCTATAGCGCCCGGACGTGCACCGTAAATACGCCGGTGAACGTCACGTCATGTGACGGCACCGTCCCGGTGGCGGTGCTGGTGAACCGTGCCCCTTCTTCGATGTAGGGCAGCAGATTCACCGTCGGCAAGGTGCTGAGCCCGAACGAGAGGATGCGGCCGACCGGAGAGTTTAAGACGGCAACCGGATTTCTCGCCAGGCTCGAGTTCGGGCGGCTGCTCTCGACGTAGACCGTGATGCTGTTGACGAACTCGAAGGAGCTGAAGCCGCCCGCCGGCGTGCCGGTGGCGGTGATCTGAAACTGCATCGAGCTGAGGGTGACGCTCTGCGTCGGTCCCTGCGCGTTGCGGGCCTTGGCCTCTTTTTCGACGTTGAGGCCGAACACCACCGGGTTTGGAAAAAACGCCGTGAGCGCGCCGCCGCCGGCGTTGCCGATGACGCGCTGCTCTATAATGTTCTGGCTCAGATCGAACTCGGGATGGCCGCCGCAGCCGCCGAGCCCCAGCGCCGACGCACTGAGCACTAACGCGGGCACGAGCAGCGACAGCCCGAGCCGCAGCTTGGCAAGCAGGCCGCGCTCGCCGCGCCGCACCGGGCAAGCCTTACGAGCAGAGACAAACAGACGAATGGATCGGGGTCGTGTCGGCGTACGCATGCTCTGCATATTGCCACGAAGGTCGGTGGCTTGCGCAAGACCCCGACACATGCTGAGCTTGTGCGCCATGCGCATGAACCCGGCGAGGTCGAGCTACGGCGGCGGAGCGGCGAATCAAAGGCCGGACAGTCGGCCGCTCGCGCCAGTTGCTTCCGCCGCGCAAATCCGCGGACGCTGAGCCGCCGCGACGTCGATGCCCATGCCGATGCCAGTGCCACCGATTGTACGGGCCCTCGTGCTCACCGCGGGCCGGGCGGCGGGGCAGCGCGCGGCGCCGCTCTTTTTGGGGATTGCCGTCGCGAGCGCCGTGGTGTTCGGCGGCAATGGAATGGACGCCGCCGATCTCACCCGGCTGACCGGTCGCGCGCCGGGGGTGCGGCTGGGAATCTGGGGCCTGTGGCTGCTGGCGCAGACGCCGGCGGTGCGGGCGCTTTTGAGCGATCGCTCCGCGCTGCTCTTGCGGGCCCTGCCGGTGCCGCGCTGGCAGCACTACGCGGTCAACGCCGGGCTGCTCATGCTGCTGGAGCTGCCGATGATCGTCCTTTTCGGCCGCGGCACCGGAGCCATCGCCGGGCTGGCCGCGGCGCTTTTCGGCATGGCGGGGCACACGCTCCTTGGCGGCGCGGCCGCGAGCTGGCGCAACCTGGGGCTGGCCCTGGGACTCTTGGCGGCGCTTTTATGGCCGGGCGAGCCGGGGCGGACGGCGGCGATGCTGATTGCTGGCGGGGCGACGGCCGCGCTGGCGCTGCCCGCGGTGTGGCGACGCGCCGCGGCACGGCCCCTGCCGCGGGAAACAGCGATCGTGAGCGGACCTGCCACGCTGGCGCTGCTCCTTGCGCACGTCGCGCTAGTGCTGCGGACGCAGCGGCCGCTGCTCTTGCGGGCAACGATCTATTACTTCATCGCGCTTATGATCGCCCACCTGGCCCTGCGCAATAACCAAATCTCTGCGCCCGCAGCGACGGCGGCGATGGGACTTCTGGTCCTAGGTCCGTTTACCCTTTTGGCCGGCGGCGCGCTCGCGGGAGCGGTGCTTTCGGCGGAGCAGTCGCTAAACTGGCTGCTCCTTTCTTGCGGCAGCTCCGGCAGCCAGCGGGTCACGGCGTCGCATGGGGCGGTGATGCTGCTGACCGCGCCGTTGGCCGCAGGGTTCGGCGTCCTCCTGGGCGTCCTGCAGCACAGCGCCCCGCTGCTCACCCTGCGGCTCCTTTGCGAGTCGCTTGTGGCGACGCTGCTGGCAGCCAGCGCGGTGACGGCGCTTCTGCGGTGGGCCCAGCGCGGCGACCCGCGCGACGGGGATCGCGTCCTTCAGGTGCAAGTCGGACTTGTGCCGGGGCTTCTCATCTCGGGGTGGGCGCTGGGAGAGCTGACGCTTGGCTTGTGGGCGCTCATGGCCGCGATCCTATGGGGCTACGCCATCACGCTGGCCGCCCCGCTCACCCGCCACGGACGGCTGCGGCGCGAGCGTGCGCAGCGGGACCGAAACCAGGTGTTGCCATGACCCTCATCGCCGCAGGAATCAAAAAGCGCCTTGGCCGCCGCACCGTGCTCGCCGGCATCGAGCTGCGCTGCGGCACGACCGAGCTTGTCGTGCTGCGCGGGGAGAACGGCTCCGGCAAATCCACCCTCTTGCGGATCCTCGCCGGCATCCTCGATCCCGATGCCGGACGAGTCACGATCTGCGGTCAACCGCTCGACGGCGGCGGCACCGCGGCGCGGCGCCACCTGGGCTACGTCCCCGATGCCACCGAGCCGCTGCCGGAGATCCTGGTCGGCGAGTTTCTGGCGCTCGTGCGCGCGCTCAAAAAAGCGGCGCCGCCGACCAAAGAGCTTCTGCTGCAGCTTGGCGTAACCGACCTGCTAAAGCAGCGCATCAGCACCTTGTCGTTCGGCCAGCGCAAGCGGGTATGCCTGGTCGCGGCGCTACTCGGCGACCCGTGGCTCTTGCTGCTCGATGAGCCGAGTAACGGTCTCGATCCCGATGGGGTGCGCCTCATCGCCGCCCTTTTGCGGGCGCGGGCCGCTGGCGGCAAAGCGACGGTGCTGTCCACCAACGACGAAGCTTTCGCCGCCGCCGTGCGCGGCAGCGCGTATCTTTTACACGCGGGCCGGCTGAGCGCGGCCTCCGCTGTCCCAGCCGCCCCTTGACATTCCGGCGTTTCCGCCGGAAAACCACCGCGTCCTTTTCATCTGAACCCTCCACCGCGCACGCGCTGCAAAGAGACCCTGCTGTGACCTTCGACGCCGAAGCCGACGCCCTGCAAGCCGCCCGACCCTCAAGCCGCCCGAGCATCGCCAAGGAGCTGCAGCGCGAGGTCGACCGCCGCCGCACTTTCGCCATCATCAGCCACCCGGACGCCGGCAAGACCACGCTCACCGAGAAGCTGCTGCTGTTCGGCGGCGCCATCCAGATGGCCGGCGCGGTCAAGGCCCGCAAGGCGGCGCGCCACGCCACCAGCGACTGGATGGCCATCGAGCGCGAGCGCGGCATCTCCGTGACCTCCTCGGTCATGAAGTTCAACTACAGCCGCGACGAGAGCGCCTTTCACAAGGAGGGCGACAAGGTCCGCGACATCGAGGTAAACCTCCTCGATACGCCGGGCCACCAGGACTTCTCCGAAGACACCTACCGGGTGCTCACCGCGGTGGACTCGGCGCTCCTGGTCATCGACAGCGCCAAAGGCGTCGAGACCCAGACCAAGAAGCTCATGGACGTGTGCCGCATGCGCAACACGCCCATCATCACGTTCATCAACAAGCTCGACAGAGACGGCCGCGATCCGTTCGACTTGCTCCAAGACATCGAGCAGCACCTGAAGATCGAGTGCGCGCCGCTCACCTGGCCGGTCGGGATGGGCAAGCAGTTCCGCGGCACCTTCAACATCTTCCACAACGAGATGCGGGTGTTTTCGGCGACGGGCAATGAGCGGGTGCAGGAGGCGCTGGTGGTGCACGGGGCCGGCGATCCGCAGCTCGACCAGCTGCTCGGGACGCAGGCGGCGCAGCTGCGCACGGATCTGGAGCTCGTGATCGGGGCCAGCGCGCCGTTTGATAAGGAGCGCTACCTGCGCGGCGAGCAGACGCCGGTGTTCTTCGGCAGCGCGGTCAATAACTTCGGCGTCAAGGAGCTGCTCGATGCGCTGATGGAGTTCGCGCCGCCGCCGCGCTCGCGTCCGACGATGTCGCGTCCGGTGTCGCCGTACGAAGAGGAGTTCTCCGGCTTCGTCTTCAAGATCCAGGCGAACATGGATCCGGCGCACCGCGATCGGATCGCGTTTCTGCGCATCTGCTCCGGCAAGTTCACCCGCGGCATGAAGGTGCGCCACCACCGCATCGGCAAAGACATCCAGATCGGCAACGCCACCATCTTCATGGCCCAGGACCGCACCGGCGTCGAAGAGGCCTACCCCGGCGATGTCATCGGCGTGCACAACCACGGCACGATCAAGATCGGCGACACGTTCACCGACAAAGAGCCGCTCAAGTTCATCGGCATTCCCAACTTCGCCCCCGAGCACTTCCGGCGCGTGCGGCTGACCAATCCGATAAAGTCCAAGCAACTCGAAAAAGGACTCCTGCATCTTGCCGAGGAAGGAGCGGTGCAGCTGTTCCGCCCCCTGCGCAGCAACGACTATGTCCTAGGCGCCGTCGGCGTGCTGCAGTTCGACGTGATCATCGCCCGCCTCCGCGACGAATACGGCGTCGATGCGGTGTACGAGCCGATCGAGTTTGGCACCGCCCGCTGGGTGCAGTGCGACGACAAAAAGCGCCTCGATGAGTTTCAGACCAAGCTCGCCAACAACATGGCCATCGACATCGAGGGCAACCTGACCTACCTGGCCGAAAACGAGTGGCGCCTTGGCTACACCAAGGAGAAGTGGCCTGACATCGTGTTCCGCGCCACGCGCGAGCACATGTAAATTCCGCCGGGCGCGGCGCGGGGACCGCAGCGAGCTTCCGGCCGAGAGCTATTTGGGCGCCGGCGGACAGGGCGCAGGATCGCCGCGATTTTCGTCCGCCGCCACGGCGATGTCGAGCTGGGTGCGGCCGGAGGCGACCTCTATGGCGCGCGTCACGTCGGGTTGGCCCGCGACTTTGACGCGCAGGGTGTAGCGGCCCGCGGCGGGGAGGTAGCGGTCGAAGCGGCCGTCGCGGCAGCGGGTGGTCCAAGACTCGTCTTCGGCGGTCTTTACCTCATCGATGGAGACGGCGGCGGCGACCGGATTGCCGGCCGCGTCCAAGACTCGTCCCGATACCGCGGGGCCATCGAGAAACCGATCGAGGAGCCGCATCCACAACGGCCGCGCAGAGAGCACGATGGCCCGCCGCTCCTCCGGCACCGCGGTGTCCTTGCGCGCCCCTTCGATAAGAAGCGCCAGCGTGCCAAAGCGCGCCCGCAGGAAATCCTGGTCGGTTCCATCCACCGGATAGATCATCTTGCGCACCGCCCACGGCTTGCCCTGCGGGTGTTCCGGCAGGCCGGCGACCAGCTCCTCCGCCACGGTCCAGGCCTCGTTGGGGGTCGGGCTCTTTACGCCGTCGATGGTGTACGGCGCCAGCACCGTGACGTTGCCGGTGTGGTAGCTGATGCTGGCGACGAAGTGCTCGCTGTCGGCAAGGCGCATCATCGCCTGGGTCTCGGGCTCGGAGCCGGCGCTGGGGCCGCGGTAGTAGGCGCTGGCGGGGTTTGCGGAGCTGCCCTTTTCGCCGAGGAACCCCCACTTGAATGGGTAGTTGCGGTTGAGATCGACGCCGTCGTTATGCGTGATCGCACCCGGCGCCGCCGTCGCAGTCGTCGGCGAAGGGTTGCTGCGGCCGTTTTTCCGCGGCGAGCGCGGGTTGCCGTGCTGCAGCGCCCAGATCCCGTCGGGATTTACCACCGGAACGCAATACACCACAAGCTCCGCCAGCCAGCGCAGGACCTTGGCATCGAGCTCTTTGTCCGGCCGCAGATCGGTGCGGCGCTCGCCGGAACGCAGCAGCAGCACGGAGGCGACATCGAGGGCCAGCTCAATGGACAGCGGCTCGATGCCGTGGTGCGCCCCGTTTATGAGCACCGACGGCCGCCCTGCCCCGCTGCGCCCGAGGTCGCCGCCGATCGCCAGCGCCCAGATCGGCCGCCCCTCATGCGACTTTCCCAGCCGCACAAGCCGCGTCAGCTTCGGGTAGTGGCGGTGATAATCAGACAGCGTCTTATAGACCCAGGCGCTGCCGTAGCGAAGCTCGGCGTCCGCCGCTGCCGGCGGCGGGCTGTCCGGGGCGGCGTGCAGCTCGCGGGCGGTCGCCGCGCCCATGAGCAGGCAGCCAAAAACCGCGGGCAAAACTCCCGGACCTGTCCGGGGCTTGCTTCGCAAAAGCCGCGTGGAAACCCTTTGCCGCATCGGATCCTGCGCACTTGCAGGGGCTCCAGTGTCCGCGCCGCTCCACTGCGGCGTCAAGCCGCTCTGCCCATCCCCCACGGCAAAGCGGCGCTTCCAACACGGGCGCGGCGCGGATTCCGCAGCATTCCGCGGCCGCGGGCGTTTTGATTTTGATATCGTGAGGTTGTATGGCCGCTGACCCTGCGTCGAAAATCGCCTCTGCTTCGGAGCCAGCCACCGCGTCGGCTTCCGGTGTGGGCGCCGCTTCCGAGCTCCACCTCAACGCCTGGATCGCCGCCCTGGGCCGGATGTCAGCCAACCATCCCGCCGTCGCGCGGCTGCTGCGGATCATCGAGCGGCTGCAGGACCGGCCCTACCGCACGCACGTGGTGATCTACGGTGAGCCCGGCACCGGCAAAGAGGGTCTGGCCCGCCTCATCCACCGCTTGATGTATCCGGACGGCGCGCCGCTTGAACGCACCAGCCTGACCGGCTGCAGCGCCGATGAAATGCTCAAGCAGCTCTTCGGCGCCGACACCTACCGCAGCGGCGACGGCGGTCTTTACGGGGTGCGCAGCGGGGCGCTCTGCCGGGCGCAGGGCGGCTCGCTGCTGATAGACGAGCTCTTGGCGCTGCCGCTGGATGTGCAGCGCCATCTCAACGACAAGCTCGGCGAGCAGCGGCCGGGCAAAACTTCGCCGCCGGGTGCCGGGGGCGCAGTCACGCTGATCACGC
>CALFML010000938.1 GCA_937879845.1 uncultured Myxococcales bacterium
CAGCCGCGTCCCATCCGCGCTGCCCGCGCGCGGCAGGCCGTAGCCATGCGCCTCCCCGGTCGCCAGCGCCGTCAGCACGCGCTGCCGCTCCTCCTCCGACAGCACCGCCCCGCAGCGCCCGCGCACAAGCTGAATCCCGGTGCGCAGATGCGCCCCCGCATCGGTCAGCTGGGCCGCCAGCCGCGCCGCATCGAGCTCCTGCGCCCGCAGCACGATCAAGTCGGCGCTGTGCGACCAGCCGGGGAACAGGTCCGAGGTCTCGCGGGTGGGCTTTCCGAGCTTGGGCAGGATCGCGAAGACCGCCTCGTCATCGGCGCTCTGGACGCTCTCGCCGAGGCGGTATAGGAGCGTCGGGTGCGTCGGCTCAAGCAGGCCGTGCCGGGCGATGTGCCAGCGCAGCGGGTCGCGGCTGCCCCACTCGATGCCGGCCTTTTCGATGATCGAGTCGGCCTTGTAAGCGTCCTTGAGCTTGGCGAACTTGGCCGCCATCGCCGCGACCTCTTTCCCCGACAAGGTGGCAAACGGCGGCGGCTCGACCGCAGCCTTGGCCGCTGGGGCTCCCGCGGCGCCGGTCCCGCCCGCCGCTGCCGCTGCCCCCGCGGCGAACGGCGGCGGCAGCTCACTGAGCCCGGTGTTGCTATTTACCTGCGCGCTCAGATCGTCGAGGCCCGCCTCCCAGCCGCTCACCGCCCACGCCGCGCAGCAGGCCGGATGCAGGTAGCCGGCGCCCTTGGTGACAAACGATCCGGTATCCACTTCGCGCTCGACCGCGATGCGGATGCTGGCCTTGGCGATGGCTTCATTGCAGTGGATGCACTTGGCGCGGCCGGTCGGCGCCAGATCCGCGCTCGGCAGGGCGCCGGTGGCCTGCTTGGGCGGCGGCTGCGCGGCCCCGGCTTGCATCGCCGCTTCCAGGGCGGAGCGCTCAGGAACTTCCCCGCTGAAGCTCGCAAGGGCCTGCTGCAGCGCCGCCGGCAGCGTCCGTGCCGCGCACGCCAGATGATGCCAGCGCAGCGACACGCCATCGCTGCCGAACTGGCTTTTCACGCTCTCTCCAAGGCGCAGCTCGCCTTTGCCGATCGCCTTCGCACACGTCTTGCAACTGGCGCGGCCCGACGGAGAGACTTCAATATGATTTTCCATGCGGGCGAGCATACTCGGCTCCGCGAGCGGTGCGAAAGCCTATCGCGTCCGCAGAAAGCGCAAGCCCGGTCCGGGTCGGGAAAGAGGCGGCGCGGACGGATTGGCGGCCGCGGCCGCGTGGGGCAAGTGTAAGAAAAGACAGTCAGCCCGAGAGGGTCAATTACGCCGGCGAAGCCGCCTGAATCCGTTCGCACCGCGTCGGTACGGAGCGCGGACGGGTTTGGGTGCTACTGCTCGAAGCAGATCAGATGTTCGGTGTTGGAGCAGGCGGCCGCGCCGCCGGAATCGGTCCAGTTGGGAGGACTGTCCGCGTATCCGATTACGCCGGAGGAGGTGCTGCTGCTAGAGCCCCAGTTGATGCAGTTGACGCTGCCTTGTTGTCCGCCGGTCTTGGTTCCGGTCCAGACGGTGATCGGCAGGGAGTTGGAAGGTTTGCCTTTTTCATCCACCGTCAGCCGGTTCACGGGCGAAGTCGTCAGGTTGTCGCGGTTATTGAAGATCTTCGTTCCATCCAGCGCATACCAAGGGCCGACATCGGCGATGCGGTCGATGGCGTTCACGCCGGTGGCCGACAGCCACGCCTTCCACTTGCCGCCCAGCAGCGCGCCCTGCGCCGCGAGCTGGCATATCATGTCGGCTGCCGCCAAGCTGTCTGCCGCAACCGTGGAGCCGCCGAAGTTTCCGGGATACGCGGTGCTGGTGATGAACACCCGCTTGCCCGCTTGTCCGCCGCCGTCTCCTCCCGCGGTAGTTCCGCCATCGCTGGATGCGCACGAGCAGGCGCCGTAGGTGCCGCCCGCCTGGCACACCTGAGCGCCCGTGGCGCCGCTGGCGCAGGCGCACATGATGCTCTGTCCGGTTACGCAGGTGTTGCTGCCGTTACCGCAGCCAGCAAGCAGAGTGAATCCGAGTCCCAGAAGAACGTTCGACCGGTTTGACATGGCTTTCCTCGAATATCGCGATAAATCGGGCGCGCATCATATCAAGTCCGTCGAACTCGGCAAGGGGCCAGCGCCACATACTTTGGCCGTGGAGCTGGCCCGCGCGGACTTTTTACCGCGCTACGGAACGCCGACGCAGCTGGCTGCGGCTTGGCGCGATGGGAAGGGGAGGTTGTCGATCCCGCTTATCTGGATGTCATCGATATCCCAGCCGGGTCCTCCGACGGCGGGATCGGTGCCGACGCGGAAGCGCAGCTTCACCGTCTTACCCTGGTAGGCGGTGCCGAGATCGGCGGTCGTGGTGAGATAGCTCGGATAGCCTGTGCTGGTGGCGACGAACGCTCGCCGATTCGGGAGTACGTCGTTCAGATCCCACAGCGCGCCGTTATACCCATTTCGCGACAGGGTGGCGCCGATGTCGTTCCAGGTCTTGCCGTCGTCGGTGGTGATCTCAATCACCGCGCCGTCGTAGTTTGTGGAGCTGTCGGCCTCCATGCTGTAGCGGTGGCGTAGGGTGAAGCCGAAGTTCCCGGTGGCGCTGACCTGCAGCGCCGGCGATACCAACCTCTGATCGGAGGGCGCCCCGTGATCGGGGATCGACCAGCGGCCGTTTGCGCCTTCGTGCACCTGGACCCACGGCTCGTTGGTGCTGAGCAGCGGATCGCTCGTGAGCGTCCAGAGGGTGCTGGAGTCATCCATCGAGTCGCCGGTCGCCGAGGCCGGCACCAGATCATAGTTGCCGACAAAGGGCCGGCTGAGGATAACGGTCCCGGGGGCTGCCAGGTTGGTCGCGTCCACCCGCGCCTGGAACTGGAACTCGACCTTGGGCGCGGTCCCCTTCAACCCGACGATCAGGGTTCCGGTGACCATCTGAAAGGGTCCGGCGGTGGAGAAGCGGAGCGAGTTGCCGCGCGGGAAGGTGACGCCGGGGGTCTCGGAGCTGACCGTGGCGGTGGCGGTGAAGGGCAGGGTTCCGGCGTTGCGCAGCCGGACGGTGAGCAGGCCAAGCTCGCCGTTGTCCAGAACTCCATCGCGGTCGCAGGAGCGGAACGTGTCGGTCAGGGTCATCGCATCGAGCTGCACGACGCCGCCCTCGGCGAAGCTTTCGACCGCGCCGCTGTGGGTGGCGGAGCCGCGCGTCGGGGCCACGGCCAATGAGCCGAGTCCGCGCTTGGCAAAGGCGTGCGCGAACAGCTCGAAGTCCTTGCTGCTCTTGGCCAGCGCCGCCAGGAGCACCGCATCGCGCGCCTCGGTCATGGTGGGATTTATCGGCGTGAGCTTGAGCGAGGCGACCAGGTACTCGCGCATCGCCTTTTGCGCCTGGACGAAGGTGTAGCGCCCGGTGTCGCGGAGCAGCGCCACGTAGCACTCCCACAGCATGTTGGCCCATACCTCGCCGGTGTTGTGTACTTCGGCGTTGTTGCCGCCATCGGCCCCGAAGGCGGGAGCCGGCAGGGCGGGCAGCGCGACGCCGTTTGTGATGTGGCGGAAGGTCAGCGGATTTTTGGCCAGATCCGCGGAGTAGGGGTAGCGGCGGATGCCATTGTAAGCGGAGTTATTGGCGGGACCGGTGGAGTACGCGGCGGCGGCAAAGGCGCCGCTCCAGTTCGCGTTCGCCATGGCGGTGGCATCTTCCTCGCGGGTCGTCAGGAGCAGGGCGGCAAAGTCGCCCCAGCCTTCGCCCATCGAGCCGCCTTGGTTGTTGTCTAGTCCGTTGGCGTTGCCAATGAGGCGGTTGGACAGGACGTGGCCCCACTCATGCGCGACGATCATCGCATCCAGAGAGCTGTCGTTGTTGACCAGGGTGGTGCGCACCGCGAACGTCACCGTGGTACCCGCCGTGAGCTTGGCGGAGATAAGCGCGCCGTCGGCCTGCGAGATCATCACCGCGGGAATCGTCACCGGGGCCGGCGGGGGGGTCGGCGCCGCCGGCATGGAGCGCGGGTTGCCCGCCACGTTGTTGACGACGACCACGCCCTTGGCGCCGTTTGCCTGGGCGTTGTAGACCTGCAGCTCGTAGGCGCAGCTGGCGCGGCTGATGACCGCGAGCTTGTCTTTGACCGCGGCGGCGTTGACAAAGGGAGTCTCGCAGCCGTCGCTCGGACTTGTTCCCATGCCGTCGTTTACGATCACCAGATCGGCTTTGACGTCAAAGATCTTGGGACCAAACGCCGCCCGTCCGATGCGATAGACGCGGGCCAGATCCGCCGGGGCGGTGACGCGGGCGGCGTTCTCGCTGGGATCGAACAAGTACATCTGGATGCGCGGCGAAGCGCCGTCGGCCGGAGTCGACGCGTTGGCGTTGTTGCGGCCGGAGTTGTCCTGCGACTCGGCCCGGATCGGATCGCCCGCGACGCCGCCGCGGCCGAAGTTATCCATCTGCGCGTTGCCGGAGCTCTCATCCCAACCGGCGTCGTAGAAGGTGTCGTGCTGGTAGTTGACGATGTAGAAGAAGTTGGCGGTGACGGCCTGGATCGTCCGCGCGTCGGCGGCCGGGTCGTCCTTGGCGACATCGATGTTGTAGTCGAACTCGCCCGCGGCGCTCGGCTTGAGGATCACGTCGCCCGCGGAGCGGCCGTCGGGCGCGGCGATGTCGGCGTAGGCGGTGGCGTTGTTGCCGGTGGCCTCGGTGGCGCCGGGCGGCAGCCAGGGGTCGTTCTTCTTGAACGGCACGTTCTCCACCGTGACCAGCTGCGAGGGAATAAAGGAAAGCTCGGTGTCGTCGCGCAGGCCGGTCGGGTGGGGGGTAAACGCGTTGCCGTGCGGGCCGTCCCACGGCGTAAAGCCCGGAGCCTTATCGGCGAACACCCGATACTTATAGGAGTCGTTCTGAATCAGGTTGTTCTGAAACAGAATCTTGCCGTCTTCGGCGCTCACTACGTAAGAGCGCATGGACGAGTCGGGCTGGTCGTTGAGCGACAGATCGAGCTCGACATAGTATGCCGGCACGAGTCCCTGCGCGGTCGGGAACCACACCCGCTTGCTGCGCGGCGGCGAGGCCGGACGGTAGCGCGTGCCGGCGGCGGAGAACGCGCCGATGGTGTGCAGCCGGTAGCCCGCCTGTGCGCTGGAGTTGCCCGAAGGCTGCACCATGGTGCCGGTCATCGCCGCGATCGCCTGCGCCACCGCCGCGTCGGCCCCCAGGGCAAAATCGGCCGAGGTCGGCCGGACGTGCGGGCTGAGGTAGCCGGTGGCGCCGAGCGGCTGCAGCTCGCGGTTCATGGCCACGTTGAGGCCGAGCCGGAAGACCTCCAGGCCCGCCACCTCCTGCGCGAACTGGGCGATGATGGCGCCCTGGCCGGTGTCGTGCATCCGGCCAAGCCGCGCCGCTTGCAGCGCCTCGCTGTCGAGGCCCCAGACCGGACCGAGCTCGCGCAGGACCCGCCACGCCACGGTTGTCGCGTCAGAGCCGGGCGCGGGCTGACCGTCGATCCAGGCGAAGGTCGGCACGCCGAGCTCGGGGTCGCGATGCGCGACCCAGGCCGCGACTTGCGGCGCCGCCGTTGAAGGTGGGGCTCCCGGCGGTGCCGAGCAGGCGGCGAGCAGGAGCTGAAAGGCCGAGACACCGGCCAGGAGAAAAGGGATACGGACGAACGAGCGCTTCATGAGCAGTTGGCCTCACAATTTTCGACCGCAGGCTATCAAGAAGTCCTCCTTTCGCGTAAGCCTTGTTGGCGCGCCCGGGCCTGCCTCGTAAATCCGGTCGCCTGCTCGAACCGTTCGTTTACCAATCCATCCGCAGGATGTCCGCAGTCCTGCCAACTACGCGCCGCACCGATGCGGCTCTGGCGTCGATGCGTTCAGCCCGATGACGTCCGCCGCCCTTTTATCGTACGCGCCGCGACGGCAGCAGCCGGCACCCGCGATGCAGGCGCGGCTTGCGGAGCGGAAACAGGAAAGCCGAAGCGGTACCGAAGCGATAAGAGAAGACCAGAGTCAGGCCGCTGTTAATTGAGACGATGCCGCGGCTCGTGGTACGATGAGGCCAGGTTCCGCTAAGCCATCTTTGGGCGCGAGACCTGGGACGGCTCGCCGCACAACACCGCAATGTCACCTACTCATCCGGTCGCACACGAGGCGCTAGGGGCTGCTGCCGCCCGCTCTGCGGCAAGGCGGCACGCCGGGCGCTGCGATGGCGTGCGCGGTCGTCTGGCGCTGGCCGTGACGCTTTGCCTTATCGGGCTGGGATTGGGCGCTGGGACTGCGCGGGCGGCATCGGGGACGGTGGCGGTCGTGCCGGCGCCGGCGGTGGCGGCAGAGCTGCGCGCTGAGCTGGGCCAGGCGGTGGTCCAGGCGGCCCTTGCCGCGCACCTGAGCGCAGTGGGCGCCGCGGAGCTGGAAGCAGCCCTACAAGGTGAATCGGCGCTGCGTACCTGCAACATGCCGTCGTGTCTGGAGCGTCTGGGAACGCTGCTCAACGCCGGCTCCGTGCTCGTCTTCTCTGCGGCCGCGGAGGGCGCGGCGGCCGGACGGGCGACCTATCAGCTTCAGCTCGATGCCTATGACGTCGAAGTCGGCGCCCAGGCGGCGAGTATGACCAGCACCTGCTCCAGATGCACGCCGGCTGATGCGGCCAAGAACCTGCGCGAGCTGGCCAAGCAGGTGATTGCCACCGCGCTCGCCAAGCCGCGCGGCACGCTGGCCCTGGATACGGAGCCGCCCGGCGCCCAGGTTCGGGTCGACGGCAGCGAGACCGGCCGCACCCCCTACCAGCGTCCGGCGTTCAGCGGCAGCCACGCGGTGGTCCTGAGCGCACCCGGCTACCATTCCCAAAAAGCCACGGTCACGGTCGCCGAGTCGCACACGAGCCGCCTCGAGGTACGCCTCATCGCCGGCAGCGATGGCGGAGCAAAAGGCGATGGCGGGCGCAAGCCGGTCTATAAGAAGTGGTGGTTCTGGGTCGCCATCGGCGGCGCCGCAGCGGCCGCGGCGGCAGTGACGGCGGGAGTGGTCGTCAGCCAGATGAACGGCGCGGCGCAGCCGCCGCAGTCGATAAACCACATCGTGTTCTGAAAACGTGGAGGTGATCGCATGACGGCCTTCGCTCGCTTGTCTCGCAGTGTTTCCTACTACCGCCGGTTGCCGGCTTTACCGACGGCGCGCGGCGTGGGACCGGTGCTCGCGCTTTGGTGCCTCCTGGCCGCCGGATCGTGTAGTCAAGGCCCGGACGCGCCGTTTGTCCAGCTGAGTCTGAACAACCTGCCGGCGAGCGTGGTGCGGCTGGATGTGGACGTGCAGCTCGATGCAGTCCTAAAGACGCCCACGCCGCAGTTTAACGGCGATCAGAGCTCGCTGGCGCTTGTGACCATCAGCTTTCCTCCCAACTCCCGCGGCGCCCTGAACTTGGCCGTGCGCGCGTACGACGCCACGCCGTGCGTGGTCGCGACCGGCGAGGCCAAGATCGAGCTGACGGCGAACCAGACCTACGCCGTAGCCATCTCTGTGCTGCAGATGGCGCCGACGGCCGGCTGCCAGAACCAAATGGTGCCGCTGACCGTCGCCACTGCCGGTGATGGGAAGGGGACGGTCACCTCGATGGACGGCTCCATCAACTGCGGCCCGACGTGCATGAAAAATTTCGGTCCGAGCCAGCTCGTGAGCCTGACGGCGGCGCCGAGCGCCTCGCCGGCCGGCGTCACTTATAAATTCGTCGGCTGGAGCGGCGCGGCCGGCTGCAGCACGGCGCCAAACTGTACGTTCCAGCTCAACCAGGCGACCACTGTGACCGCGACGTTCCGCTGCTCTGGATTTTGTCCCGAGACCCCGCCGGCGCAGACTAACAACCTCTACGGAATCTGGGGCTTCAGCACGACCAAGATCGTCGCCGTCGGCGCTGGCGGAACGGTCCTGCAAGGGCAGGGGGACGGCACTTGGAAAGCGGTCAACTCCGGAGTCCAAGCCACCACGACCCTGCGGGCGATTCACGGCCAGCCCGGTTCGCAGTTCGGCTTCGCGGTTGGGGATGCCGGAACGATTATCTCGACCCCGGACAGCGGCACGAGCTGGTCGCGGCAGACCAGCAACGTCGCCGTCCAGCTCCGCGGCGTCCTGACCGTATCTCCCACGGAGGCCTACGCCGTAGGCGACAACATCGGCAACAACACTTCCTACGTGCAGTACAAGACCAACGCTTGGAGTCCGGTGATGGTGGGCGGCCTGGACTACGCCTGGAATGCGGTCGCACTGCTGGAGCCCACGGTGTTCATGATCGTCGGTGCGAGCGGCCGCAACACGCGGGTGCTCGGCGCCAGTAACGACCCGTCGATCGGCACCGTCTCCAGCAACTTGAACGGCGTCTGGGGTACTTCCAAGACGAACATCTTCATCGTCGGCGATAGCAGCACCCTCCTATTGTCCAACGGCACTTCTCTGACTGCCATGACCGCGCCGGTGGCCGGAGTCAACATGCGCGCCATCTTCGGCTTCAGCGCCACCTCCATCTATGCGGTCGGCGACGGCGGTAACATCTGGAAGTACAACGGCAGCTGGCAGGTCGTGGCAAACGGCGGCGTCACCACCAACTTGTACGCCGTGTGGGGAAACAACGATACCGACTTCTATGTAGTCGGTCAGAACGGCATGATTCTGCACAATCGGCTGTGAGCCGCCGTTCCGGACAAATCGTACACGCCGCCGGTCAGTTAGCGGCCGCGCGGAACAAGGTGAGCCCGCGCAGCGACGGCGGCTCCGTTTAGCCCGACAAGGTTCTGCACGGACTTGCTGGTCGGTGCGGCGATCGCGTGGAGAGGCGGCGGAGATGTCGCGGATGGATTCGCTGAGCGCTTCGTCCCGGGCGGCGCGGCCTCAGAGCTTGCGCGCGAGGCTTCCTGCGGCCTGCAGGGTGGTGCGCCGCGCTGCGATCCAGGCGCGGGCTTCGGACTCGGTCTCAAAGAAGCGCGTCGGGTTGTCGGTGTTCCCGTTTAGCAGATCGAAGGCGCGGCTGACCAGGCTGGAGATGAGGCGCAGCGGAGCGGAGGCGTTGACCACGGCGATGCCGCGCATGTTGACGTCCTTGCCTCCCTGCGCCGACTGCCGGCGCGCCTCCAGGCTGACCTTGCCCAGGTACGCCATCTGAACCAGCATGAAGACCTGCGGCTGCCCCACCGTGAACTGCCGTCCCTTGTCGCGGAGCGCGATCATCGCCGGACCATCGAGGTCGCCGCGGTAACAGAGGTAGCCGATATCCGGGGGCTCCCAGCGAAATAGGTGAGCGCCGACATAGATCTCATTTGGGTTGTCACCCGGCGCGCGACTCGTCATGGGTCTTTATACAGTTTAACGCATGGGAGGAATAAAAGGGCCTTTCCGCGGCGTCGCGCCCGCGCGCCCGCGGCACCGGCAATGAATGGGCTGGGGATAGGTTGCGGATAGATTTACGATCGCTGCGGCTGCCGTGCTGAAACCGGGGGCCTATTTGGCGTCGGGCTCCT
>CALFML010000939.1 GCA_937879845.1 uncultured Myxococcales bacterium
ATCTACACAGGCGAAGACACTCTTTCCCTACACGACGCTCTTCCGATCTCGCATCAAGTACCAGATCCTCGGGCTGCTCGTGCAGGCGCGCGCTCTTGTCGGGCTGGGACAGAAAGACCGTGCCCGCGCCGATCTCAAAGACGCGCTCCGGCTGGCCCGGCAGGCGGACCATCCCGCATTATTTCTGCGCGTGGCAGCGGCGGCTCTTTTGCTTGAGCCTGACGCGGCGCTTGCTGCCCAGGCGCGCAGCATCGTCGATTCCGTGGGCGCCGCGCTGGGCTCCATGCCGGCTCGCCGCGCCTTCGAGCAGGCGGACATCGTGCGCCAGATCCGCGCCTGAACGCGCCCGTGCCGCGCCCGTGCCGCGCCGCCGCGATCGCCGCGGGAACGCGACCCGCGCGCCGGCTACCGCGGTGCGAGTCGGGATCAGGACCGGCGCTTCTTGCCCTTGAGATTCAGCGCCGCGGCGGAGCGAATGAGGTCCTTCAGGGCCGCCTCGTCGAGCTTGTCGCCTTCATGGATGTCGATGGCGCGGCGGACGTTGCCGTCGAGTCCGGAGTTGAACAGACCGGCAGAGTCCTTCAGGGCGGCGCCCTTGGCGAACGTCAGCTTGACATGGCTCTTATAGCTCTCACCCGTGCAGATGATTCCGTTATGGGACCACACGGGGGTCCCCATCCACTTCCACTCCTCGACGATCTCCGGGTCCGCCTCGCGGATGAGCCGGCGCACCCGGCCCAGCATTTCTCCCCGCCAATCGCCCAGCTCCCTAATCCTCTGATCGATCAGCTCGGACGCCGTCAGCTTGGACGCCGTTTCTTCTCTTTGCGGTTCCGCGTTCATCATTGGCTCTTCCTTTTCTGATTAAGGCTCGGGGTGAGCGGGTCAAGCGGGGGTCTGGACGCCGAACTGCTTGGCGTACTCGGCGTTCAAGCGCTGCCAGCCGCCGAACTTCATGACCTCTGCGCCGACGATGCGGCCAATCGGCTGGCCTTCGAGAAACCGTCCCAGCACATCGAAGCAGATGTGCCAGCCCGCCGCGCCCATCGCGATGAATCCGCGGTTGATGTTGTGCCAGAGCGTGAGCCGCGTGCCGCGTCCGGCCAGCGGCTCCAGCTCCCAGCGGATGTCCTGTCCGCCCCAGTTGAACTCGAGCACCTTGGGCGCATCGGCGCGCTTGACCTGGGACTGGGATACAAGCGGCGACTTGGCCCCCACGGTCGTCAGATTGGCGGTGCCAGCGGTACCCAGGTTGCGGTCCGAATCAAACGGTGCCCACTGGCGGAGATGCTCCGGCTCGGTGAGCGCTTGCCAAACCTTGGCCGGCGGATGCGGGAGCTCGCGGACCAGAACCAGCGTCCACTTGTCGCCATCTTTTCGGACCTCGGCGCCCGCAGCGGCGCCCGGCTCATATTGTTCACGGCTCGTCATGACTTTTCTTTCCTTTCGCGGGGGGCACCTTGTCCATCTGTTCAATCTCTTCCATCTTGTCCAAGTGTTGCGCCAAGGCATCGACGTGCCTTGACCAGAAGCGGCGGAAGGGAACAAGCCATGCGTCGAGCTCCATGAGCGGCTCCGGCCGCAGCCGATAGAGGCGCCGCTGCGCTTGGATTCGCGACTCCACAAACCCGGCCTCCCGCAGCACCCGCAGATGCTTGGAGGCGGACGGCTGCGACAGACGAAGCTCGCGCTCGATCTCGGAAACGGAGCGCTCAGACGAGAGCAGCAGGCTCAAGATGGCCCGACGATTCGGCTCCGCGACGATGGCGAACGTTGATTCCATAGCAGGCATATAACCATCAGTTTATATACCTGTCAAGGAATATTATCGGCTGCGCCTAGTCCTCACCGGGAGAACTTCAAGATGGTGCCCGAGTCACCGACCATCCACAGCGCCTTTACATTCGCCCCGTGGACGGCGTACAAGTTAGCCGCCGTCAGCGACTGGATCCTAGACCAAACCCGGCCATCCCAGTGCAGGATCGTCCCTGCCGCGCCGACTGTCCAGATATCGGAGGCCGAGCTACCCCAGACGCCATTTAGATCCTTGCTTGTCAGTCCGTGATTGACCTGAGTCCAGCGGAAGCCGTCCCAGGTCAGAATCACGCCGCCGTTCCCCACTGCCCAGGCGCTGGAGGAGGAGATCGCCCAGACACTTCGAAGCAAGGCAGAGATAGACTTATCGACGGGAGATTGCGTCCATGCGGTGCCGTCCCAATGCAGGATGGAGCTGCTATCGCCAACGGCCCAGATATCTGCTTTTGAACTACCATGCAGACCATAAAGGGAGCTCGGGTGACTCTGCGACAGCACGAACGAACCAGTGTCTACTCTGCCAATCCTCCCGCTTGACCCAAGAGCGAAGACCTCACTGGCGTTCGAGCCCCATATTACACGCACTTCATCTGAGTAGCTCGTCGTCGAGCTGCTGCTCAAGGAACGGTTTAGCCGGGTGAGAATATTGCCCGAACCTGTTCTCGGTCGCCCCGAGAACCACACTTCGCTCTGCGGGCTGCTGGTCCATGCATAGTTTATGTGACCTACATCGGGCGAGATGGAAACCGACTTCCAGGTCTTGCCATCTTCAGACCGCAGCAGCGTGGTGTCGGCTGTCGCCCAGATGTCCGCTTCGGACGAAGCCCAGACGCTTGAGATGTAGTTGCTGACGGGGCTAGTCTGAACCGTGCAGACTGCGAAGGTAGCGGTCACCTCTGCCACGTTCCCGGCCGTGACCACGCATGTTTCGGTGCCCGAGCAGGGTCCGCCCCAGCCTAAAAAGCAAAGCTGGGGGCCGTTCTTGGCCCGGAGCGTAACCTGGATGCCATCGGGAAACCCCGCGGCGCAGCGATCGGCGCAGGCAATGCCGGCCGGGTCGGAGGTGATGAGCGCGGCCCCCGGCTCGCTGCTGGACCATGTGGGAACGACGCGCAGCGTCTGCATGAAGCGCGCGGTCACTTGCTTGGGGCTGCTGAGCTTCACCTGGCAGGTGCTCTGGCCGCTGCAATCGCCCTCCCACTGCTGCAGGCTGGTCTGGCGGTTGCCATCGGCAATCAGGGTCACTGTCTGGTCGCGCGGAACGAGCTCGGTGCAGGTATCGGCGCAGACGGGACGCTCCGGGTCAAAGTGGACAAGTCCCGGGCCGCCCTGCCGCTGCACCGTTAGAGGACACATCACTTTTTCGAAGCGATGCAGGTCGATGATCAGCTCCTGAAACTGCGCCGGTTCGACTTGAGCGGACTCCTTTTGGTTCTCCGATAGGAAACAGCCGTCCGCGGTCAGCGACCAGATGGACAGCTCCAGCCGTCCCGGCGCCCGCAGGACGGGAGCGCGCACCGCGAACCGATATTCCGACACGTCCGCGCTGCCCAGACCCTCTTGATATTCCTGGGTGTTCATCGCGGGCGCCCCGTTGATCAGCGCCTTCACGCGCAAGGTGGTGATATCGCTGCTGATCCCGCGCAGGGTCACAAGGACCACGGGCCGCAGCTCGTCATCCGACGGCCCGCCGCACCCGACGAAGAGACACAACCCCAGCAGCAATGGACAAAACGCACGATAGCTCGGTAGATTTTTCATTTTCATAATCCTGTTCTGCAGCCGATCAAAGACTGATCGTAAAGACGGAGATGCCGGCAGGCACCTGCTCCAGAGGCAGCGGCGGATGGGCGGCGCGGTATCCCAGGATGCCTCCGGCCAAGGCTCCGCCGAAAAGGGCTACGCCACCGCTGAGCGCCGGCCAGAACCACCAGCGCTTGTACACTGGCATGAGTCCCTTGTCGGCCGGACCGCTATGGGAAACAGCGGGGACGGCTGGCGCGGGCTCGGGCGCGATGGGCTGGCGGTCCTTGATGGCGCGGATGCGCTCTGCGGCCTCGATCATGGTCCCGGCCCGGGTCATGTCTTCGCGCGCCTGCCGCTTGACATCATCGGGAGCGCCGGGATCGAGGCGGAGAAACTTCTGATACAGCCCCAAAGCTGCCTCGGCATGACCAAGCTGTATATGGGCGCGCGCGAGGTTGTACAGGAGCCGCGGCAGCTGCTGGATCTCATACGCCGCTTCGAACTCCCGCAGGGCCTCCGAGTAGGCCGCTTGGTCATATAGGGCCAGCCCGCGCTCCAGGTGCTTGCTGAAGCCGGCGGCGGACGCGGACGAATCGGCGGCCGGCGGTGCGGCCTCGGTCGGCGGGCTCGCGGCCGATGGCGATGCCGATGCCGGGCTTGCCGGGCGACGCTCGCGCAGTGGCGCCGCGCGCGCCTGGGCGGGCCCGAGCATCGCGACTAGTATGATAAGAAGCCTCCTATTGAACAAAGGGAATCTGCGCATTGAGTATGTCCTTTCTTCTCTTTTTGGCAGTCGAGTGCCGTTGCTTGTTCTCAGCCTGGGTGTCGGCGTCGGCTGACGGCGCGGCGGTGGATGATGCCAAGTCCGCCGCGCTCGCCAGATCCAGATCAGGAGGGCCGATCGGGGCGGCCGCCGCGGAACCATCGGGGTCGCTCTGGGAGAGATCTGCAGGCGGCGGCAAGCCGACTACGGGTCGCGCTTTGGCAAAAATCTCCAGCGCACAAAACAGGACGGCGACCGCCGCCGCGGCGAGAAAAACCAGCATCACCCAGTAACGAGGCGACGGAGCAGGCGGCGGCAGCCGGAGGTGCTCACCAAGACCGTTTGTGGTGACGACCGGCCCTTTGGGCAATGGAGCAGCGGTAGACTCTTCAGGGTGAACAGGTTGTTCCGATGAGCGCGGCCGGCCCTCGCTGAGCTGAGCCAGCTGCTCTGCGACCTGCTCCATGGCGGGGCGGCTCGCCGGGTCCTTGTCCAGCATACGGTCGACAAGCCCGCACAGCGCCGGCGGCACCCCCTGATAGCGAGCATGCAGCGGCGGCGGTGGTGCATAGAGGTGCTCAGCGATGAGCTGGCCGATGCCGCTGGCGCTAAACGGCGGCTGACCGGCCAGCAGCTGATAGAACATGACCCCATAGGAGTACACATCCGATGGCGCCCCCACATCCGCGCTGCCCTGGCACTGCTCCGGAGACATATAAAGGGGCGTCCCCATAAGCGCCCCATCGACCGTCCTTACTCCCTGCGCGTCCTGAGCGACAAGCTCTTTGGCAAGCTTGGCGATGCCGAAATCGATCACCTTCACCCGCCGTCCGCCCGCCACCTCGGGATCGGGAACGAGCATGATGTTGTCGGGCTTGAGGTCGCGATGCACCACGCCGCACTTATGGGCTGCGTGGAGGATCTCGGCCAGCTGGCGCATGATCGCGTCGATCGTGGCCAGGGCAGACGTGCGCGCCGGCTCGGGCAGGGTTTTCAGCACTTCGAAATAGGTCTGCCCGGCGCCGCACACGGGCGCGCACGTCGACTCCGGCGCGCAGGACGTGCCCGCTCCCGTGTAGCCCGAGTTGCACGTGCAGGTGCGCGCGCTGGGGATGATGGAAAAAGCCGCCGGCCCCGATGCCCGCTCGACCATCATCTGCCTGCGGACCCTCGCCTACCACTACCTGCAGCGCGGCCTGCACCAGGACGCGGAGCCGCTCAACGTGCGGGTCTATGAGACCGAGAGGCGACTGCGGCCGAAACATCCGGCGACCGCGGCGGCGGCCAGCGAGTTGGGCTGGCTGTTCTACACTTTGGGCGATTACTCCCGCGGCGAGGCCTTGCTGCGTGAGGCGGATATTGTCTCGATCCACGCCTCCAGGAGCGCCGATCAGCGGCCCGTAATCGGGACAGTCGAATTCGAGTCCATGAAATCCGGTGCTGTCCTGGTGAATCTCGCGCGCGGCGACATGGTGGATGAGGCTGCGCTGGTCGACGCGCTAAAATCCGGAAAACTTAGTGGTGCGGGACTCGATGTATTCAGTACTGAGCCCTATAGTGGGCCATTGTGCGACT
>CALFML010000940.1 GCA_937879845.1 uncultured Myxococcales bacterium
CACCGCGCCTTGGCGGTCGCCGTCGCGCGCCGCGAGATCACCGCGCACCTCGCGGGCCCGCTGCAGACCGGCGCTGCCGCGGAGCATCTTCTCCAGCTCTCCGGCCCGCTCCTGCGCTAGCTCGCGCTCGCCGATGCTCGACAGGAGCAGCGCGCGCAGCACCACCACTTCGGCCTGCAGGCGGGCCTTCTCATCCTCGGTCAAGTTCGGCGCGGCTTTTTCCTTCTGCTCCCGCTCGGCTTTTTCTTTATCGGCCGGCGACTTCGCGGCTGCGGTGGCGGCGGCGGCATCGCTCGGCTTGGCGTTTTCGACCTCGACCTTGCCGTCGATGGCGTCGCGCGCCGACTGCAGGGTCCGCGCCGCCTCAGCCGGAGCTCCGCGCTCCAGCTGCACCCGCGAAAGCTCCAGCAGCGTGCCGACCAGATCCGCCCGGCGGTCCAGGCGCCGCGCGACCTCTACCTCCGCGGCGTAGTCCTTCTCCGCATCGAGCATCAGCTTGGCGGTCGGCGCGCCCGGCGCCTCCAGCATGCGGCTGCGCGCCGTGCGCAGCGCCCCATCGTGGTGCTCCGCCGGATCGCTGGAGGCGATAAGCGCGGCGTAGGCCTTGCGCGCCAGGATGGGGTTGCCCTGCAGGAGCAGCGCATCGCCCAGGCGCACCGCCGCCTTGAGGAACTTGCCGTCGAGCTCCAGCGCCTTGCGGGCGGACTCGACCGCCGGCCCGAGCTCGCCTTTGCGCAGGTGCAGGATGGCCATGGAGTCGTGCGCGTTGGCTTCCCGCGGAGCGACCTCCACATACTTCTCAAAGGCCCGCGCCGCTTCATCGAGCTTGTCGCGGCGCAGCTGCAGGTGGCCGATGGCGTTGTGCGCCGGCCCAAATTTGCCGTCGAGCTCAACCGCTTTCTGGAGATCGGCCAGAGCGCTATCGAAGTCGGCGACGCGGTACTTGGCCAGGCCGCGATAGTAGTAGGCCCGGCGCTCGCCCGGCACCAGCGCGACCAGCGCGTCAAAGGCGGCCCGCGCCGCCGGCCGGCGGTCTTGCACCTGGGCGATGATGCCCTCGATGAGGGTCCGCTCGGCATCGCTCGGCGGGCGGCGCTGCAGGGCGTCCTGCGCCTCTTCCACCCGCTTGTTTGCGACCGCGCGATTGGGACCCGCAAGCTGCGCCAGCAGGGCGAACCCGAGCGCCAGCTTATCGTCCTTGGTCACGGCGTCGGTGCACTTGAGGCGGGCGGTCTCCGGCCGGTAGTTGTCCGCCGCATCCAGGCAGGCCTGCAGCAGGCTCTTGGCCTCATCGTTGGCGGCGCTCAGCGTGAGCTTGGCCGTGGGATCGGCGGGCGCCGCGGCCGGTGGCTGAGCTGCCGGCTGCTGCGGCGCTTGCGGCGGTGGCTGCGCGCCCGGCTGGGGGTAGCCCGGGTACTGGGGATAGCCCTGCGGATACTGCGGATATTGCGGGTAGCCCTGCGGCTGCTGCGGGTACTGGGGATAGCCCTGCGGATACTGCGGGTAGCCCTGCGGCGGCGGGTAGCCCTGCGGCGGCGCGGCCCCCGGAGCGCCCGCTTGCGGGTACTGGGGATACTGCGGGTATTGGGGGTAGCCCTGCGGATACTGCGGCGCGGGCTGATTCTGGGTGGCCGCAGGCGGCTGCTGTGCCTCTCCCACGGTCGGGGTGAGCAGCGTCGCGGCGAACAGCGATGGCAAAAGTCCCGGGACGAGCTGCGACAGACCCAAAGCAAGGTGTGGCGAAGCGAAGGTACGGATCTTCATGGCGGGGCCCTCGGCTAGGTCTTCTATCCTACTACGCGGACGGCGGCTGTGGTGCCGCGCAGCCTTGCATAGACGCCTTTTCCGAGCGGAGATTCATTGAGAGTGAGCAGCCCGGGCCAGGGCGGGAGCCGCGCACTCGCGATCTTCAAAGATTACTGGAGCTACTGGGAAGATAAACAATCGTTCCCTGATCCCCGGCGAGCCACAGGCTGCCATCGCCAGCGCCCCAGGCGGCGCGGGGTGTGCCCATAAGGGGCGATAAGCCGGCGTAAGACCATTCCCCGCTGCGCAGCCGCTGGCGGGCGACAAATCCCGTCCCCGACTGCGCGCCGCATATCCACGCGAACTCGCCGTCCACGAACACCCCGGTCAGCTCGACCGGGCTTGCGTTGATGCTCACCGGCAGCGCGATCGGCATCGGCATAGTGTCCGTGGCCCGGTATAGCGCGTCGGCGGTAATCATGAAGACGCAGGTGCCGGTCTCATCGCCGAGGGTCGGAGCCGTCGGGCAGCGGCTGCTGCCGGAGATCGCGCGGAAGGCGGTAGCGCTGCCGAGGCGGAAGTTCTGGGCCAGCGGTTGGCCGTCTGGACCCTGGAACGTCCACACCACCACCGCGCCGCTGTCCCCGACCGCCCAGACGATGCGCTGCGCCGGCTCGACGGGGCTGCGTGCGGCGCCCCACACGCCGCTGAACCGCAGGCCGGCGCTGGCCGGCTCGGGCAGCACCTGGCACGTCTCGCCGCGCACCCGGAACAGGCCGGCCGCGGAATCACTGGTTGGCGCCCCCACGAGCCACAGGTCCTCCGGCGCCAGCGCGAATACTCCGTACAGCGCCCCGTTGGCGCTGATCCGCCCCTGACAACCGCCGGTATCGAGCGAGCGCGGCGTGACTTGTCGCGACTGCGGATCGTACTCGTGCAGGGCGCTGCCCTGGCTGGCGATGAAAAGGCGCAGCGGGTCGGTCGCGGTGGCCGTGACCGCCTGCGGGTCGGCCACCGGCAAAACGGCTTCGGTGCGCACGAGCTGGCCGGGGCTGGCGTGCAGCAGCACCCCCTGGCCGGCAGGGCTTCTCCCCACGAACCAGGCGTCGGCGCCGCGGCCGCTTATCGCCGTCAGGTTCGCCAGCGCCCCTGCCGAGGTGCTGTCAATCCGGTGCGGCTGCGGGCTCGGCAGGGCGCAGGGATTCTCCAGGGTGCAGGCGCCCGCGCGGCTGAGATCCGGGGAGACGGGCGCCGCGTCTGGGCAGGCGTAGCGTCCCGGTTCGCAGGGGCGGTCGCCGAACAGCTGGCAGCCGGCAGTTTGGAGGACGCTCGCGGCCAAGAAAAGTAGGAGAGGAAAGCGCATGGGTCGGATCCGAGGGAGACGAAGCAAGGCCAAGCGGCTGCGGCTAGAAATCTCCGCGCACGGCGACGCCGGTCGCCGCGGAGCGGTTCGCCGCGGGGTTGGCGGGTAAGGTCGCTGAGAGGCCCAGGGGCAGGTTAGCGAGAGCGCTGAGCTCGATGGTGCGGGCACCTGGTAGGGCCCACAGGAGCGTGCCGGCGCCCAGCGTCGATAGCCCAGCGGCGAGAAGTCCGGCCCCGGCGGCGCTGGAGTCTACCACGCGGCCGCTCGGGCACAGCTCACCAGCGGCGGTGGGAAGCGGAGTCTGAGTGCAGCTGCCGTCCAGGGCCAGACCGGCCGCGCCGAACCCGGAGAGCGCGGCCCCGACGATCGACGCCGCGATGCCCAGACCGAGCCGCCAGCGCGGCCGTGGCGCGCGGCGGAGCGGCGGCGGTGCGGGAAGTGATGGCAGAGCGGCCGGTGCTGCCTTTTGGCGGGTTGCCGGGACCGCTGCCAGCTCCGCTTGCGCTCGGGCCGGGACAGCGGCCGAGTCGGGGGCGGTCAGCGCGGACTCGACGGTGCTAGTGCGCAGCACAGCGTCGAGCGCGGCGCCGCGGCCGGGCTCGACCACGACTTCATTTTGATATGGCGCGAAGCCGGGGTGCTGCACGACGATCGCGTGTTCGCCGGCGAAGGCCGGGTGGCGCAGCGGCGTCTGCCCGAGGCGCAGACCGGCGAGCAGCACCTCGCCGCCCGGCGGAATGGAGGTGACCTCGAGAATGCCAGTCGGCCGGCTCTGTCCCTGCAGCAGCGCCTGCCCGAGGAGCTCCCCCAGGCGGGCGCTCGCCTGCTCACCGGTGCAGTGCTCGCAGCCGCCGGACTGCTCGCTCGCCACGGCGCCGATCTCGGCATCGAACAGCTGCGCAAACAGCTGCCAGCCATCGGGCTCCGCGACGGCGCGGGCCGCCACCACGTAGCGCAGCGCGTATTTTTGCGCCAGGGCCTGTTGACAGACGGCATCGCGGCAGCCGCCAAGCTCCAGCCGCTCGGTCAGCGCCCCCCACTGCCCTAAAAGCCCCAGGTTCCGGGCCTTTATCGCCTGGGATGCCGTCTGGTAAAAGAGCGACTCCGTCGCCTCCGGGATGCCGGCAAAGTCGACCAGCAGCGCCGCGGCCGGCATCAGCATCAGCCGCGGCTGGCCGGCGAGCGTGAGCAGCGCGGCGCGGCCGGCCGGCACGTTGACCGGACTGCTCACCCGCCGCGTCCCGACCTCGAGCGAAATCTGATGCGGACCGGGGGCCAAAAGGAGCGCTGCGGAGAGCGGCAGGACGCCCATCACGTGCGCATCGACAAGGACCAGGGCCCGCCGCGGACCGAGCACGGTGAGCTCGCCGCTGTCCGGCCGTCTTGACGCCGCCGGGGCCGGCTCCGCGTCGCGGCCCGCCGCCCCCGAGGCAGCACAGCGGCGCCGCGCGTCCTGCGCGTCTAAAAGTCGCCCGGCCTTGGCTGCCAGGGTGCCGAGCGCGCAGAGGATCTCGGGGCTCGGCTGGAGGCGGTAGGCTTGTTCCAGCGTCGTCCGCGCCGCCTGAAGCTCTCCGGCGCCGCTCTGGGTCTGGGCCGTATCGAGCAGCTCGGCGACCCGCGCCTTGCCGCTGCCGCGGCGGCTCACGTGCCGGCCGGCGGCGGCAGCGGGCGAGCTCGCGAGCATCCCCAAAACTGCCAGCAGCGCCCCGGCCCGCAGAATGGGAGAGCATCGCCCGCGGCTCATGGACAAGCCTTGATTTCCTTGCGCTGCTGGGCCCGAACGTCGACGGTATCAGTGCGGCTGGCGCTGATCAGGATGTCATGCTTGCCCGGCGTGAGCCAGAGCTCGGTGGTCAGGCACTTGCCCTTTTTGCCGGGCTTTATCACCGTCACCCGCCCGAGCTTCTTGCTCAGCCGCTGCACCGCGTCGGCGACATAGCCCTTTTGATTGCTCTTGCCGCCGCGCGCCTTGCGCAGCTTCTCGAACTCGGTCATCGCGCCCTCGTACTGGCCCTGCGACTCGAGCGTGCGCCCCAGGTAATAGGACATGTCGTAGGCCACCGGCGCGCAGACCTTGGCTTTTTCGCGGGCGCACAGCGCCGTCGCCTTTTCCAGGTCCCGCTGCGCCCGGCCAAGATCCTTGCGGCCGAATGCGTCGCTGCCGTTGTGAACCAGCTTTTCGACGGTAAAAGTGGTTGAGGACGTGTCGACCCCGTCGGGCTTGGTGGCGGGGCCGCTCGTCTCCGTCGGTCCCGTTGGTGGGACGGCGTCACCGGCCTGCAGCTTGGTCGCCGTGACCGCTTCGGTCTTGCTGTCGGGTTTGGTATCGGGAGTCGCCGCGGCGGCGGGCTCACTCGGTTCGTCCAGGGTCCGCAGCAGCGTGCCGGCGCGGGCGCGGACGGTCGGATCGGTATCTTTGGTGAGCGTCCGCAAGAGCGACCGCCCCGAGCCGCCGGGCAGCTTGGCGGCGAGCGCCGCCGTCTGCAGGCGGACCTCGCGCTCCGGATCATGGCTGGCCCGCTGCAGCGCCGGGACCGCCGCCTGCGGATCCTGGGCGACCAGGGCCTGCAGCGCGGCGGTGCGCGTCTCGGGCTCTGGGCTGTCTAGGAGCTTGGCGGGGTTGGGCGGCGGCTCGACTTTCTCGTTGAGCTTGCGCAAGAGGGTGAACGCCTGCAGCCCGGACTGCGACTCGGGCTCGCTGGCCAGGGTGTCGCGCAGCGTCGGTACGGCGCGCTTGTCCCCGAGCTCGGTCAGCTTGCGCGCCGCCAAGAGCCGCAGGCTGGCATCGGGATCGCGCAGCGAGGTCGCCAGCAGATCCGCGTTGCGATCCAGCTGATCGATGAGTTGCCGCCGGGTCGTTACGTCGCTGTTGCGCAAGCCGGCGGCAATCGCGTCGCGCTGGCTGTCATCTCCGAGCCGAAACAGGGCGGCCCGCGCCAGCAGCGACTCCGGACCTTGGCTCGAGGCGGCGATGCTGGAGAGCCAGCCGGCGGTCTCCGCGGTGATGCCTTTGACGCCGCGGGCGATCAGGCGATGGCCGACGCTGCCGAGCGATGTGATGACTTCCTTGCGCACCTCGGGATCGCTGTCCTGCAGGCCGTCCTTGAGCGCCAAAAGCGATGCGCGGTCGCGCAGCTCGCCGAGCGCCCGCGCTGCCTGCCGCCGCGTCTTGGCATCGGCGCCGGTGCGCAGGGCGCGTCCGAGCACGGCCACCGCGGCCTCATTGCCCACCGCTCCGAGCACCGCCACCGCATCGTCGCGTCCGAGCTCGCTCTCGCCCTGCAGGGCGCCGGTCGCCCAGCCGACATCCTGCATCGC
>CALFML010000941.1 GCA_937879845.1 uncultured Myxococcales bacterium
TGGGCAGCGGCGACTGGAACGACGGCATGAACCTGGTCGGCGAGCACGGCCAGGGCGAGAGCGTGTGGCTGGCGTTTTTCCTGTACGATGTGCTCCTGCGCTTTGCTGCGCTTGCGCACAAGCGCGGGGATGATGAGTTCGCCGGCCAGTGCACCCGCGAGGCGGCGATGCTGCGCGCCAACATAGAGGCGCACGCCTGGGACGGCCAGTGGTACCGCCGCGCCTACTTCGATAACGGCGAGCCGCTCGGCTCGGCGCAAAATACCGAGTGTCAGATCGACTCGCTGCCGCAGAGCTGGTCGGTGCTCTCGGGGGCCGGCGAGCCGTCGCGGTCGCACCTGGCGCTGGCCGCGCTCGATAAGCGGCTCGTGCGGCGGGAGCTGGGACTCATCCAGCTGTTTGATCCGCCGCTCGACGCCTCGGCGCAAAACCCGGGCTATGTGAAAGGGTATGTGCCGGGCGTGCGCGAAAACGGCGGCCAGTACACCCATGCCGCGGTGTGGGCCGTCATGGCCTTCGCCGCCGCCGGCGATGTCGAGCGCGCGTGGGAGCTGTTCGGCCTTATTAACCCCGTGCATCACGGCGACAGCGAAGCGGCGATCGCGACTTACAAAGTCGAGCCCTACGTCGTCGCGGCGGACGTCTATACCAATCCCCAGCATCAGGGCCGCGGCGGCTGGACCTGGTACACCGGCTCGGCGGGCTGGATGTATCGCCTGATCACCGAGTCGCTGCTCGGCCTGCGGCTGGAAGTCGACAAGCTGCACCTTGCGCCGCTCATCCCCAGCCAGTGGGAGGCGTTCGACCTGCACTATCGCCACCACCAGACGACCTACCACATTCACATCCGCAACCGCGGCCGCGGCCGCGCGGTGCAGCGGGTGGTCTGTGACGGCGCCGAGCAACCCGATAAGACGATTCCGCTGCGCAACGACGGCCAGGAACACCGCGCAGAGGTCGAGGTGGGTGGAGGATGAGCCGCCGCCGCTCTTATGCTGTCCTTTTGCCCATGACGTTACTCTCCCTGGGTCTTGCCCCGCCTTCGCCCGCGCCGAAACCGGAGCATATCGTCGTCGATGCCAACGCGCCGACGACGCCGTTCCCGCACTTCTGGGAACAGACGTTCGGCTCCGGCCGCGCCATCCTCTCCTTGCGTGAGAGCTACCGTCAAGATCTGCGCGCCGTGAAGCAGGCCACCCAATTCGATTCGATCCGCTTCCATGGAATCTTCATGGACGAAGTCGGCCTCTACGATCCGGAGCGCCAAGTCCAAAATCCCGGCCTCGCCCCGCAGGCCCAACATGACGCCTCCATCTACAACTTCTCCTACATCGACCAGATCTACGACGGCCTGCGCGAAAACCACGTCCGGCCGTTCGTCGAGCTTGGCTTCATGCCGCGCAAGCTGGCCGCCGACCCCGCGGCGCTGCACCCCTTCTGGTACAAGCCCAACGTCTCACCGCCCAAGGACTATAAAGTCTGGGATCAGATGATCGCCGCCTTCGCCGCGCATCTGGTCGCCCGCTACGGCATCGATGAGGTGGCGGCGTGGAAGTTCGAGGTCTGGAACGAACCGAACCTGGACTTTTGGGGCGGCGAGCCCAAACAGTCCACCTATTTCGAGCTCTACGACCATACCGCGCGGGCGCTAAAAGCCGTCTCGCCGCGCCTCCAGGTCGGTGGTCCCGCGACCGCGCAGGCGGCCTGGGTCACGCCTTTTTTGGCCCATGTCAAAGCCGCCGGCGTTCCTATCGACTTTGTCTCCACCCACGTCTACGCCAACGACACCGCGCCGAACGTCCTTGGGACCCGCGAAGACGTTCCCCGCGACACCATGGTTTATCGCGCGGTCAAGCAGGTCCACGATCAGATCATCGCCTCGCCGTATCCCAAGCTGCCGCTCATTTTTTCCGAATACAACGCCAGCTATGCCAACGAACCGAACGTCACCGATTCGGTCTACATGGGGCCGTGGCTCGCCAACACGATCCGTCTCTGCGATGGACTGACCGAGAGTATGGCGTACTGGGCGTTCTCCGATGTGTTCGAAGAGCAGGGCGTGGTGCGCTCTCCATTTTACGGCGGCTTCGGTCTCATCGCCGCCGAGCACATTCCCAAGCCGGCGCTGAACGTCTTCGCGCTCCTGCACAAACTCGGCGACCGCCGCATTGCGATAGGCTCTGAGTCTGCCCTGGCCACTAGAAGCCGCAGCGGCGCCCTCGTGCTGGCGCTTTATAACTACGCTCCGCCGGCCGGCGGCGGCGACAAGTACACCCCTCCCACGCTCCCGGCGGGCCCGGCCAAGGCCTTCACCATCGACTTCAAAAATGTCGCCGCCGGCGCCCCCGTCGAAGTCTTCCGCGTCGATGCCGATCACGGGAACGTCCTTAAGACCTTCGATGCGATGGGCCGTCCGGGCGGGTCGCTCACCCCGGCGCAGATTGCCAAGCTCCGCGCCGCCGGTCAGCTGTCCGCGCCGGAGCGCCTAAGCCTGCGGCAGACAACGCTGGAGCTTACGGTGCCGCCGCACGGTCTGGCGGTCGTAGTTGTCACCCAGTAACGGTCTGCCAGATAAGAGATAATCGTCCGATGCAACGCCGCGCGGTGCTTCAGCTGCTTGCCGGCGCGCTGCTGCTAAAGCCGCGCTCTGTTTTCGATCTGGACCTCGACCTGGGGCGGGCGCAGGCGTCGGCGCCGGAGCGGACCCGCGCCGCGGAGGGCTTCCTTGATGACATGCAGCGCCGCGGCTGTCTGTACTTCAGCGAGCAGGTCGGGGCCGCCTCCGGCCAGGTCCTCGATCGCGCCTTTGCCATCGCCACACCGCTGCACCTTGAGGCGGCGCGCGACCCGCGCATAAGCGCCTCGATCGCCGCCACCGGCTTTGGTCTTTCGGCCCTGTGCATCGCCGACTATCGCGGCTACGCGCCGCGGGCGAAGATCCTCGCCCAGGTCCGCCGGACCTTGCGCTTCCACCTCCACCACCTGCCGCACGAGCACGGCTTTCTCTATCACTTCAACGACGTGGAGACGGGCGCCGCGCTGCCCGGCAGCGAGGTCTCCCCCATCGACACCGCGCTGTTTCTCTGCGGCGCGCTCACCGCCCGCGCCCATTTCCACGCCGACCGGGAGATTGTCGATCTGGCGACCCGGCTCTATGAGCGCGTCGATTGGCCGTGGATGCAAGACGGCGGCCCGACCCTCGCCATGGGCTGGCGCGACGGGAAGTTCCTGGCGTCGCGCTGGAACCATTACTGCGAGCTCATGCTGCTATACCTCCTCGCCATCGGCTCCCCGACGCATCCCATCGCCGCCGCCGCGTGGCACGCCTTCGCCCGTCCGCGCATCCGGTACGCCGGCTTCGATTACATCGGCGCCGACGATCCGCTGTTTGTCCACCAGTACAGCCATGCCTGGTTCGACTTTGCCCATCAGCGCGACCAATACGCCGACTACTTCGCCAACTCCGTGGCGGCGACCCGCGCCCATAAAGCGTTCTGCCTGGCGCTCGGCAAGCCTTACGGCGATGATTATTGGGGGATCAGCGCTTCTGACTCGGCGGGGGGATACACGGCTTGGGGCGGGCCGGCGGGAAGCGGCGAAGGGTTTGGCGGCATCGATGGCTCGGTCGTTCCGTGCGCCGCGGCTGGATCACTTCCTTTCGCGCCCGCGGCGTGTCTGCGTGTCCTTATGGCGCTCAAAGCGCACCATCCCAAGGCCTACGGGCGCTACGGCTTCTGCGATGCCCTGCATCCGGACGCCGGCTGGTATGATGCCGATGTCCTGGGCATTGACCTGGGCATCGGCGTTCTCATGGCCGAAAATCTGCGCACAGGCTTTCTGTGGAAGACCTTCGCCCGCAACCCGGAGGTCGGTATCGCGCTGCAGCGGGCCGGCTTCC
This sequence comes from uncultured Myxococcales bacterium, assembly GCA_937879845.1. Taxonomy (GTDB): domain Bacteria; phylum Myxococcota_A; class Polyangia; order Palsa-1104; family JAEUJZ01; genus CALFML01. Next base: position 3,899 of record CALFML010000941.1, read on the forward strand.
GCAAAGTCTGAGGCGCCGCTCCGCCGCGATCACGCGCAGGCGCGCAGCACCCGGCGCGCCGCTATGGCCGTCGGCCCTTGCTCCGTGGCCCGCTGCTGCAGCATCGCCACCAGGCTGCTCGGCCGGGCCTGGGAGAGATCGGCCAGCACGAGCTGCGCCAGCTGGCCCTCGACGCGCTTGCCCGTCGCGCCCACCGAGCCGAGCGCTTGCAGCAGCGACCAGGCATCGGCCGCTTCGGGCTGCGGCCGCACCGGCACCGCGGCGATCGCCGCGTACAGGCGGGCCAGATCCGCTTGCGCCAGCCGCACTGCGCGCCAGGTTCGGATCTGCGGCGGCTTGAAGGCCGCGTGATCGGGCGCGGCCGGCTGCGCGCCCGCTGCCAAGGCGGCCAGCTGACTGCCGGCGCCCCGGTGCGCGTCCCGATCGGCGGGATCAGGATAACTATGCTCGGGCGGATCGACCCCGAGCGCCACATAGTGAGCCGCTTCCTCGCTCAGCACGAGATCCCCGGCGCCGGTGAGCTGCCGGGTCGTGTAGCGCAGATCCAGCGTCAGCAGCTGCTGCTGGCGATGATAAAGGTGCAGCACCTCGCCATCGATCCGCACCCGGCAGCGATTGAGCCGGAACCGCTCCCGCCGGTACCAGAGCCACGGCGCGACCAGCAGCGGACAGAGGAGCACCGCCATAAGTATCAGAAACTGCGCCATGATGCCGCTGACATCGTGGCGCAGCGGCCGCGCCCGGAGCTCCAGCTGGCTGCCCGTGGCAGAGATCGCGGCGTCCCGGTCGGCGCCCGGCCGCTCCGACGGGACTTGTGGGCGGGACGGACGGGGTGCCGGCGGGGGATCTGCTAGCCCAAGCCCCGGATCTGCCATACTAGAAACGTAGGATACAGCCCGAGCTTCGTCAACGCGAGAGCTCGCGCAAGGGGCCGTCAGTCACAGATCTTGAAGCCGCCCTGGCTGCTGCAGCTATTGGAGGTGCAGTCGGCGTTGCCGTTACACGGCGAGCCGGGAGCGCCGCCGCCGCCGCTCGACCTGATGCACGACTGCCGGTTCTGGCGACGGAGATGTCGTGCCGGCGGTGCGGCTTTGGCGAGTCGCAAGACTGTGCCGGTCAGGAACTGTGCGCACAGGTCCAGAGCCGTCATTCTGGCGTCACGGAGACGCGCCGGCGCAAGCGTGCTACCGTGGGCCCATGCAGAGCCATAAGGATCGGATTGTCGACCAGTTCACGCGGCAGGCGCAGCCTTTTGCCCGCGCCGAGGCGCTCAATGCCGAAGCGGCGCTCCAGCTCCTTGTTGACGCGACTTCCGCCGGACCGGAGGACGTCGTGCTGGATGTGGCGTGCGGTCCGGGAATCGTGGTCTGCGCCTTTGCCCGCGTCGTGCGGCAGGCTACCGGAATCGATCTCACGCCGGCGATGCTCCAGCGCGCCCAGGCGCTGGCGGCGGCGCGCGGGCTGACAAATGTGAAGTGGCACAACGGCGATGTGCAAGCGCTGCCGTTTCCCGCTGCCGCGTTTTCGATCGTGGTGTCGCGCCTGGCCTTCCATCACTTCGAGGACCCTTTGGCGGTGTTGGCGGAGATGCGCCGCGTCTGCCGTCCCGGGGGCGTGGTTGCGGTCGCCGATCTGGTGGCGCCTGCCGATCCGCGGCGCGCGGTCGCCTTTCACGAAATGGAGCGCCTTCGTGATCCATCGCACATCCGGGCGCTGCCGCGGACGGAGCTCTTGGCGCTTTTCCCGGCGATCGGCTTGCCGCCGCCGGAGGTGCATGGGTACCGGCTCGAGCTCGAGTTCGAGAGCTGGCTCGCCCGCTCCTTCCCCGATCCGCGCGACGTGCCAGAGATCCGCCGCCGCTTCGAGGAATCACTGGCCGACGACGGACTGGGTCTCAACACGCGGCGTGAAGGGGGAGCGCTGCTCTTCAATCACAATATCGCCGTCTGTGTCTCGCGCCTTCCTGACTAAACCGCGCCCCAGTTGAAACCCGAAGTTTCGCCAGCAGAGCGGGTGGCGCCGGAGGTGGGGGCCCTGCTGCGCCAGCAGTGGGGTGCCGCAGATAGGACCCGCGGCGCAGTCAACGCAAAGGGGCAGAGGCATCCGGCGGCGCCGCAGCAAGCGAGCGCTCCATCAATCGATCGATGGAGCGGTCTTCTCCGGTCATGAAAATCTCCCAGCCGATGTCGATGAAGCCCCAGTTTTGGTAAAAGCGCAGCGCGCGCGGATTCTTCTCCCAGACGCTCAACCAGACCGAGTCGTGCCCGCGTTCCGCCGCAGTACGCAGCATGAGCTCCATGAAGCGCCGGCCTAGTCCCAGCCCCCAGGCCCTTTGGCGCAGATACAGCCGGTCGAGCTTGAGCGGCCTGCTCCCTTTGACTTCGGGCGGCGCCGCCACCGCAGCGAGCTGGAGGAATCCGACCGCCTCCTCGCCGTGCAGCCCGAGCCAGATTGCAATGCGCGGATCCTCAAGCTCCAGGGCGACCTGCGTCAGGCTGTAGCGCTCCGTGGTGTAGGCGTCGAGATCAC
>CALFML010000942.1 GCA_937879845.1 uncultured Myxococcales bacterium
TCTTCATCGTCTACTCGTTCATTCACGTGGACGAGGTGCAGCCGCCGCCGCTGACGGTGCAGTTTATCGCCAGCACGCCGCCGCCGCCGCCGCCGCCGCCGCCGCCCAAAGCCGCGTCGAACAAGCCCAAGACGCCGCCCAAGGTGGTAAAGCCGGTGGTCCAGCCGACGACCGTGCCGCAGATGATCCAGCCCAAGACCGAGCCCGATCCGCCCGAGGAGAAGGACACCGGTTCATCCGACGGCGTTCCGGGCGGCGTGGAAGGCGGGGTAGCCGGCGGAGTGGTCGGTGCGCCGCCGCCGCCGCCGCCCAAAGAGGAGCCCAAGCCGCCGCCCAAGCCCAAGACCGTGCCGATGATCTTCGTCAAGAAGGACCTGCTGAGCGGTCCGCTGCCGCGTCTTCCGGACGTGGTCAAGGCGCAGCGGCGCGGCAGCTCAGTCTCGGGCACTTATAAGATCTGTATCTCTACCGCTGGAGACATAAGCTCGGTGGATGTCGTCTCGGGCATTCCGGGTGCAGACGACACGATCATCTCGACGGTGAGGACCTGGAAGTATAAGCCGCAGCAGATCCCCATCTGCTTCATCCAGGTGTTTCAGTTCGATATCGAATAACACGGTGTGCAGCGACGCACCGGCCGCAGTGGACAAGAGGCGCCTAGTTGCCCTTTTCCGCGCGGCGTAGCAAAAGTTCAAGACCCCCGGTGACCGGTTACAAACGAGGAGCAACATGGATTTCAACATAGTCAGTCTCTGGACCCAGACATCGGTACCTGGCAAGGCCGTTATCGTCATCTTGGCGCTCATGGGCATCTACATGATCGCCGTCAGCGTCGAGCGGTATCTTGTCTTTACCAAGGCGCGCAGCCGGTCTCTGGAGTTCGTGTTTTCGCTGCAGCAGAAGCTCCGCGATCGCGACATCAAAGGCGCCCTCAGCCTGTCGCAGCTCAAGCCGCAGAGCCCTATTGCCCTCGTCATCGAAGCCGCGCTCAAGGAATACACCGAAGGCCTGGTCGCCCTGAAATCACATGGACCCGACGACCTTGGCGAGTTTGATATCCTCGATGCGGTGAACCGTTCGCTTGACCGCGTGAAAGAGCGTGAGGTTGCGGATCTGAAGAAGGGTCTGGGCGGCCTTGCCACCATCGCTTCGGCGGCACCGTTCGTCGGCCTCTTCGGCACGGTTATCGGTATCATCAACGTGTTCGCGACCATGAAGGCCAACGGCGCCGGCGGTATCGCCGCAGTCGCCGGCGGCATCGGCGAAGCGCTGGTCACCACCGCGTTCGGCCTCCTTGTCGCCATCCCGGCGGTCGCGATCTTCAACTACTTCACCAACGCCATCGACGCCTTCGTCGTGGATATGAATGAGACCAGCTCCGAGCTGATTTCGTACATGCTGCGCGAGGGCCGCAAGGCCGCCTAAGGGCGGCTGTAGGAAGTTCAGATGTCCGATTTGTTGGACGAAGCGCTCAAAAACCCGCCGCGCTTTAAGCGGCATCGAATCCATAAGGCCCACGGTTCGGGTGCGGTTCGCAATGCGACCATCAACTCGAACATCAACGTGACGCCGCTGGTCGACGTTGTGCTCGTGCTGCTGATCATCTTCATGGTGGTCACGCCGCTCATCACCCGCGGTATGCCGGTGGAGCAGCCCATGACCCGGTACCACGACAAGAAGAACGACTCCGGCGAGCAGATCGTCGTGTCGGTCACTTGCGAGGGCGGCAAGATGGGCGCGGTCCACTGGGAGTGCGGCCAGGCGCGTACGTTCGTCGGGTCCGAGCTGGCCAATGACGACACGCTCGGGGACATGGTGCAAAAAGAGATGCGCCTGGGCTCGGGCAACCGCGAAGTGCACGTCAAGGGCGACCGTAAGACGCCTTATGGGGCGGTGCGCCACGCCATGGAGCTGATCAATCGCTCCGGCGTGACCTCCGTGGCCCTGGGCTCGGACGAGATCAAGGAGAACTAGCGATGGCGTTCGCAAGTGGTGGCAAAGGCGTACGCTCCGACATCAACGTGACGCCGCTTATCGACGTCGTGCTGGTGCTCCTGATCGTGTTCATGGTGCTCGTGCCCAAGCTCCTCAACCAGACCCCGGTCGACGTCCCGCCCAAGGCGCCGGACAACCAGGACACCCCGCCGCCGGCTAGCGATCAGCTGGTCGTCACCGTCGGCGAGGACAGCCGCATCGCGATCAACGGCGAGGCGGTCCAGCTGGAGGGTCTGGCCGACAAGGTACGGACCATCATGCAGAACCGCAGCAAGAAGCTGATGTTCTTCAACCCCGACGACAACGCTCCTTACGGCGACGTCGTCAAGGTGATGGACATCTGCCGCGGGGCCGGCGTGAAGACGCTCGGCATCATGACCAAGTAGCAGTTCCGGACGCTCTCCCTCCTTCTTCTGGCGGTTCTGCCCAGCCTCTCATGTCAGTACGAGTTGAAAAAACCGGACCGGTGACGACGGTGATCCTGTGCCGGCCGGAGGTTCGCAACGCGGTCGATCGCGCGACGGCGGATGCGCTGGCGGCGGCGTTTCGCGACTTCGATCGCGATCCGCGGGCCAGCGTCGCCGTGCTGTGGGGCGAAGGCGGGCACTTCTGCGCTGGTGCCGATCTGAAGGCGGTGGCGAGCGGGCAGGGCAACCGTCTTGATGCCGATGGCGACGGGCCGATGGGTCCGACGCGGTTGCGCCTGGGCAAGCCGGTCATCGCCGCCATCGCCGGCTACGCGGTGGCCGGCGGGCTGGAGCTTGGCTGCTGGTGCGACCTGCGGGTCGCCGAACAGAGCGCGGTGCTCGGGGTGTTTTGCCGCCGCTTCGGCGTGCCGCTCATCGATGGCGGAACCCTGCGACTGCCGCAGATCGTAGGTCTTGGACGGGCGCTCGATCTCATCCTCACCGGTCGTCCGGTGGCGGCGGCGGAAGCGCTCAGCATGGGCCTTGTGAACCGAGTCGTAGAGGACGGCCAGGCGCGCGCCGCCGCCGAAGCGCTGGCCGCCGAGCTGGCGCAGCTGCCGCAGACCTGCCTGCGCAGTGATCGGGCGGCGACCTTATCGCAGATCGACAAGCCGCTTGCGCAGTCCGCGGCCCTGGCGCGCGAGTTTTCGCTGGGATTGGCGACGATCCACAGTGGCGAGACGGCCGCGGGCGCCGAGCGGTTCGTCGGCGGCCACGGGCGCCACGGGAAGTAAGAAG
>CALFML010000943.1 GCA_937879845.1 uncultured Myxococcales bacterium
CGCAGCTGCCCCGCCTGGGCGGCATCCCGACGCTTATCGTCCACGGCCAAGACGACGTAATCCCGATCGAGAGCGCCCGCGAGTCCGCGACGCTCATCGGCGCCCGCTTCGTCGCTCTGTCCGCCTGCGGCCACGTCCCTTACATCGAAGCCGCCGCGCCGTTTTTCGCCGCCGTCTCGGAGTTTCTCGAGCAGTCCCGCGGCTAGCCTCCTACCCGGCTTTTTTTCCATCCGCGTACCCGGTCCCGGCGCGTTGGCGCAGCGCGGGTTCGGAGAGTAAGATTTTCATGACATCTAATGTCGGCGAGCGCACTGGGGGATGTGGGTCGGCGGTATCGGCTGCTCAGGCTACTAGGGCAGGGCGGGATGGGGCGCGTCTATGCGGCGCTCGATCGGCTGAGCGGGCGCCAGGTCGCACTCAAGCAGGTCGCGCTGCCGCAGCCGCCGGAGCCGCAAGCGGCGGGGCCGGTATCCGCTGACACCCTGCCTGCGGTTTACGCTCCAGCGGCGGCGACAACGCTCAAGGCGGGGCAGCGGCCGGCGGCATCAAGCAGCGATCGGCCGGACAGCGATGGGCTGCGGCTGCGGCTGGCGCATGAGTTCCGCACCCTGGCGACGATGCGCCATCCCCACATCGTCAGCGTTCTCGACTACGGCTTTGATGAGCAGCGACAGCCGTTTTACACCATGGAGCTCCTGCTCGATGCCGCACCGCTTTTGCGCACCGGCGATAACTGGGCGCTCGATACGCAGCTTGAGCTCATCGCCCAGCTGCTGCGGGCGCTGTGCTATCTGCATCGCCGCGGCGTGCTGCACCGCGATCTGAAGCCGGCGAATCTCCTGGTCCTTCCCGGACCCTCGGGTCCGACGCTGAAGGTCTTGGACTTCGGGCTGGCGCTGGCGCGCGAGCAGGCCGGCCGCGCCGCGGGGGAGATCTCGGGCACACTCGGCTACCTCGCACCGGAGGTGCTGCTGGGAGCCGAGCCGTCCGAAGCCGCCGACCTGTATGCGGCCGGGGTCATCGCCTATCAGCTGCTGACCGGCCGCAGCGCTTTTGGTTCGCCGGACGAGGACGCCTTGCTCAGCGACATGCTGGCCGGGCAGGTGGATCTCACGCCGCTGCGGCCGCTCGGGGAGATTGGCGATTTCGTCGCTTGTCTGCTCGCGCAGGCGCCGGAAGAGCGCTTTCCCAGCGCCAGCGATGCCCTGAGCGCGCTCGCGCTGGCCAGCGGGCGGCCTTTGCTAGATGAGGATAGCGCGCTGCGCGACAGCTTCCTGCACACCGCGCGCTTTGTCGGTCGCGAGCGCGAAAATGCGCTCCTGCGCGAGGCCCTGGCCGGCACCGTGCGCGGACGGGGCGCAGTCTGGCTCATCGGCGGCCAGAGCGGCATCGGCAAGACGCGCCTTCTCGACGAGCTGCGCACGCTCGCGCTGGTGCAGGGCGTTCTGACGGTGCGCGGTCAGTCCGTGAGCTCAGCCGGCCGCCCCTACCGCGTCTTTGAGGATGCCCTGCGGCTACTGTGCTTGCATGTCGAGCTCACGGAGATGGAGGCCGCAGTGGTCGCGGTGCTCTTCCCCGAGCTGGCCGCGCTGTCCGGTCGGCCGCTGGCCGAGCTGCCGAGCTTGGACGCGCAAGGAGCGCAGCAGCGGGTGATGCGCGTGGCGGCAGCCATGATGTCGCGTCTAGGCCGGCCGCTGCTGCTGCTGCTTGAAGATCTGCAGTGGGCCGATCCGGAGAGCATCGCCCTGCTCGCCCAGCTGGCGCGGGTCGCGCCGCGGCAGGCCGCGCTGATCGTCGGCACCTACCGCGATGACGAAGCCGCGCGGCTCCCCGCCGCGGTTCCCGGTGCGCAAGTCCTCAAGCTCTCCCGCCTGAGCCCGCCGAACGTGGCGGCACTCAGCGCGTCCATCCTCGGCCCCACCGGCGTTCGTGCCGAGCTGCTCACCCTGCTGGAACGGGAGACGGAGGGGAATGCCTTCTTCCTGGTCGAAGTTCTGCGCTCGCTGGCGGAGCAGGCCGGGGGGTTGAGCGCGGTGGGCAGCGGGCCGGTGCCGGAGCAGGTGTTCGCCGGCGGCGTGCATGCGGTGCTGGAGCGACGGCTCAACGCGGTGCCGCAGTGGGCGAGGCTCGGCCTGCGGCGCTGCGCGGTGCGGGGTCGGCGGCTGGAGCTTTCGGTGCTGCCGCGGTTCGTCGCCGCCCCGGAGCGCTTCCTGCAGGTGTGCGCCGAAGCGGGAGTGATTGAAGCCGTGGAGGATGCCTGGCACTTCAGCCATGACAAGCTGCGCGAGCGCGTGCTCGAGTCCCTGGAACCGGCCGAAGCCGCTTGCTTGCATCGTGATGTGGCGGCGGCGTTGACGTCGGCGTACCCGGATATGTCGCAGCACAGCGCGGCGATTGCCGAGCACTATGAGCTCGCCGGGGATATCGGGCTGGCGGCGCCGCACTGGGTGCGGGCGGCGAGCTTGGCGCTGGACCAAGGGGCGCTGGAGGCGGCAATCCGCTGCAGCCAGGCCGCGCTGGCGGCGCCTTCGGGATCGTTGTCAGCGATGCAGACCGCGCAAGCGCACAAGGCGCTGGTCGGCGCGCTGTTCGGGCTCCGCCGGATGGACGAGTGCGTTGCGACCTTCGAGCGGACGTTGCAGCCGCCGGCGGGCCCACGTGCGTGGCCGCAGGCCACCGCGGCTGCGGCGCAAGAGCTCATCGGCCGGATCCGGCCGGTCGGGCGGTGGGTGGTGCGGCGGGCACTGCGGCGGCAGGCGCCGGCGCCGGAGCGGCTGCTTGCCCGTGAGCGCTTCCTCACCGCCCTGATCGCCGCCGAGGCCTACGTCGTGCGCGGCGATCAGCAAAAAGTGCCGCTCGTCGCCCTGCGCAACCTCGCTCTGGCGGAAGTGGCCGACGATGCCGGTCTGCGCGCCATGGGCTCGGCGGGTGTCAGCTATATCGTGGAGAACCTTGGTCTGCACCGGCTGAGCGATTTTTTGCTGAAGCGCAGCAAGCGCTACCTGCGCGGCCTGCGCGATCCACGGGCTGAGATCGAATACCTGCGCATGCGCGGCCTTCTCCTCGTCGGTCGCGGCGAGCTTGTCCGGGGGGAGCAGAGCCTGCTGCACGCGCAGCAGCGGGCGGAGGAACTGGGAAGCGAGGAACTGCGCCTGCTGATGATGGTGCTGCTGACGCTCAGCGCGTCGCTGCACGGCGACTGCCGGCGGCTGAGCGAACAAGCGCAGGCGCTGGAGCGCGCCGCCACGCCGTCGCAGCACCCGCAATACCTCCTGGTCGGCCGCCTCTATCGCGCCCTCGGAGCGCTGCGCGAAGGCGACCTGGATACGACCGAGGCAATGCTGGCGGCGACGGAAGCGCTGCTGCCTTGCTCAGAGATCTCGCTGCTGTTTTTCTCCTGCCTGGCGTACCGGGCGCAGCTGGCCTTGCGGCGCTCCGAGCAAGCGGCCGCTCTCCGCTATGTTGAACAAGCCCTGCCGATGCTGTCGCGTTTGCCGATGTATACGCCGGCCAACCTGCACTACATCGGTACCTTGATCGATGCCTGCCTGCAGCTGGCCGAGCACTCTGAGTCGCCGGCTGAGCGCATCTGGCTGCTGGCCGGTACGGAGCGCGGCCTGATTCTTTTGCGCAACCTAGTCGGCCGGCATCCGGTCGCCGCGGCGCGCTATTTTCTGTACAAAGGCCAGCTCGCCCGGCTGCGCGGCCGGCCGGGGCGGGCGCACCGTCTTGTCCAGCGAGCCTGCATCCTCGCCGCGCAGCAGGCGCTGCCCTTTGAACAGGCCCTGGCCTTGCGCGCCCTGGGGCAGCTGGAACAAAGCTTTGCGGACCCGGTGATCGCGCTTGGCGCCCGCCGGCATCTCAGCCGCGCCGCGCTTCTCTTCGAGCAGCTCGGGGCGCGGGCCGAACAGGCGATTGCCCAGAAGCTGCTCGCGGCCGATGCGCCGCCGCTTGCGCCCGACCTTGCCTTCCACGCAGGGAGCGACCGACTCGCCCCGCATCCGTCTTTACTTTGATGACCCTTGCGGCGCCGCGGGCGCTGCTTCCGCGCCGCTTGCGGGCAGCGGCTTCTGATCCGGCGGCAGCGCATCCGCCAAAATGGTGTGGATCTCCGCGCAGTGGGCATCTGTGGTGCTCACCTGCCAGCTGCTGGTATCGATGGGCGGCAGGACGAAGACATCCACGGTGACTGGATTCAGTGTGAAGGCGTGCTTGGCCCAGTTCTTATGCGCCCCATGCACCACGACCGGCACGACCGGCAGGCCGGTGGCGATGGCCAGATGGACGAAGCCCTTTTTCAGCGGCAGGAGGCGTCCGTCGCGGCTGCGCGTGCCCTCAGGCCAGATCCACATGCTCAGGCGATGGCGGCGGACCACCTCGGCGGTGGATTTGAGCGCTGCGACCGCTCCCTGATGATCGCTCCGATTGACCTTCAAGTGTCCAGAGAGTCGATACAGCCAACCAAAGAACGGAATGTCGGCCACCTCCTTTTTCACCACGCCGCAGCCGCCGACGGGGCAGAGCCAGATGGCGATGAACGCATCCAAGGTCGAGGTGTGATTGGAGACGTAGATGGCGGGATAGGAGGCGGCGATGCGCTCGCGGTGGTGGAAGACAGGGGTCGCGCGGGCGATCCACACCAGCACCGGTCCGACGATCTTGCCGTAGTAGTTGCACAGCTTGATGCGCAGCACGCGCCACGGCAGAAGCGGCAGCGCCAGAACCATCGTCACGACTGCGAGAGTCGCCATGTAAACAAAGCCGATGCAGAGTCGCACGGCCGACGAAATTTGCCGACTGGTCAAGCGCCCACTATGCGGCGGCCGCGGAGGCGGATCCATGGCAATCGCACCGACGGGCCGCAAATACGATGCGGTGACCGCGCGGTGGCGGTGCCATGGTCAAGCTGTGGTCGCGCCGTGACCAAGCCGTGACGTAAGAGCGATTGCGCACGACCGCACGCTGCATCGCACTGTCCGACGCGCCTGCCCCCAAGATCGCGGGAAACCGGGGGTGGATTGCGGAGGGCCGCGGGGGGCGCCTGCGCTGCGAAGCTTGCCTCGGCAGCAAAAGTCTGCGATAGGTGAGCGGCTATGCGCTCTCTTCGCTCTGACTCCGCTGACGAAAACGTCATCACCATCGACACCGACTCCGCCCCGCGCATCATGTTCTACGGGGAGGACTTCCTCTGCGAGGACCTGCCGGTCGGCACCCGCGTCATCTACCCGCGGCGCCCGATAAGCGGCCTGCCCAACCCCCGCGCCGCCATCCGCTACGCCCTGCACCATCCGGAGGACATGGAGCCGCTGCACGCGCTCCTGTTCCCCGGCATGAAGGTGACGTTGGCCATCGACGACATCTCGCTGCCGCTGCCGCCGATGCAGCGGCCGGACATCCGCGAGACCATCTGTAGCATCGTGCTGGAGATGCTGGCGGATCACGGCGTCGATGACATCCACATGATCATCGCCACCTCGCTGCACCGGCGCATGACGGAAAAAGAGGTGCGCTACATCCTGGGCGACAAGATCGTGAACGAGTACTGGCCGGATCGGCTGTACAACCACGACGCCTGCGATCCCGAGCGGATGGTGACCTTGGGCAAGACCGCGCACGGCGAAGCGGTCGAGACCAACCGTCGCGCCGTCGAGAGCGACCTGGTCATCTACGTCAACATCAACCTCGTGCCGATGGACGGCGGGCACAAGTCGGTCGGCGTCGGCCTGTGCGGCTATGAGAGCCTGCGCGCCCATCACACGCCCAAGACCATCGCCAACTCGGATTCTTTCATGGATCCGAAGCACTCGCACTTATCGCACTCGGTGGACCGCATCGGGCGGGTCTGCGATCAGCACATGAAGGTCTTCCACATCGAGACGGTCCTGAACAACCGCATGTTCACCGGCCCGATGGACTTCCTGATGAAGAACGAGGACGAGTTCACCGAGGCCGACACGCTCAAGTTTCAGGCCATCAAGTGGACCCTCAAGCGCACCCCGCGGGCCCTGCGGCGCGAGATCTTCATGCGCGTCCCCGCCGCCTATGAGCTCATCGCCGTGCACGCCGGCAAGACCGAGCCGGTGCACGAAAAGATCCTCGCCAAGTCCTACGAGCAGTACAGCGTCTCGATCGACGGGCAGGCCGATATCCTGATTACCGGTATTCCCTATATCTCGCCTTATAACGTAAATAGCAAGGCGCTCAATCCGCTGCTCGTGCAGGTGATGGCGCTTGGTTATTACTATCATATGTACCGGCATAAGTCGCTCGTCAAAAAGGGCGGGACGCTCATCTGCGCCCACCCCTGCAGCGACGCGTTCGATCCGGTGCACCACCCAAGCTACATCGAGTTTTTCAACCGCCTGCTCCCCGAGACGCGCGACTCCTATACGCTGGAGAAAAAGTATCAGGACGAGTTCGCCTACAACCCCACGTACATCGAGATGTACCGGCGCGGCAACGCCTACCACGGGGCGCACCCGTTTTACATGTGGTACTGGGGGCAGCGCGGGCGCGAGCAGCTCGGCGAGGTGATCGTCGTCGGCAGCGACAACCAGACGGTGCCGGATCTTTTGGGCTGGAAGCGCGCCGACACCATGGCGGAGGCGATTGCGATGGCGCGGGCGACACAGGGGCGCTCGGCGCAGATCACCATGCTGCATCATCCGCCGATCCTGATTACGGACGTGAAGTAGGGGCGCCGCATGGTCACCACACCTACGATTCCGGAGGCCGCCGCGCACGCGGGGTCGGCACAGGACTCCGGCGCCGGAACAATTGACGTCGGCGCGACCCTGGCCGGCAAGCGCATCCTGTTTATCGGCGGCACCGGCTTTGTCGGCAAGGTCGCGATGTCGATGCTCCTGTGCCGCTATCCGAGCCTTGGCCGCTTGTATGCGCTCGTGCGGCCGGGCTCGGGGTTTACCGCCGAGACGCGGTTCTTCAACAAGATCGCCAAGTCGCGGCCCTTCGATCCGGTGTGGCAGACCTTCGGCGATGCCACCCCGACGTATCTGCGTGAGAAAGTGGTGCCGCTCGGCGGTGATGTGTCGCGGCCGAGCGTCGGGCTCACCGATGCCGACGTGGCGCGGCTCACGCAGGACGGGCCGCTCGATGTGATCATCAACTGCGCCGGCCTCGTGTCGTTTAATCCATCGCTGGAGTCGGCGCTGCGCATCAACGTGTACGGGGTGCGCCACGTGGTCGAGCTGGCGCGGCTCACCGGCGCCAAGATCGTGCACGTCTCCACCTGCTACGTCGCCGGCCAGCGCGACGGCGAGGTGTGGGAGGACGAGCCGCTCATCGGCTACTTCCCGCGCCGCCCCGGCCATCAGCGGTCGCGCAACGCCGGCTCGGAGCTGCGCGCCGGCGACTTCGATCCCGAAGCGGAGATCGCCGACTGCGAGCGCCTCATCGAACAGACCCGCCAGCGCGCCGAAGACCGCGCCCACCTGGCGATGTTCCGCGACCGCGGCGCCGAGCGGCTGCGCGAAGAAGGCCGCGATCCCGACGACGAGAAGCACCTAAAGACCGCCGTCCACCGCGAACGCAAGACCTGGACCGCCGAGCGTCTTACCGAGCTTGGCATGGAGCGGGCCCAGAACTGGGGCTACACCAACACCTATACGTACACAAAGAGCATCGGCGACCAGCTGTGCGCCATGGCGGCGCTGCCGGAGAACCAGCGCCGCGACGGCAAAAAGCCCGTCGCGATGTCGATCGTGCGCCCGGCGATCGTCGAGTCCGCGGTCGGCTACCCCTTCCCCGGCTGGAACGAGGGCTTCAACACCACCGCGCCGATGATCTTCATGGTCCTAAAGGGCCACGTGCAGATCCCGGCGCATCCGGATGTCATCCTCGATGTGATTCCGGTGGATATGGTGGCCTCGGCGGTGATTGCCGCCACTGCGGCGCGCATCGCGGATCGGGCGGAGCTCATCTACCACCTCGGCAGCAGCGACAGCAGCCCGTTCCGCATGGCGCGGTCGGTGGAGCTTACCGGCCTTTACAAGCGCCGCCACTACCGCGAAAAGTTCAAAGAAGGCGGCAGCGGCGACACCCTGATGAACCGCGTCCGCGCCCGCATCGAGTCGGTGCCGGTGACCAAGGAGCGCTACCAGCGCTTCAGCCTGCCGCTCCTGCGCGGCGTCGCCGAGGGCGCGAGCCGCTTCATCGGCGAATCGCTCGACCAGATGTGGGGCGTGCCACGGCTGACGGCGCTCGGCGAACGGGCGCGCCAGAAGCTCGACGACATCGCCCAGCTGTCGCGGCAGGGCGAGGGCGTCTTCGACCTGTTCCTGCCGTTCACCTACGACAACACGCCGATCTTCCGCTGCGACCACACGCGGCGGCTGTTCGCCAGCCTCACCCCGCACGACCGGACGCTGCTGCGCTGGACGCCGGAGCAGATAAACTGGCGGACCTACTTCCTCGATGTCCACCTGCCGGGCCTGGAGAAGTGGATCTTCCCCTCGCTCGACGAGGAATTTACCGCCCGTCCCAAGTCGGTCTACACGTACAAAGACCTGCTGGAGATGCTGGAGGCGGCGACCAAGGCCTACCGCGGGCGCACCGCCCTGCGCCTGCTGCCGCCGCTCGATGCCGACGGCGAGCCGATCGGGCACGGCCAGCGCTACACCTACCGCGACCTGCTTCACCGCGCCAACCGCGTGTCCAATACGCTGCGGCGCCTGGGCGTGGCGGTCGGCGACAAGGTCATGCTGCTGGCAGAGAACCGGCCGGAGTGGGGCATCACCTACTTCGGCATCCTCAAGGCCGGCGCCGTCGCCGTACCGGTGGACCGCGAGGCGAGCCTGGAGGAAGTGCAGAACATCGCCCGCTGGGCCGGTATCAAGGTGGCCATCGTCTCGGACAAGGTGCAAAACCGCATCGATGTGCGCGGGGCGCTTTCGGCGTCCATGCCGGAGGTGCGGCAGCTGGCGCTCGGCGACGAGGCGTTCGGGCTCGGGGGTCTGGGCGAGACGCGGGCGCTGGCCGCGGCGCCGCTGCCGCCGCTTGTGCTCAGCGCGCGCGGCGAGGAGATGGCGTCGCTCATCTTCACCTCGGGCACGACCGGCCGGCCCAAGGGCGTCATGCTGTCGCACCGCAACTTCACCTCGCTCCTGGCCAAGATGGGCGCGGTGTTCGACGTCGACAAGCACGACGGCCTCTTATCGGTGCTGCCGCTGCACCACACCTTCGAGTTTTCGGCGGGTCTGCTCATGCCGCTCATGCGCGGGGCGCAGATCACCTATCTGCCGGACATCAACGCCGACGCGCTGTCGCAGGCTTTTCGCGAGGGCCACATCACCGGCATGGTCGGCGTGCCGGCGCTGTATCAGCTTTTGTACCGGCGTATCACCAAGCAGATCACCGACCGGCTGCCGTCCAACGTCGCCCCGTGGGTGCTGCGGGTCATCGAGCGGATCTTCGACCTGTCGCGCTGGCTGCGTGAGCGCAGCCGCAAGTCGCTCGGCTTCGAGGTCAACCTGGCGCGGGCGCTGTTCCTGCCGGTGCATGAGCGCTTCGGCGGCAAGCTGCGGCTGCTCATAAGCGGCGGCTCGGCGCTCCCGGTGGAGACGATGAAGCAGTTCCGCGGCCTCGGCTTCCACCTGTACGAAGGCTACGGCATGACCGAGTCGGCGCCGGTGCTCACGGTGACCCGGCCGGGCGGGCCGCTGCAGCTCGGCAGCGTGGGCGAGCCGCTGGCCGGCATCGATGTGAAGATCCACGAGCCGGACGCCGGCGGGGTCGGCGAGGTCATCGCCTCTGCCCCGAGCGTCATGCTCGGCTACTACAACGATCCGGAGCTTACCGCCGAGACCGTGCGCGGCGGCTACCTCCACACCGGCGACCTCGGGCGCTTCGACGACAAGGGCAACCTGTACATCGTCGGCCGCAAGAAGGACGTGATCATCGGCCTAAACGGCGAGAACGTCTACCCCGACGAGCTGGAGGAGCGCTACCGCGAGTCGCCGTTCATCAAGGAGATGTCGGTCGTCGGCCTGCCCGAAAGCAGCATCAAGGATCGCGGCAAGGACGGCGAAGCAGGGGGGGGCGGCGGCGACGACAAGGGTGAGACCGTGGCAGCGCTGGTCGTGCCGGCCTACGACTCGCCGCAGGCCGAGGGGCTCACGCGCGACGCGGTGCGGGAGAAGGTGCGCGAGCACATTCGCTCCGTGTCGACCAAGCTGCCGGTGCCCAAGCGCATCAAGATCCTGCACCTGACCGACCTGGAGCTGCAAAAGACCGCCACCCGCAAGGTCAAGCGCAAGCTGGTCGTGGAAGAGCTGCGGCGGCTGGAGCGGGCCAAGCGTCAGGTCCAGGCCGCCCAGAGCGAAGGCGGCGGACGGGAGGCGGCGGGCGACTGGCTGCTCGGGCTTTTGGCCGATGTCACGGGCAAGCCGCGGGAGCAGATCCCGCCTGCGGCGTCGCTGCAGGAGCTGGGCGTGGACTCGCTGTCGTTAGATCGGAAGAGCACACGTCTG
>CALFML010000944.1 GCA_937879845.1 uncultured Myxococcales bacterium
GGCCGCCGCGACGCTGACCTGGCCCATGATGAACCAGCGCGGATTGTCTCTCAGTCCCTGTCCCTGCCACGATAGGGTTACAAGCTTTTCCATCATGGGAGCCAAGATGGGCAAGTCCGCGACAAACTCCCGCGGCATCATCAAGCAGTAGCCGGCCAGCTGCTCCCCATCCTTGGCCAGGACCGATGGATAGGCGCTATTCATCCGCTGCAATACGGCCAGGTCGTGCCGCACGGTGACAAAGCCCTGGCTGGCCATGGCCTCCGGGGTGAGCGCGGGGGGCAGGTTCCGTTTCTGCAGCTCGATGATCTGCTGGAGCTCTTTGTCCGTGGTTACGGTGGTGAAATGAACTCGGCGGTTCTGCATGTTCCAATGGCTCTGGGCGGACCGGTTACGGCACCGGCAGCGCGCGGACCACGACGCGGTTATTGAGCGTATCGGCGATGAACAAGCGGCTGCCTACCGCGGTCATGCCGGCGGGGGAGGACAGCTGCTCCAGCGGCCGGGCGTTGAAGTCGGGCAGGTTCGGCAGGCTGGTAAAGAAGTCGGACTGGGCCAGAACGCCATCGGCGTCGCGCTCGTTGGCGGCGGGAATCTGGTTCCAGAACAGGACGCGGTTCTGGGGGGCGGCGGCGACATACAGGCGGTCGTTGTAGACCAGGATTCCGCTTGGTGCGTTGAGGCGCGAGCGGTTGGTCTTGGGATAGGCGTGCGAGAAGTCGGGCTGGCCGATTACGACATCGGCGGGCTGATAGTTGCTGGTCGGCAGGGTATTCCACACCAGCACTCGCTGGTTGCCGCTATCGGCGACGAGCAGCTTGTCCTTGCTGACGGTGATGGCGCTGGGGCCGGCCAGGGTCCTTTCGGTGAGCGCGGTGATGTTCGGCTGCCCGAGCATATAGTTGACGGCAGGATTTATCGCAAAGGGGCTGCGATAAATCAGCACCCGATTGAGGCCCGCATCGGCGACGTAGAGCACGGAGCGCGACAGCGTGAGCCCGGCCGGCTGCGCCAGTGTGCTATCGGCGGCCATGGTGCCGCGGGTATTGCTCATGAAGTTAGTCTGTCCGACGACGAAATCCGCCCGGCCGTGGTTGGTCGTGGGCAGCTTCCAGATCAGCACGCGGTTGTTGCCGGTGTCGGAGACGGCCAGGTAGCCGCCCTCGAGCGTCACTCCGGACGGTCCCGACAGCGTGCGGTCGGTCGGATTGTTCAGGCCGTTGTTATCTGCGTTCTGGTTGAAATCGGGCTGCCCCAGAACTACGTCGGGCGGCACGTCGCCGCTGCTCGGGATCTTGTTCCACAGGAGCACGCGGTTGTTGCCGGTGTCGGCGACCGCGACCGCGGTCCCATCGCTCGCCACATCGAGCGGACCATTGAAGCGGAGCTTGCCGACCGGCGCCGGCATGTTCGCCGCTTGCGTGGTATAGCCGGACTGACCGATGACGATGTCGGCGTCCTGGCCGTTTGTTATCAAGGAGTAATCGCTCACGTTCCAAATCAGGGTGCGGTGGTTGCCGCTATCGGCGACGATGATGCGGGTGTTGGTGCAGTGCACGTCGGAGGGCGCGTTCAGCGAGTTCTTCGCCGGTACGGGGAAGCCGCGGTTGGGCTGGCTCTCCGAATACTGGCCCTGGCCCAGGACGAACTGCGCCTGTTCGGCCTTGGTCGGGTTGGTCGCGGGATCGTAGCGCGTCAGCATGCTCTCTTTGAATCCGAGCACGCGGCTGTTTCCTTGATCGGCGATGAGGATAAAGCCGTTGCACCAGGCGATGCCCTGCGGTGAGGAGAGCGCGGTGACGTCCGGAGCGGCGTTGCCGCGGTTGTCGGCACCGGTGTTGAAGTTGGCTTGACCTATCAGGTAATAGGCGGTGGTGGCCGTCCCGGGCGTGGTCAGCTTGGCGGCCGGATAGCCCATGATGCGGTTATTGCCGGAGTCGGCGACGAAGAACAAGGCTCCGGTGCTGGCGACGCCGCGCGGCGAACGCAGGGTAGTGCGGCTGGTCCCGGCGGCGCTGCCGCCAAAGCCGGTCTGGCCGATGACCTTGGACGGCTGGGTGCTCAGGTTGGCCGGTACGCCGGACTCAAAGACCAGGACGCGGTTATTGCCGCTGTCAGAGACGAAGAACCGGCCCATGCCGACGCCCTGCGGCTCCACGTAGACAAGAGGCGCGCTGACGCCGGTGGCGTTGACCTGGGCGCCGTTATGCGGGACGCCGAGCTCGAAGTTGATCTGGCCCCACAGCCCGCTGGCGATGAGCGGGTAGCCGGTGCTCGCCTGCGAAGGAATCGGATCCCAGATGAGCAGGCGGTTATGGACCTGATCGCCGACGATAAGGCGCGTCCCCAGGCCCGTTACGGACCACGGCGCCTCGACGCTGCTCTCACTGATGCCGCCGTACGCGCCGGAGCCGGACAGCGTATGCAGGTTAGGCATTCCCAAGACGACATCGGCCGGGCGGTTTTGCGTGGGGATGTCATTCCAGATGAGGAACCGATGCGCGATTGCCATCGCTGCATCGGGACCTGCACTGCCGGCGGAGCGATTGCGGGGCGATTGCGGGGGCGATTGCGGGGCGATTGGCAGTCGCTAAACCACGCCTCGCATCGGAGCCGTAGGTTCGGGCTGCGCCGCGGGGCCTGTCACCTGCGGCACCCCGCTGCTTGCGCACCTCCGGTGCCACCCGCTCTCCTTGTAATAATTTCGGGTTTCAACTGGGGCGCGGGTTAGTTCACCGTGACATGGCTTTTCTTGTCGCCAGGAAGGCTTCTACTTTGTCGCGATTCCCGAGCGGCGCCCCCTTAAGAAGGTACTCGCGCCAGGCATTCTCGGCCCGCGCCAGGAAATCCTTGGACACCAGATCCCGAATCCCTTTGCCAAGATAATACAGCGCGGCGGCGTCGTCCGGGTCGCTCTCGACGGCTCGCTCGAGCTCACTCACGGCTCGCTCCAGATCCTGACCGCTTTCGACCAGGACTCGGCCCAGCAGGTAACTCGCCTCGGGATACTTTTCATCGCCTTTTTGGGCAAGCGCTTTTTTCAGCACGGCGGCGGCGTCATCCAGGCGACCCAGGAGCAGCAACGCCGCTCCCAGGCTGCAATAGCCCTCCGGATAGGTGCCTTTGCGATCGGTGATCATCTGCGACAGGAGCCCGACCGCGCGCTCGATGGGGACTTTCATGGCGCGAGCAAATACGGCCTCCGCGCGCGCCAGACCGACAGCATTGGTGAAGAGTCGTTCGTCGCGACCTTGCTGGAGCAGCACCGGCTCGCGCGGGTCCGGCGCCGTCGCCAGGGCCGCGATCCACTGGTCATAGGTGAGCGCCGCCGCGCCGGTAGATCGCAAGGCCGCCGCCAGCGCCGGTGTCATGCTCGCGTGCTCGATGGGCTTGGGGAGCGAGCGGACGAGAATCGAGGGATGGTATACGGTGACACGACCCATGAGAGCAGGCGGATCCCGCGGCGGCGGCCGGTTAATCCGGAGGTCGCGCGTGCCCGGGGCGGGATGCTGGCGCAGATCGCGTGGGACGAAGCGAGCGTTATTCTTCTTGTCGTCGGGTTCATTTTTCGGCTGGGTCCAGCCGGCGTCGAAGATCGTAACCAGGTTGCTCGGCTGGGCTCCGATGAGGGCGGTCAGCTCGAAAAGCGAAATGTCAAAGACACCTTCGTTGCGGCAGTCGCTCGCCAGGATTGTCGGAGTATCTTCCTCATCAACCGAGCCGTTGCCGGCAAAGTATAGGAGCGCGGGACCTTCGCGCGCCTCGGCGGCCACCTGGCTGACGGCTTCTATGATCGCGCTGCGAGTCGCCTCCCGGTTAAACAGATACCTGACGTGGAAACCGCAGCGCTCCTCTAGCACGGAGCCGAGCAGCTTCGTCTCGGCCACGGCGTCGCGCACCGGCAGGACATCAGGTCCGACATACTCATCGATGCCGATGAGGAGGGCGCGCCGCGGTTCCTCTTGGCATTTCGCGATCTCGTTTTGGAGTTCGGACAGCCGCGTCGCCGCATCTGGCAACTGCAGCGCGTCGGCTACTTTGCCGAGCTGCTGCGCAGCTTCATCGAAGCGCTCGCTGCGCAGCCGGCAGACGCCGATCGCTCCTTGTAGTTCAACCGTGGGACTGGCACCGGATGCGGCCAGCGCGTGTTCCAGCGCCTGGGTCCCTTCCAGGGTCGCGCCTCTGGCCAAGAGCGCGCGACCAAAGCTCTCATGCAAGTCGGCGAAAGGGGTCTTTACCTGTCTGCACACGCTGTCATAATACCGGAGCAGCTGCTCCTGGCTCCGTGCCGCCATGCTCGGCTGGATGGCGAAATCGGTTACAGCAAGCAGATCGTAGTGCCGCCCAGCGAAGAGGGACTGCTCGGTCCCTCCGATCAGCATCGGGGTCTGCCAGTGGCTGCGGCTATGAACGCTCTCCACCAACCAGGACAGGAGCTGTTCTTGGCGCACCTCCGGCCCGAACTTCTTGAGCGCCTGGGCAAGGACATAGCTCATAAGTCCGGCGTAAATCTCCTTATCCCCTTCCTTGAATTTGACCTCCGTGGTCATTTGGTTGGGAGAGGCGCCCAGGAGCACTACGTAACTCGCGTCGGGCTGCTGGGCCAGCGCGATGAACGCTTCATTTGGGTGGGTGTCAAGGAGCAGCACCTTGTTGCGCGCGTTGATGCCGTTCATGAGCGCGTGCAGTTCGACTACGCGCACCGCGCCGCTATAGTCGCCGATTACGGTCGCAGGCGCAGGTCTCGACGCGGCAGCATGCGCTGCTTTAAATTGCTCCGAGTTGAAGTCATAGCCAACCAGATAGATATCGGGATCTCTGGTTACAGCATGACCGCTGAAGTGGATTACGACAGTGTCGTCCGGTTCCACCGTACGGGAAAAATTTTCGATCGCTGCGAGAATGCCTAGGCGGGTCGCTTGCTGGTCGGTGATGGTAATGACATCGCTGTCGCTGAAGCCGCAGCTGTCCACCAGCGCTTCGCGAATGAGCCGCACATCGGTCGTACACCCCTGCAGCTTATATTGGAACGCCTGGTACTCGCTGATCCCAATCAGGAGCGCCCGCTTGCGTCCGCCGCGCCGGGATAAGAGCCAGCTGCTCAACTCGCGCGCCCAAGCGGCGCGGCGGCTTTCAGGGAAGCTCTCCGCGTACTGCGCCAGCACCTGCGCCGCCGCGCGATGATCGCCCTTTTTTCCTAGCGCCACACCCAACCAATATCCGGAGTCTTCGCAGGTCCGCCGCTCCAGGTTATCCAGGGCGGAAAGCTCGCGCACCGCCACATCGGGCTTGCCCGCAAGGAGCAGCGCCTGACCATACAGCAGCCGGGCTTCGGGCAGCTCTTTGGTGACGCTGTTCAGATCCACGGCCTCCTTTGTCACGTCGGCTGCAGCTTGAAACCGCCGCGTATCGCCGAGCTGCAGCGCCATTTGATACATGCACCGCCCGGCCTCGAAGCGCTCCCGCGCCTGCAGCCCGCCGGTGACCGCCATGGGTAGGTTGCGATCGTAGGTCGAGTTTCCGGGCTCGGGATTCTGCGCGTTGAGCGTCTCAATCTTCACGCTCCGGATGACGTAATCGAATAGCTCCCCGACCGTGACGTAGCCGTTGTGATTCTCATCCGCCTTGCCGCGCAGCCCCTCCAGCACGAAGTGGGTGAACACGCCATGTCCGCCGCCCCACCGCGCGTCTTCCTGAGAGAGCTCATTCGCTCTGCATGATGACAGCTGCGCGATCCCCGCCCGCGCCGTGCTGAGCTGCCGCAGGTATTCGCTGATAACCTTTGAGTCTGCGGCCTCCTTGACGCCGCGCGTGCCCGCGATGGCCGCGCTATGACACGTATCAGCCAGCAGGACCACGCGCTTTGCCGTCAGGTTTTCCTTCAACGACAGCATGATCTCGCGCAGCGGCAGCGCCGTCCCGGCGATGTCTTGCGGATCCGTGTCGTGGGTGAGAAGATAAACGACCTCTTGCCGCCTTGTGTCCGGTGCGGCATGGCTGGCGAAGAACAAGAGCACGAGATCAGGGGGCTCCGGCTTCTGCAGGAAGCTGCGCAGGGCCTTGGTGATCCCCTGGGTCGTGGCTTTATCGTCCACGAGCAAGCACATTCTCTCGCGATCGAAGGCGCCGCTCTGCGGCAGCTGCAGCAGGGCGTAAAGCTCCTCTGCGTCACGGCGCGCATACTTCAAGTTCCACGAGGGATCTTTATAATTCGAGATCCCCACAATAACCGCCCAGCGGTTGGCGCTGAGGGAATAGGCCAGGTCAGGACGACCAAGCTTACCGCGAGTGCTTGGGGTACTTGGGGTATCGGAGGGATCTGCGGTACCGGGGGGATCTGGGGTGCCGGGGATGCCTGAGGCATCGAGGGGGTCTGGGGTATCGGGGATGCCTGGGGTATCGGGGGTCGGCATTCTAAGCTACGTGCTTAGCATAGACGGTGCCCCCAGGTCTACTTTGTCCGAGCCCAATGAAATCCGACTTGCTATTCTGATGCGTGCCGATGGCGAGCGGCGGCGCGCCGCTTGTCGGCTCTTGGCTGTTGACCGCTTCAGCCATCACTGCGGCGGCGCCGCTTTCTTACGACTTCCGGTGCGGGAGGGGGGGCGCCTGCCTCATCAGGAGCGCCGGCGTTGCGAGAGTAAATGGACGAAGTATTGGAAGAGTCGATGAATTGTTTCTCGGACTGGCTCCCATTTAGAAGCGAGTCTAACACCTTCCGTCGTTGGGGAGAAGATGGCCTCACTAGAATACGGAACACGCTAGATATTGTGGACAGACTCTGAGGAGCCACGTCTTGCTCTACCAGCACCTGCCGGATTCGGGAGAATGAGATACCCCCTCCATAGGAATCAGAAAATTGCCCAGGGATTCGATTCGCCCAGACTTTGCATTGCTCTGTATCTCCTACCGTCAACGCTAAGCTCCAAAAGACCGCTGCATACCAGAGGTCCCATCCGCTGGGTAGCTTCGACATGTGCGTCCACCAGCCTTCAGCCTCTGTTAGAAGCCCGGAGAAGTCGCGCGACTCGATCCGCTTCAGCACCGACTCCCTGCCATCGAGAACAGCCATACAACTGTCGAGGGTAGTCTCTGGAAGGTTAATGCCACATGTAAGATCCCACAAACACATGACTTGCGCGGTAACTTCGTTTGGAAGCCGGGCCTTGAACACCGCTCTACGAATGGCCGCGCCATGCTCTCGATGGCGGTCCCGGCTCCATGATGTAGTTGCAACGATCTTACTGCTTCTGATTGACCAGCGATCGGCGACCATGCTTCCTCGCTGCATGACCGCAGCGAGCCAGCCTAGCATTGTCGAGTATTTAGAAAAGTCGCTGTCTTCTTGATCTGCTTTACGTGCCGCCGAAATTACGGCCTCATAGTGTCCTGCGCATAACTGCGCCGTAAGGAGCGCATCCCGAACGTCGACTCCGTCTTTCCACGTCTTCAAGGACTCCTCGTACGCATAGATCGCGAGCAATGGCTCATCCAGGCGATGCAAAGCGAAATGTCCCGCCCGGTTCAATGCACCGGCTCGCTGTTCGGCATCCGAGATCTCTCGGTTCAATGTTGACAGGATTTCCCGGAATGTCTGCTCCACGTCCACGGCTTGGCCGATGCGCCGCTGGGCTGCCAGCTCTGCGAACTCTTGCAGGGCCAAGCCTTCAGTATCACAGAACTTGGCCAGGGCCGTTTTGGATTCTAGAAGCCAAGCTTGGGCCAGTATGCCCCAGCAGCACCGCGTGTACGCGCTCCACATGCAGCATCGCCTGGCGCAACAGATAAGGCAGCATCGGATGCTGCGAGCCGCGCTCGTAAGCGCCCTGGAGCAACACCGCCGCTTCCGTGGGCCGACCCGCGAGAAGGAGCAGGCGCCCGCGTTCGATGAGGTCATCGAGCTCGCGCTGCAGCGCCTGCAGCTTGCGCAGTCGGCGCTCGTCCTGTTCCAGCGATCGCCGCTCGTGCAGCTCGACGCCCGCATCAAGAAAAGCGCTCTGGTAGGTGACGGTGTTGAGCGTCCGATCATTGAGGTCGTCGTCGCGGTTCCATACTAGATCGAGCGTGTACTGTAGAAGCGGCAGTGCGCCGGGGCGCTGGTGGACGTCTTTGATGATCTGCTCAACGAGGCCGGCTTCGAAAACGACTCCGTGCCGCGCCGCGGGCTGCTCGATCGCCGCCCGCAGGCCGCTCGGTGAGAGGTCGGTCAGCACGTGCAGTCCCTGCTCAACCAGCGACACCAGCTCGGCATACGGGGTCAGCTGGCCCAGGAAGTCGGCGCGCATGGCGAGCACGATCTTCACCTCGGACAGCTTTGCTTGGGCGAGCCGCGTCAGGGCTTCAAGAAACGCCGCGCGCACCCGCGCATCCGCGCAGCGGGTAAATACTTGCTCGAACTGATCGATGAACAGCAGCCACTGCTCATCGTCGCCGCGCAGCTCGGCGGCCATGTCGAGCAGCGCTTGCGGGGAAGGGCGGATGAACTCGTGCGGTCAAAGGGGATGCCGGCGGCTTCTTTCAGTGCGCTGCGTAGCGATAGAAACGGATCTTGATCCGGAGTAAACGTAATGGCATGGAATCTGCCTTTGGCCAGGCGCTCATCGAGCTGCGGAATCAGTCCGGCGCGCACCACCGATGACTTGCCGCTGCCCGACGGACCGAGCACCGCGAGCAGGCCGTGCTGAGGAAGCGCGCGCAGGAGCCGCGCGACAAACTCATCGCGGCCGAAAAAGAACGAATGGTGTTTCCCTTCGAAGCTCCGCAGCCCGAGGTAAGGAGAGCTCCTGATGAGCGGCTGCTGCGTAACCGCTTCGACGGAGATCTGAATGACCTGGTTGATGACGAGCGAGTTGTCCCGTCCCTCGATGCGGATATCGTGAAAGGACTGGGCTTGATGTATCGCTGACGATCTTGGAATCATGGCCGCTCGCTATTTGAATCGCCCTCAGACCAGCGCTGGAATTGTTTCCGCGCACTATGGAAGATGCCAATGGCTATGAAGCTGGCAAACGCGTTCCCGAGAGTGAACATGAAGACGATGAGGGCCATGATGCGATCTGTCTCGTCTTGGTGCAGGAGGGCGATGCTGGCGACGCCGGCGATGCCGGCAGCGACCACGCTCACTAGCGCCGACGCAAGCGCTCGGCTCATCGCGGTACGGGAACACTGGTCTACTTCCTGCCGAAGGGGCATCAGTTCGCGCAGAGAGCTCTGTAATGCGGGGCGAATTCGCTGGTACCCGGACATATCGATGGCGCCTTTGAGCTGCATCGGCGGAAGCCAGTGGCTGCTCAGATCGCGTAGGCGTATGAGGTGATCTTCATGCATCTGCTGCGGTCGGGCGAGCAGGTTGCTGCGCGCCTTCTCCAGCTGTGAGACAAAACCCTGCATCTTTTCGCGATGCTTCTGCAGCGAGCTGCGTGTACTGAGCAGTGCCGCCGAAGGATGGCTAGACATCGCCTCATTGGCATCAACGAGCAGAAACTTGGATTTCTGGCATTTGACCGCCAAGGCTTCCGGATCACCCAGCCGCCGCGCGGTCTCTGTAACCATCAACGCCAGAAAGGATTTTGTGAGCTCAGGAAGCGCCGCGGCCTGCGCATCGGTCGTGAGCACCAGCAGCAGGCTGGAATCGTCGAGTACGTCCTGTTGCGTCACGACCGCCATCTTCAATCGGCACGCCTCTGCTCTCTGCCTTGTATCCTCGGTTCTGCTACATAGAGCCGACATCTCCTGTTGGATGGAGAGGTTTGCCGCCAACATGTTCTCAGCGGCCGACCGCTCCGCCGCCAGCTTGGCCGCATGGATTGGGAGTGTCGCGGGATCATACTCCGTTGAGTACGTGGGGACCTCCGGCAGCGGCGTGGAAAAGATCTTCTGCGATCGCGACACGAAGTCGCTTATTGCCTCTAGCGGCAGCTCAGCAAGAATTCCCTGCATCTCCGTGAGCACGGCTTGGTTCTGGCGCATGAGCACCGCGAAAACCTGCCATCGGGATAGAAAGTCTGTGAACACCGGCAGATGGCGGGTTTTGGTCGCTTCGTCGATGTGCCGCTCTATGTCCGTGGAGAGCATCGTCGCGTCATCCCACGAGTCATGGAAGAGGCGGCGGAGCAGCGGAAAGATCCCGTGCAGCGCGAGCAGGCAATAGTAGCCGGCGACTACATGCTCCGGCTTGGCCAAGGCGACCCTCGCCGCGTCGCGAAGCTGCTCAAGAAACAAGACGATATCGCGACCGCGAGCCTTGCTGATGGCTTCCTCGAACTGCGCCTTGTCCCGCTCTCGGGTGGCTGCAACATTCTGGAGCTCGCGATCAAGCTGTTCGTACTCGTACCGGAGGGTCTGGTGCTGGCTTTCAAGCTGCGGCAGCGTCTGCTTCCGTTCCTGATGTTCGCGCAGCAGCTTCTCATAGCGTGCCATGCTGTCTTCGTAGCTCTGGCGTGTATATGGGAGCGCGGGTTCCACAGGCTTATTAGGCAAAAAAGGCGGCAGCTCTTTGCCGATCGCTCCGATCTTCTGGGCCAGCGAGTCTGCTTGCGCACGCGCTTGGGACCGACGGTCCTCCAGCGTCCTTATATTCTCTGCTGCCTGCTGCAGGATCCGTTGCAGCTGCTGCACTGCGATGGCGGTCTGTTCTCCGTGAATCAGGGAATCAACGAGCGGCGCGGAAAGAGTGATCCGCTGCGTGACCCAGGCGAATATCTGACTTGTGACCTCACGGGGGACTCCCTGCGACACATGTACCGATGGCGGGGTGAAATTTGCGCTTTCAGAAATGATTATTTTCGTGACTGCGCTTTCGATCTCTGCCCAGTCTTTGCGTTGCTGCTCTGCTGCGCCGGCGACCGTGGAAGCGTTGACGATATTCTGGATGTTGACAACATTTTCCTGGCCGCTGACCTGGATCGCGCCTACCTGCGTGTGAATGCGCACGGCTGGCGATGGGTTTTTCAGCTCGGCGTTTTCGTCGATGTCGTCGCTCATGCTCAGCATGATACACACTCGACGAGGGGGGTACAGCACAACCGGCACGGATAGCAACCGGCGACAGACTGCCGCGAGCTTAGGCTTAACTAGAGCCGTCCGGATTGGACCGGGCAATCAAGCCAGACCTGACCCCTAAGCCCTTTCAACCCTTCCGCTCCCAAGCCCGTAATCCGCCGCCGCTTCGCTCCGCCGCGGATTGTGATATTTTCCGTATCCATCGGGAGAATCATTATTCCAGATGAGGACCCGGTGGTTTTTGACGTCGCCGACCACGACCTTGTTGTATCCGAGCGTGTCGGGAATGAAGGTCGCCGCCTGCGGGGAATACATGCCGTAGGAGACGTTCTCGTTCGAACCGGAATCGGGCTGGCCCAGGACGAAGGTGGTGGGCTCGCAGCGGTTGGTCGCCAGGTTGCAGGTGTCGCCGCCGGTGCAGAGCGAGGGGCGGCCGTTGCAGTCCACCGTCTCGCAGCGCTGCGTGACCATGTTGCATCGCTCTGATTCACTGCAGGCATTGGTGTTGATGGCGCAGTTGTCAGGGTTGTCGATGTACCAGCTCTCACAGCCAAGCATGAGCGGGAGAAGCAGCCATAGTCGGCGACGCATATTAGACCTCTTATTTGCTAAGCGATGATCGATTCCCGCGCAGCGGCGCCGGCGGCGGCTCAATCTCCGGCCGCGCGCCGGACTTGAGCAGCGGAATGAGTCCGTCCTCGTTTGGCACAACGCGCGTCTCGGTGATGACGGGCCCCTTGGGCTTGCGCGCCGACAGAGTAATAAGGACGATGCTGAACACCGCCAAGCTGCCTCCCGCCACGGCAATCAGCGAGCCGGGGAGGCGCGTGTTATAGACTTGGCTGCACTCCAGCGATGGGGCGATGGCGGGACTGACGCAGCTGCCATGGAGCGCCAGCAGCGTGATTCCTCCGGCGAGTCCGGCGACCCCCAGAACTCCGGCGGAGATTCCCACCGGACGCAGCCAGCGCGGCGGCGGCTTTTCCGACTGAAGATAAAAAAGTTTGGTCTTCTCTACGACCTTGGGAGTCTGCGTGGCACGCTCCGCCTCGCGCATCTCGCTGATGTGTTTATCGACGATGACGGCCTCCGCCGACGGCAGATTCTTGGCGGTCGAGCGGTATAGCTCATAATAGACGCGGGCATCGCTGTACAGAAAGAGCTTGCGGTACGCCTGGGCGATGTTGAAAAGGATCTGCGGCACCGCCTCAATCGCGAACGCCGCCTGCAGCCGCGGCACCGCAGCCGAGTAGTCCTTGGCCGTATAGTACTTCTCCGCCAGGTCGTACTGTTCGCGGAACAGCCGCTGCTTGACGGCATCATCCTCATCGGCACGGGCCGGCGGCAGCCCCGCGGAAGCAACGGACAGACCAAGCGCCAGGAACGCGGCGGCCAGGCGTCTACTTCCACAGGTTGACGTCGTATTTGCCTTTGGCTGTTTTCGATCCATTCGCTGTTTTTCGTACCGGCTTGTCTTTGGCGCCGCGGCTCACGGCGGAGGTGCTGCTCTTTTTCACCGGCTTCACCGCTTGATGGGACGGGGCCGGCGGGGCAGGGGAGGGAGCGGGCGCGGTCTCGGGGGCGGTCTTAGCAGGCGCGGCGGCGGAGATCGCGGACGGAGGCGATGCCGGCTGCGGCGAGTGCGGCAGCCCGACGGCGGCGACGGTTGCCGCTGCCGCCACCGCCAGGGCGACGCCGCCAGCAGCTAGCTTCATCCGGCGGTTTGACTGCGGCTGGGCCGTCACCTGTTCGCCGTGGCCCGCTGCTGCTGAGATCTGCCCTTCACCGCGGCTTGCGGCTTCGATCTGGGCGATGGTGGTCTTATCCGCCAGCTGCGCCAGGTGCCGGCGGAGCAATCCCGACGGGCCGACCTGGCTCTGCGTGTCGGCGGCCGCAGCCACCGCCAGGCTGGGCCGCGCATCGGTGAGACCATCAGTCAGCCCGCTGCTCGGCAGCGCCTGGAGCTCCAGCAAGAGCTCTTCCATGCTCGGGCGCGCGGCCGCCTTTTTTTCCAGCATGCGATGCACGAGCGCCGCGACCTTGGCATCGACCTCCGGCACGAGCTCACGGAGATCAGGGACGGGAAAAAACAGGTGCATGGCGTAGAGCTCACCCGCTGACTGCGATACGAACGGCGGGTCGCCATACAGAAGCTCGAAGAACATGATGCCCAGCGAGTAGACATCCGACTTATCGTCGGGCTGCGCCGAGCCGTGGCACTGCTCCGGCGACATATACATCGGCGTGCCGATGAGCACCCCGGTGCGGGTCTTGACCGACCGCGGCAGCGACGGACCCGCCACCGGCGCCGAGGGCGGCGCGGCCTCTGCATCCTTCGCGTCGCTTTCCTGCAGCAGCTTGGCGAGCCCAAAGTCGAGGATCTTCGCCCGCACACCGCCGCTGACCGTGTCATCGGCGATCAGCATGACGTTGTCCGGTTGACTGGTCATCGCCGATGGAGAAGCCGCGTGAATCGGTCCGCGCTGTTTCGGAAGGACGCGCGGACAGATTCGCGGGTCGCAGGCAGCTACTCGTACTTCATATTGGTCAGGTCCGCGATAAGTCCCGGCCCCGTAGGATTCCAGCCCAGCGTCTTGCGGGTCCACTCGCTCGAGGCCGGCATATCTACTCCCGCGAAGTGAGCGAACCAACCGAAGTACTCGGCGGCCTTCTCCGGCGCGATCGAAACCACCGGCACCTTCAGTCCCTTGCCAATCGTCTCGGCGATTTCGCGGATCGACACGCCTTCTTCCTGCACCGCGTGATAGACCGTGAAGCCTGGCCCCGTCTTTTCGACCGCCAAACGATACAGGTGCGCCACGTCCTTGAGCGGCGCCGCCGCCCAGCGGTTTGCGCCGTCGCCGATGTACGCAGACACGCCCTTTTCGCGCGCGATCTGCGTAAGGAGGGGAACCAGCCCCTGCTTGCGCGTGTCGTGTACCTGCGGCAGCCGCACGATGGCGACATGGACGCCCTTTTTCGCTGCGGCGCCTGCGATCGTTTCAGGGTTGCGCGGGATGGCGGGATTGTTCGTCGGCGGATCGCTCTCCTGGCGCAGATGGCCGGGGCCGCCGGCGGATGGCATGCCGGTTGCGCCGCCCGAGGGAACGGAACGACGCCTCAGCAACCAAGGGGACAGGGATGCAGACCCGACGCAGTTTTCTCGGCAGCGCCGCCGCCGTGGCCGCGTTCGCCGCCGGCGGACCGATGCGCAGCGCCTGGGCGGCGCGCGAGACCGAGCTGAACATCCTCTGCTGGGAAGGCTACAAC
>CALFML010000945.1 GCA_937879845.1 uncultured Myxococcales bacterium
AGGGACTGCTTGCCGCTCACCGGGTCGGGCTTGTGCATCGTGACTTTAAACCCGACAATGTCCTGGTCGGCAGCGACATGCGGCCTCGCGTGGCAGACTTCGGGCTCGCCCGCGCAACCGGCAGCATCGAGCCAACCTCCCCTCCGGCCGAGTCCAGCCCAATCCGACTCCTCGCATCGCCGCTTACCATGACCGGCACGCGGATGGGCACCCCCGCATACATGTCCCCCGAACAGAACAGCGGGGAGCAGGCCGACAGCCGCAGCGATCAGTTCAGCTTCTGCGCCGCTCTTTATGAGGCGCTGTACAATAAGCTGCCTTTTGCCGGCAGCACGGTGGAAGAGCTGGCGGCCAATATCGACTGCGGTCAGGTGCAGCCAATCCCGGCGGGGAGCTCGGTCCCGGTGCTCATCGAAAAGGCGCTGCGCCGCGGCCTGTCACGACGGCCGGAGCACCGCTTCTCCAGCATGGCCGAGCTCTTGGAGACGCTGTCCATAAACCCGCAGCACCACCCGGCCGGAGCGCCGCGCGCCCGCCGCGCCTTCAGCTACATCATGCTGGTCGTCTCCGCGATCGTAAGCCTGGGAATGAACGTTATGAAATCGCGCGGGCTGCTGAACGTCCGCGAGTTCATGGTGGCCGCCCTGATTCTGCTGACCGGCGGAATTGCCGCCTCCTTCTGGCTGCACAAGACGCTCAGCAAAAATTCTTTTCATCGCCGCATGCTCCTGATGATGGCCGGCATGCTGACGCAGATGATCGGCCTGCGCGCCGCCGCGGTGCTCCTTGACTTCAGCATGGCGCAGCTTGGCGCCATGGAGATGATGGCGCTTTCCGGAACCGTACTGATAATCAGCACGCAGTATCTGCCCGAGGTCTGGCCGGTGTCGGTCCTGTTGGGCGGCAGCGCTATTCTCCTCACGCAGCGTCCGGAGCTCTTGTGGCCCGTGCTGCCGATCGTCTACCCGACCATGGGCCTGTCTCTGATCTTGGCCTGGAACCGCGCCGCCCGCCAAGCCCCGCGGTCCGGTCCCTGGCCGCACCGGGCGAGCGCGAGCCCTAGGGGCGCGACAGATAGACCGGAGCAATAACCAGCGGCCGCTGCGCTGCTAACAAAGCCGCTGCGGAATCGGCCAGGGTTACGGTCAGCGGGGTGTTCCGCTTCGGCTTGCTGGCTTTGGGCGGCAGCTCTCGCTCTGCCAGCAGATCGTACATGTTCGGATGCTGCTTACTGCTGGGAGACCAAATGCGGCGGAATTTTCCAGTCTGATTCAGCATGGCGCTCTCCTTTGCCGAGGTGGGAAGTTCTCCCGAACCCAGCCTTTGCAAAGGGTGTGCTAATGACGACCGCGGCAGTCTCCGCCGCAAGCGCAAGAGTTCCGCACCGCGTCGCTGGAAATGCCCGCCTCCGGCTCCCAAACGAGCGGTGCATATTTGACACATGTGACGTAGTGTCACGACGTACAGAAGCAATATCCAATCCTTCTGCGCACTTGCGACCCTCGGGACCCACATGCCGGAGCAGGATCCGAGACAAAGCATAGAGTATTCCCACGGATATCTTTCTGTTCTTGGCACGGCTTCTGCAAAGCCCAGGGTCAGTACTGTAGTTCCGACTCTCAACCGTTACCTGGAGGGATTCCGATGCCGCAAGGAGATAAGTCTGCGTATACCGATAAGCAAAAGCGCCGAGCCGAGCACATCGAGGAGAGCTACGAGAGCCGCGGCGTGCCCGAAGGCGAAGCGGAGCGCCGCGCCTGGGCGACCGTGAACAAGATGGACGGCGGCGGCAAAAAGAGCGGGTCCGGCGTCGGTAAAAAGACCAACCTGGCGCCGGCGAAAAAAGGCGGCCGCAAGGGCGGAGCCGCTGCCGCCAAGCGTCCGGCGGCAGCGCGTTCCGCTGCGGCTAAAAAGGCCGCGGCGACCCGAGCCGGCCGCAAGACCAAGACCGCCGCCAAGACCACTTCTAAGACCCCGGCCAAGCGCGCGGCAAAAAGTTCTGCGACAACCCGGCGGCCGGCAGCAAAGACGACCGCGCGCAAGACCACAGCCCGTCGTCGTACAGCGGCCAAGTAGCCAGATCGGCCCGCCGGACAAATCAGCCCGCCGTGCGGTGCGCACGAAATAGCAGGGCGCTCCATGAAGGGCTGCTAAGCTGCCCTCATGGATCCCAGTACACTGCACACGCTCGATGCGACCGCCCTCCTTGCCGCTCTGCGCCAGCGCGAGGTCTCCTCGGTGGAGATCGTGGAAGCGCTGATCGCCCGGCGGCAGCGCGTGGATGGTCAGGTCGGCGCATTCACGGTGAAGCTCGACGCGCAAGCGCGGCTCGAGGCGCAAGCGGCGGATGAGCGGCGGCGGCACAGCCCGGCGAGCGAGCTCGGGCCGCTGCACGGGCTGCCGCTCACCATCAAAGACAACATCGATGTGCGCGGCACCGACTCCACCTTGGGACTGCGCAGCCGCCTGAACCAACCGGCGGAACAAGACGCGGTGGTAGTCAAGGCGCTGCGGGCCGCCGGGGCCATCGTCCTTGGCAAGACCAACGTACCGCAGCTGCTCCTAGTACAAGAGTCAGATAATGCGGTGTTCGGGGTGACCCGCAATCCGTTTCACACCGGGCGCAGTCCGGGCGGCTCCAGCGGGGGCGAAGGGGCAGCGCTGGCGTCGGGGCAGTCGCCGCTCGGAATCGGTACCGACATCGGCGGCTCGATCCGGATTCCGGCGCACTTTTGCGGTGTGTGCGGACTCAAGCCGACCCTGGATCGCTGGTCGATGCGCGGCATGCGCGGCGGCATCCCTGGACAGGAAGTGGTGCGAGCCCAGAGCGGACCGCTGGCCCGCACGGTACGCGATTTGACGTTGTGCATGACCGCCCTGGATCCGGTAAGACAGAATCGTGATGATCCCGCCGTGCCGCCGCTGCCCATCGGTGATCCGGCGGCGCTCACGCTGCGCGGCTTGCGCATCGGGGTCTGTGAAGATGACGGCTTTCTGACTCCGGCGCCGACCATAAAGCGCGCGGTGGGGGCGGCCGCCCAGGCGCTGCGGGATGCCGGCGCGACGCTTATTCCGTACGAGCCGGCGCAGGTCAAGGAGCTGTGTCATCTCTGGTTCTCCGTGATATCAAGCGATGGGGGACAGACGCTGCGGCGCCAGCTCTTGCGCGATCCGGTGTGTAAGCAGCTGCGGCCGACCATGTATATGGCGCTCATGCCGGGACCGCTGCGCAGCGGGCTGGCGCGCGTGCTCGATGGGCGCGGCGAACACCGCCTGGCGGAGATGCTCCGCACCCTTGGGAGTAAGCACATCGCCGATCTGTGGCAGCTGACGGCGCAGCGTACGGCGTTGCGGCACGGTGAGTTTGATGCCTGGAATGCCCTGGAGCTCGATGCGGTCCTCATGCCGCCGCACGTCCTGCCGGCGATGCCGCTTGGGACCTCCGGCGACCTGACGCTGACTTTGACCTATATGTTCCGTTACGTAATGCTAAACTTCCCGGCCGGGATCGTCCCCGTCACCCGCGTGCGCAAGGATGAGACGGACTGGGAAGGTCCGCGGCCGCTCGACTCCCTGTCCCGCCGCTGCGCCGCGGTCATGCGCGGCGCCGCCGGCCTTCCCGTCGGCGTTCAGGTCGTCGCCCGTCCCTACCGCGAAGACGTAGCGCTCGCCGTCATGGGCGCGATCGAAGCCCGCCTGCAGACCGATCCCGAGTTCCCGCGCACCCCGATCGATCCCGGGCTTCCCACCTGAGCCCAAACCGGAGCCGAAAAGGAATCCGCGGCGCCGTATTTTTTGGGCCGGTTCTGCTGCAACAGCGGTAGACTCCGCCCACCATGACAACCGCCGCTGCCACTGCTTCCGACGACCTGTGCCGCTACCACGCCGAAGCGGGCGTAGCGGTTTTGACCCTGCACAACCCGCCGGCCAATACGTACTCCTATGAGATGATGCAGGCGCTCGACGCCGCCATCCTGCGGGCGCGGATGGATGAAGACGTACATGTCATCGTCCTCACCGGAGCGGGGGAGAAGTTCTTCTGCGCCGGCGCCGACATCGCGATGCTCGACCGGGTGACGCCGGCGTTCAAGTACTCCTTCTGTCTGCACGCCAATGAGACGCTCCTACGGCTGGAGCAGACTCCCAAGCTCGTCATCGCCGCGATCAACGGCCACTGCGTCGGCGGTGGACTGGAGGTGGCGCTGGCCGCCGACCTGCGCGTCGCGCCGGCCGGGGCGACGTTCAAGCTCGGGCTTCCCGAGGTGAGCCTGGGGGTGCTGCCGGGCACCGGCGGGACGCAGCGGCTGCCGCGGGTGCTCGGGGCGGCGCGGGCGCTGGAGCTGATGGTCAAGGCGCAGAACCTGAGCGTCGAGCAAGCGCACGGCCTGGGGCTTGTGAACGACCTTTTGACGCCGCAAGCCGGACAGAGCTTTCTCACGGCGGCGCTCATCTATGCGCGCGGCTTCTGTCCGCCGGAGCGGGCGGCGATGGCGGTGGGCCGCATCAAGCGCGCGGTGCAGACCGGCAGCGAGCTGCCGCTGTCCGCGGGCCTCGCGGTGGAGCGCGAGCTGCAGCAGCAGCTGTTCCAGTCTGCCGATGCCAAAGAGGGCATCAGCGCCTACGTGCAGAAGCGGCCGGCGCGCTTCCAAGGCAAGTGACCGGAGGGCGGCTGCCTAGAACAGCTTGAGCTGACGATCCTTGCCGATGATCTGATCGAAATCGAGCCGGTACAGGGCGAGCACCGGCTCGGTCGCGGGGCGGAGCTGCTTGTCGATGTAGTGCTCGTAGTCAAAGGGGCTGGTGCGCTGGAAGGCGGACTGCGGCCCGGCCTTGGTCACCACGAAGTGAACGATCTTGCCGACGGGGAGCTGCAGCTGCCGCGCCACCGCGACATGCGGCGGGGCGCTGTGGCGGTAGCTCGCAAGCTCCTTGCGCAGCATCTTGCGGTAGACGAGCTGGGCGTCATGGCGGCCGTGCCGCAGGTCGCTGACCAGGCGGTGCAGGTAGTTTATGAGCTCGGCGGCCGGGCGGTCCTGAAACAGGAGCTCATGGACCGCCCGCTGCGCTTCCTTGCACAGGTCGGTGGCGTCGCGGCGCGCGGCCATGGCGAACTGCGCGTCGGCCACGGCGTCGGGCTTGGCCTGGCCGATCATGGCGAACACCGCGTTCTTGAGGCGCAGGTCGGCGTGGGGGCCGAGGAGCTTCGGCAGCAGCTGTTCCGCGACCCAGCCGACGCCGCGCTCGAGGGCTTCGCCGGCGAACGCCTCGCGTTTCGCGGCGGCTTCGACGGTG
>CALFML010000946.1 GCA_937879845.1 uncultured Myxococcales bacterium
TCTACGGCGGCTACTTCGGGGCCGGGATGGGCATCCTGATGCTGGCCCTCATGGGCCTGTTTATCGACGGCGACATCCACGAGCACAACGCGCTGAAAGCGTGGCTCGGCCTGCTTGTGAACCTGCTGGCCGGCGTGCTGTTCTGGCAAAAGGGGCTGCTCGACCCGCGCGCCACGCTGGCGGTGGGGCTGGGCTCGCTGGTCGGCGGGTATCTGGCGGCGCGCATCGCCGTGCGCGTCAACGCGGAGCTGTTGCGGCGCGGGATCGTGGGGCTGGGCGTCGTGCTGTCGCTGTGGTTCGCGGTGCGGGTCTTCCGCTAGCCGGCGATGTCTTCGCCGCCGTCGACGTTGATCACGTTGCCGGTGATCCAGCCGGACAGCGGGTGGCTGAGCAGCGCCACGGCGTTGGCGACATCTTGCGGCGTGGTGAGGCGGCGCGCCGGGTTGCGGGCGGTGGCGACCGCGATCATCTCCTCGTTGCCGGGGATCTTGCGCAGCGCCGGGGTATCGGTGACGCCGGCGCATAGGGCGTTGGCGGTGATCCCAAGCGGCGCCAGCTCGTACGCCAGCTGGCGGCAGTGCGACTCCAGCGAGGCCTTGGCCGCCGACACCGCCCCGTACTGCGCGATCACCCGATGCCCGCCGGCCGAAGTCATGGCGAAGATCCGCGACCCCCGTCCCACAAGCCCCAGCGCCAGCAGCTCCTGCGTCCAGTAGAGCAGCGAGTGCGCCATCACGTCGCACGTCATGTCCAGGTGCGGCTTGCTTATGAGATCCGCCGCGGTGAGGCCGCCGTCGGCGGCGACCGGCGGCACGAACGGCCGCAGCGTGCCGAACGCCAGCGAGTGGACGAGCACCCGCACCCTGGGCGCGGCGGTCGCGGCGGCCGACGCGGTTTCGGTGGCGATGTGCTGGCAGATGTCCTTGCGCTTTTGCTCATCGGCGGCGTTGGCGTTGAAGAACACGGCGCGGCGGCCGAGCTGGCGGATGCCGGCGGTGATGCGCTCGACGTTGGGCAAGGTGCTGCGGCGGTCCAGGTGCACGCCCAAAATGTCCATGCCGCGACGGGCCAGCTCCAGCGCGATCGACTCCCCAAAGCCCGACGACGCGCCGAGAATCAGCGCCCAGCCCGACAGCCCGAGCGGCAGCCCGGCGTCGTGCGGCCGCGCCGCGTCTGTGGTGGAAGGGGAAAGACCAGGCGAACCAGTTTCTGAATCAGCGCTCGACATGCCGCCCCAATACCACGGCGCCGAGCCGGGTTGGGAGGGCTTTTTCGCGCCGTCAGCAAGACCGCGGCCGAGCGCCCACGCAAGCGGACCGACGATCGGATCAGCACGGATACGGCAAGCCGGATCGATCGGCATATCCGGTCGCCCCGAGCTCGTCGGGCGTTTCGCTAATTCTGCGCGTGCCGCGGCGGCAGCGGCGGCGGAGCGGAGACGGCGGGTCCGGCGCTGTTGCGCGTCTGAGCCTCGCGATTGTAGCGCCGCAGCGCGATGCGCTGGTTTGTCCTATAGAGCAAAAGCGCCTGCTGCTGCGCCCTATACGGCGCGCAGGAGAGCTGCTTTTTCTCTTCCGGATCGACCTTGAGATCAAATGCCCAGCAGGAGTTATTTTTAAACGAAATCTGCAGCTTGATCCGCTCTTCGCTAACCGAAGAGACCGTATCTTCATTGCCGTATAGGAAAATATATTTCCGCCGGAACTGATCCTGATATAGCGACTCGCCCTGCAGCCGCCGCGCATCATAGGCGACCCCAAGCGCATCGAGCAGCGTCGGCAGGATATCGACATGGCTCGTCGGCGCGGTAAAGACGCGCGGCGGGAACAGGCGCGGGTGGAGGAGCAGAGCCGGGGTGCGGTAATTTTCGTTAAAGCTGGCGCGGGAGTGGGTGTAGTTGTGCTGGTGCTGACCAAAGGCCTCGCCGTGGTCGCCAGCGAAAACCACAATCGTACTGTCGAGGAGGTTTTTCTGTTTCAGGTAATCATACACACGCTCGATCTGCTGATCGAGGTAGCGGAGATTGTTGTAATAGTTATTGAGCGGCCGCACTGGTTTTAGGAGGTGGGTGGTTTCGCCGTAATCCGGGTAGGGCCAGTGCGCGATGAAGCTGTAGTAGACGGCGACGAACGGCGGCGCTGCGCCCGCGCCCGCTGCGCCCGCTGCGCCCGCTGCGCCCGCTGCGCCCGCTGCGCCCGCGTTGATGCCGCCGGGGGGCGCGGCCAGCTCGGTAAGGCGGCGGAGGAAGAAGCTCACCGTCTCAGCCTCATCGCGGGCGTGGGCGCGGCCGCCGGGGGCGTTTTTATGCACGGGCAGGGCGTGGTAACCCCACAGCTCACCAAAGCCGCTGTGCAGCAAGAACGAGTGCGGGAAGTACCAGTCGAGCGACGCCGGGGTAACCAAGAACCGCCGATACTGCTCACCCAGGTAGCTGCCCAGCGAGGGCAGGTAATTGTCTTTGCGCACATCAAAGATCGCCACCTCCGGCATCACGTACAGCCCGGAGAGCAGCGAGAAAATGCCGCGCGGGCTGGAGTTTCCCGCCGAGAAGTGGTTGCTCAAAAAGTAACCCTTCTGGGTCAGCGACTGCAGGAAAGGCATCGCCACGGTCCCATCGCCGCCCGCCGGCGGCTTGAGCGCATAGTCCAGGCCCGTGCTCTCCATGAGCACCCAAACAATGTTGTAGGGCTGCGCGCCGGCCTCTTTGGGCAGCGTCTTTTTGATCGGCCGCTCGCTGTCGGAGTGGGCAAACTCCGGGGCCGGCAAGGCCAGGACCAGATCTTGCGCCGCGCCGATGGGGCTTGGCGCATCGGCCGAAGGCTCATCGGCGGCGGCAGGCGGCGCGGGTTGAAGCTCGCCGGGCGCCGCGGGTCCGTCGGCTAGCGCGGCTGGTGCGGCGGCGGCGCCGGGCAGCGCGGTCAGCGCATGGGCGCGCTCGGTGCGCACCGCGTCGGCGGCGACAAAGGCAACCGGGTGGTGCAGGATCGACTCGGGGAGCGGCGCGGCTCGCGACAGCAGCGCCCATAGGACCGCGCCCGATGCGGTCATAAGCAGCGCCTGCGTCAGCGCATTCTGTATCGGCGAGCGGAGCAGCCGCCGCAGCAATACAAACGCGCCAAGCGGCAGCAGCAAGAACGCCAGCTCGCTCGGTAGCAGCAGTAGCAGCGACTCGCGCAGCGCGGCGAAGGACAGCGACTCACGCAGGAGCTCGATGGTGACGCCGTTGCCGGTCGCCAAGAGCGTCGTGTGGTGCGACTGGCACAGCGCACCCCAGACGATCAGCAGCAAGCCGCAGAGCCCGAGCCCGCAGCCGCGCAAAAGCCGCGCCAGCCGATGCGGCGCGGCCGCGGTGAGCTGCGCCGCGGCCATCACTAAAGCCCCTACCGCGATCGCCAGCAGCGCATCGGCCCCGGTCTGGCGCAGCACCGCCGTCGGCTTGATCGGTTCGCCGGCCCAGCCGGAGCTGGCGTCGCGCAGCGCTCCGGCCAGCCGCAGCCGATACGCCACCGCCGACAGCAGCAGCGCCCCCAGCACGGCCAGCGCCGCGCGCCGCCCCGGCCGCCGCGGCAGCGTCCGCATCGGGCTCGCATCGAGCAGCGAGCGCAGAAGTCCCATCATCCCCCATTGTCCGCACGGCCCCGCCGCATGCACGGCCGGGTCGCGGTCCGCGTGCGGTCGGGCCGCGAGATTGCTAGCTCTTTCGGTTCTTCTTGTTGTTCCTGGGCTTCACATCGGTGGACACGCCCGGAGCGCCATCGCTATCGGCAAGATCGTGCGGCGGCAGGACCACCGCGGTCTCTGGCGGCGGGCCACTGGCGGCGGCCGGGTCGATGGTGATGACAGGCTGGGCGTCGGGCGGCGGGTTCTCGACGACGAACTCGACGGTCGTATCCTGGCGGTTGGCGGCGGCCGGGTCGCTTTTGGGCGGCGCAGCGGCGGCGGTATCTGCGACAGAGACGGTGATGACGCTCTCGGGTGCCGCCGCGGGCTGTGGTGCGTCTGGGGCGGCGGCAGCAAGCTCTGACTTTATCGGCGCCGGCGCATCGGCGGATGCTTCTGCCGCGGCCGAAGGCGGACTAACTGGATCTGCCGCAGCCGCGGGTGGCTCCACCGCGGCCGAAGGCGGACTAACTGGATCTGCCGCAGTCGCGGGTGGCTCCACCGTAGGCGGCGGCGCGGCTGGCGGCGGCGCTTCCGGCGCTGGAGCTTCCGGGGCCGCCTGGGGCTCGCTTTCCGGCGCGTCGCCTCCGGGAAGCAGCGGGCGCAAGAGCGCGTGAATCTCCCCCGGAGGCGGCACGCTCAGATCCCCGCCCGCGAGATACTGGGCAACCGTG
Source organism: uncultured Myxococcales bacterium (assembly GCA_937879845.1). Lineage (GTDB taxonomy): Bacteria > Myxococcota_A > Polyangia > Palsa-1104 > JAEUJZ01 > CALFML01. Next base: position 4,335 of record CALFML010000946.1, read on the forward strand.
CTCAGCAGGCGGCTTTTCTGATCGCGGTCGCCCGCCGTGGCCGCGACCGCCTGTGCGAGCTCTTGCGCCAGCGCTTGCAGGGGCTCGGTGGCTTTTTCGGCGAAGGCGCCCTGGCGCAAGAGCTGCCACATATAGGCGCGGGCAAAGCTGTACAGCTGTGGGTGAAGCAGCAGCGACGCAGACGTAGTTGCCATGAGCGAGCCCCAATCAAAGGAATTAGAGATCCCCTGCGGTCGAACAGGGCATACAGAATTGATAATTTATATCACAAAATAATTGTAAGAATAGCTAACGAAATACGGCCGATACCTAGGTACCGGACGGCCGCCTGGGCGGCGATTTTCGCCGGAACGTGGCGATGCGGCGGGTGAGCCGGCGCGCGGCGCCACGTTCCGTCTCAAGCGGGGAGGCGGCGGCCGAGCAGCAGGTTCAGCCCGACCGCGGTCAGGCTGCCGATGACGATGCCATCGGAAAACAGCAGGCGCAGCGGCCCCTCCGGCAGCGCCGCGAAGGCGGCGGGAGCGGTGGCGGCGCCCAGCCCCAGTCCCAGGGAACAGGCGACGATGTACAGGTTCTCGCGGCGCTGGAAATCGACCTCGGCGAGCATGCGTATGCCGGAGGCGGCGACCATGCCGAACAGCGCCACGCCCGCGCCGCCGAGCACCGCGCGGGGCAGGGCGGCGCACAGCTGGGCAAGCGGCGGCAGCACGCCGAGAAACAAAAGGACGGCGCCGGCCGCGGCAACGACGAAGCGGCTGCGGACGCCGCTCAGCGCAACCAGGCCGGCGTTCTGGCTGAACGTCGTGTAGGGGAACGAGTTCAAGCAGCCGCCGAGGATCATCGCCACTCCCTCGGCTCGCAGCCCGCGGGCGATGCGATCCTCGTCCACCGGCAGGCCGGTGATGCGGCCCATCGCCAGAAACACCCCCATCGACTCAATCGAGCACAAGACCGCCACCAGCGTCATGGTCGCCACCGCGACCGCATCCAGGCGCGGCCAGCCGAAGCGGAACGGCGTCGGCACCGCCACCCACGCCTGCTCCGCACCGCCCGGCAGGCTGAGGCTCATCTTTCCCACCCCGAGCGCCGCCGCGGCCCCGACCCCCAGGCCGATGAGCACCGCCACCGAAGCGAGAAATCCCGACCCGCGGCGCCCGACATACGTCACCGCCGTGATCACCCCGAGCACCAGCGCCGCGAGCAAAAGGTTGGTCGCCGCTCCGTAATCCGGCGCGCCCAGCCCGCCGGCCGCCCAGTGCACCGCGACCGGCGCCAGCGAGGTCCCGATGAGCGTCACCACCGCGCCGGTCACCACCGGCGGAAAAAACCGCCGCAAGGCGCTGAGCAAAGGACTGAAGACCGCCAGCAACCCGCCGGCGCACAGGATCGCCCCGTAGACATACGGGAGCCCCAAGCTGCGGCCGATGCTGATCATCGGCCCCACCGCGACAAAGCTGACCCCGAGCAGCACCGGCAGCCGCACGCCGAGCCGCCGCCCCGCTCCCAGCGTCTGCAGCAGCGTGGCCACGCCGCAGGTCAGAAGGTCGGCGCTGATGAGCGCGGCCTGATCCGCCTGCGACAGCTTCAGCGCCGCCCCGACCAAGAGCGGCACCGCCACCGCGCCGGCGTACATCGAAAGGACATGCTGCAGCGCCAGGGCCAAAAGGCGCGGCCACGGCGGCACGGCATCGACCAGAGCCTGGGCCGCGGCAACGGTCAGCGGCGCTGGCGGCGCGTTTTTTTCACCGGCAGGGTGGGTATCCAGCATGCCTGTTCATACCCTGCAGCGCGACGGCATGGAACCGGCCGCGCGCCGCTTGTGCCGGCGAGGCTTAGTTGCTAAAACCCGCCCATGGTGACGACCCTCAACGCTCAGCTCCTCTTGCCGCTCAGCACCCGCCTGCGCGAGGCCAACCTTGGATTCATGCGGCGCTATCCCGGCGATAGCAGCGCCCGCCAGCCGATTCACACCGTCTATGGCGGGGCGCATCTGTTTACGGCCGACTCAGCGGAGAAGCTGGGGGTGCTGGCGCAGCGGTCGCTGGAGCAGTACGCGCCCGACTGCGTGACGTTCGCCAAGGCGATCGGGCTCCTGGGCGCGGAGCGGCTGCCGAGCGATCCGAGAGAGCGGGCCGCCCTGGTCAGCCACTTTGCCGCACCCGCCGCCATCGCCGCCGCGGCGGCGCCGGGCAACTATCCGGCGTGGCTCGCCCAGACCATCTACAGCCGCGTGGTGGCCAAGCTCAAGCGCGAGCCGGTCGAAGACTTCCGCATCGACTTCGAGGACGGCTACGGCAACCGCCCCGACGCCGAAGAAGACGGCCACGCCGATGCCGCGGCGCAGGCGGTGGCGCGCGGCGCGACGCACCACCAGCTGCCGCCGTTCATCGGCATCCGCATCAAGCCTTTCACCGAGGAGCTGCGCGAGCGCTCGGTCCGCACCACGGATCTGTTCCTCACCCGCTTGTGCAAGGACCTGGGCGGGCGGCTGCCGCCGGGGTTTTTGATCACCCTGCCCAAGGTGACGCATCCGGCGCAGGTCGCGGCCCTGGTCGAGCTGTGCGAGCTGTTGGAGCCGCGCCTGGGCCTGACCGCCGGGGCGCTGCGGTTTGAGATCATGCTGGAGACCACGCAGGCGGTGTGGAATGAGCGCGGCGAGGTCGCGCTGCCGCATCTTGTCGCCGCGGCGCAGGGCCGCCTGACCGGCGTGCACTTTGGCACCTACGACTACACCGCCAGCTGCAACATCACCGCCGCCTACCAGCAGATGGATCACCCGGCCTGCGATTTCGCCAAGCACGTCATGCAGGTGAGCCTGGGCGGCACCGGCATCTTCATCTCCGACGGAGCGACCAACATCATGCCGGTCGCCCCGCACCGCCGCGAGCCCGGGCGGGAACTCAGCGGGCAGCAGGTGATCGAGAACCAGGAAGCGGTGCACCGCGCCTGGGCGCTGCACGTCCGCCACATCCGCCACTCGCTGGTGCAGGGCTTCTATCAAGGCTGGGATCTGCACCCGGCGCAGCTGCCGACCCGCTACGCCGCGGTCTACGCGTTTTTCCTCGAGAACCTGCCTTCGGCTTCGGAGCGGCTGAAAAATTTCGTCGATAAGGCGGCGCAGGCGACCCTGGTCGGCGACGTGTTCGACGATGCGGCGACCGGGCAGGGGCTGCTCAATTTCTTTTTGCGCGGGCTGTCGTGCGGCGCGATCTCGGAGGAAGAGGCGCTATACACCGGGCTGTCGCTCGCCGAGCTGCGCAGCCGCTCCTTCGTCAAGATCCTCGCCGGACGGCGGGGAAAGTAAGAAGGAGCGGCGATGGACCCGCACGTCACGGACTGGCTGCACCTGGGGCTGCGCTGGCTGCACATCATTGCCGGCGTCATGTGGATCGGCAACTCGCTGTTTTTCGCGTGGCTTGACAGCCACCTCACGGCGCCGCCGGAGAAAAAAGACGGCGTCGAGGGCGAACTGTGGATGGTCCACAGCGGCGGCTTCTACCAGGTCGAAAAGAAGCTCGTCGCCCCGGACAAGCTGCCCAAGGTGCTGCACTGGTTTAAATGGGAGGCGGGCTTCACCTGGATCTCCGGCATCCTGCTCTTGATTTTCCTGTTCTACGTCGGCGGGTCGCTGATGGTGGACCCGTCGGTGTCGGGCATCACCCACATGCAGGCGGTGGCGCTCAGCATCGGTCTGCTCCTGGGCGGGTGGACGGTCTACGACCTGCTCATGCGCTCGCCGCTGCGCAACAACCAGCGGCTCTTGTCGGCGGTCGGGTTTGCCCTGATCGCCGGGCTGGCCTACGGGCTGACGCATACGCTCAGCGGCCGCGCGGCGTACATCCAGATCGGCGCGATGCTCGGGACGATCATGGTCGCCAACGTGTGGATGGTGATCATCCCGTCGCAGCGCCACCTGGTCGCGGCCACGCGCGAGGGGCGGCGGCCCGATCCCATCTATGCCAAGCGCGCCAAGCTGCGCTCGATGCACAACCACTACCTGACGTTCCCGCTCATCTTCATCATGCTGAGCAATCACTTTCCCAGCACCTATGGCAGCCCGCATGCGTGGCTCGTGCTCTTGGCGCTGATGGTGCTCGGGGCGGGGGTCAAGCACCTGATGAACGTGGCGGATCAGTCGCCGTTTTTGCTGCTCGGGGGGCTGGGGACGGCGATCCTTGTGGCGGTGTTCTATTCGGTGCTGCTCGCCTCGATCCCGCGGCCCGAGCCGGTGGGCGGCGGAGCTTCGGCCGCTGCCTCCGGGGGGGCTCCGGCGCCGCTGCCGCCGCCCGCCGCCAACATCGGCGGTCCGGCGAGCCCGCCGCCCGGCGTCACCGCGGCCGCGGCGGTGCGCGGCCTTGTTCGCTTCAGCGGCCCGCCGCCCGTCCGCCTGCCGGTCGTCCTGCCGAGCGGCTGCGCCGAGCAGCACAAGACCCCGCCGCTTGATAACCGCGTGCTGGTCAAAGGCGACCGCCTGCAGAACGCGCTAGTCTACGTCGCCGCCGGGCTCCCCGCCGGGACCGAGCGCCCGCCCGCCGCCGAGGTCGTCATCGATCAGTTCGGCTGCCTGTACCGCCCGCGCATCGTCGCCGCCCGCGTCGGCCAGCCGGTGGTGATCCTGAACAGCGACCCGCTCGTCCACAACGTGCACGGCGAAGGGCAGGGCGACTCCGCGTTCAACGACATCATGCCGACCGCCGGAACGCGCCTTATAAAAACCTTCACTCACCCGGAGATCGCGGTCCACTTCAAGTGCGACATCCACCCGTGGATGAGCGCCTATGTCGGCGTCTTCGCCCATCCCTATTTCGCGATCAGCGACGAAAACGGCGAGTTCCAGCTGCGCAACCTCGCCCCCGGCGAGTACACCTTGCAAGCCTGGCATGAGACGCTGGGCGAAAAGAGCCAGAAGCTCGTCATCGCCGCGTCCACCGATGCGGCGGTGGAGCTGGTCTTCGCGCCGAAGTGACGGCGGCGGGCGAGCGTACGCTCTGCGCCCGCCCGGCTCTACCGCCTGCCTTCGCCGTCAGCTGCCGCGATACGTGGAATAGCCGTAGGGGCTGAGCAGCAGCGGGACGTGGTAGTGCTCAGCGTTTGTGAGCTGGAAGACGACCGACACCTCGGGATAGAAGCCGTGGGTGCCGTGCGCCTGGAAATAGGCGGCGGTGTCGAAGGTCAGCCGGTAGACGCCGGTGACGAGCACCGCTCCCGGCGGCAGCAGGTTGCGCACCCGGCCGTCGTTGTCGGTCTGGCCGTGGCCGACGGTGCGGTAGGTGGGACCCGAGTCGCCGAGCTCGGCGATGGCCAGCGTGATCGGGACGCCGCTTGCGGGACGGCCGCGCGCCGTGTCAAGGACATGGGTGGAGATGGTGATCATTGCGACACCAGCTTGTGCAGGCGCAGGCGGGTGATCTTGCGCTGCTCCTCGGCGGCGATCTTCAGCTCGGCGTCCGCCGGGTTGCGCAGCCGCTGCTGCAAAAAGGCCAGCATCTCCGGCGCCGACTTGCCGGTGGCACAGACGATGTAGATGTGGCCGAAGCGCGCCTCGTAGTCGCGGTTGCCCTGCGCCAGCGCCGCCTGGGTCTCATCGCTGGCGTCGTGCACGCCGGACTGCTCGTCGTGCGACCAGCGGGCCGACTGGGCCAAGGCGGTGGCCGCCGCTTTTTTCTCGCCGATGCGCGGGTGGGCGGCGAAGGCTTCAAGATAATCCTTGGGGCCAAGCCCGGCCCACACCTCTTCCGCCGCCTGCAGCAGCGCGGAGAGATTGGGCACCGGTCGCCGCGCCATCATCCCCTGCACCCACGCCGTCGAGCCGCAGCAGGCGCGCAGGGTCGCCGCCGCCTCATCGGTGGTCAGCGAGTTGAGGCGCTGGATGAAAAGCCGCGCCCGTCCGGCATCGGTGACCCGCCCATAGAGCCGCAGCCGACTTACTCCCCCGTCGGGGAAGATGCAGAAGCGGACGTGCGTCGCCGGCAGTTTGCACGCCGGCTCCACCTCGAACACGTGGCGGGTATGCGGCAAGAGCCGGGTGCGCGGCAGGATCTCGCTGTAGGCGCGCTCGGCGGTCAGGGTCTCGATGCCGGCGTCGTCGGCGGCGTCGCCCACGGCGACCAGGCAGCTCTCCGGCGCGTTGCCCTTGAAGTGGGTGGTGTCCACTTCGATGCGCTCGATGATGCCCTGCGCCATCAGCCGGACGATGACCCAGTCGGGGCCCGGGCGCCGACTGCGCCGCGTCTCCCAGCCATCGCCCATGTTGATGCCGCGGCCGGGCTGGATGAGGTTGTGGCGAGCGCCGAAGAACATGTCGCTGCTGGCGATGACGCGGCCGCCGTTTTCGACCGCGCACAGATCGACCTCGGAGGCGGCGACGCGGCGCGGCTCGGCGGCGACCTCGCCGTAGACGCGCAGGCGGGCGACGCCGCCGTCGGGGTAGATGTGCAGCCGGAGGTGGGTGAAGCGCTGATCCGGCTCGATGGCGCAGAAGTTATGGGTGTCGCCGCGCAGCGCGGTGCGCGGCAGGATCTCGACCCACTTGGTGTCCGGACCGAGCAGCTGCTCTGGATCGGGATGGCCGCTTTTGGCGCAGGCTTCGATCGAGCACTCCTTGGGGAAGTTGCCGCGGAAGAAGCTCGTATCGACGTTGACGCCGCGGATGACGCCGGGAAGCCCGAGCCGGACGATGCAGAAGTCGTGGCCCGGGGTGCGGCGGCGGCGCGTCTCCCAGCCGTCCATCCACTTGCCGCGGTCGGTGTATTTGCCCTCGATGAAGATCGGCTTATCGGGCTTTAGCAGGTTGTCTTTTTCGGCGAAGAACTCGTCGTTGGCGTAGACCACGGCGCCGCCTAGGCGCTCCGCCGCGAGGTCCACCAGATCGACAAACGCCGGCGCCGGCGGACCGGCAGAAGGTTCAGCAGACATCAGCTCCCTCGCTTGAGCCAGCGGCCGTGCGCCGCCGGGCTGTGCTCGCCTCGGTGATAGACGCGCTGACCGCGGAGGAACGTCGTGACGACGACCCCGCGCAGCGTCTGCCGCGCGTAGGGGGTCAGCTTATGGCGGTGGTGCAGCCGCTCCGGGTGGACCATGAACGCCGCATCGGGATCGAAGACGACAAGATCCGCGTCGTAGCCGGCGGCGATGCGGCCTTTGCGGTTGTGCAGGCTCATGAGCTGCGCCGGGGTCTCGCACATCCAGCGGCAGACATCGACCAGGGTCCGGCCGCGGGCGCGGGCCTCCGTCCACACCACCGGCAGCTCCAGCTGCAGCGAGGAGATCCCGCCCCAGGCGGCCTGGAAGTCGCCGCTGCCCTGGCACTTGAGCGTCGGGGTGGACGGCGAGTGATCGCTTACGACCTGGTCGATGAGACCTTCGCGCAGCGCGTCCCAGAGGCGGTCTTGGTTCTTGCGGTCGCGGATCGGCGGCGCGCACTTGAACTCGGTGGCGCCGTCGGCGATCTGCTCGGCGCACAGGGCCAGGTAGTGCGGGCAGGTCTCGGCCGAGATCGGGGTGCCGCGGTCGCGCGCGGCGCGCAGGAGCGGCAGCGCGTCGGCTGACGACAGGTGGACGATGTGGGCGCGGGCGCCGGTCTCCTGGCAGGTGCGGATGACCAGTTCGACGGCGAGATCCTCGGCGGTCTTGGGCCGCGAGGCGAGGTAGGTCGCATAGCGCCGCGGGTCGGCGTCCATGAACACGCGCGCGGCCGAATCCAGCGGCCCCGCGACCTCGGCATGGCAGAGCAGCGGCCGGCCGACCTCCGCCAAAAGCGGCAGCGCCGCCTGGAGATCCGCCTCGCTGACGTGGGCGAACTCGGGCACGCCGGAGTCGGAGAGGAAGCACTTGAACGCCAGCGCCCCTTCATCGACCAGCGGCCGCAGCTCGCTGAGGTTGCCCGGCACCACGCCGCCGCACAGACCGAGGTCGACCCACAGCTTGCCCTCCGCCGCCTCCGCCTTGGCCTGGAGGCCGCGCCGCGAGGTCGTCGGCGGAATGCTGTTGAGCGGCATGTCGAGCAGGGTCGTCACCCCGCCGGCCGCCGCGGCGCGGGTCGCGGTCTGAAAGCCCTCCCACTCGGTGCGGCCGGGCTCGTTTATGTGCACATGGCTGTCGCACAGGCCGGGGAGCACGGTCAGGTTGCCGGCCTCTTCAATGGGGATGCCGGGCGGCACCTCACTGTAGCCGGCCACCCGGACGATCACGCCGCGCTGGATGTGCACGGACGCGGGAACAACCTGATCGCCGACGACCACCCGCTGCCCGCGCAGCACCCACTCATCGGGAGTCGGGTCAGCCGGAAAGTCCGACGTCGAATCGGAAAACATCTCGTTCATCGCGCAAGACGCTACAACGACCAGCCGACATGCCGTCAAGGCATTCGCGAGCGCCGCCGGGGTGCAGCGTCGCCGCGCCGGACCAAGGTAAGGCCGGCGGGCCGCGGCCTAGCGGGGGCTTGGGCCGCTGTCGCGGTGGATCACCGTGTCGCGGAGGTAGGCGTCGTCTTTATGCGGATGATCGGTGTTGTAGTGCAGGCCGCGGCTCTCTTTGCGCGCCAGCGCGCACTCGACGATAAGGTGAGCGGCCAGGGCGAGGTTGCGCAGCTCCAGCAGATCGGTGGTCACCTTGAAGTTCCAGTAGTAGTCGCGGATCTCGTCGCGAATGAGCTCGATGCGGCGCCGCGCCCGCGCCAGACGGCGGTCGCTGCGGACGATGCCGACGTAGTTCCACATCAGGCGCCGCACCTCGTCCCAGTTCTGGGTGACGACGACCGCTTCGTCGGGATCTTGGGCGTCGCCGCTGTGCCAGGGGGAGACCGCGGGCGGGAACTGCGGGCTGGTGTTCTGCGCATCGGCGGCGGCGCGGCGGCCCATGACCACGCCTTCGAGGAGCGAGTTGCTCGCCAGGCGGCAGGCCCCGTGCAGGCCGGTCATCGCCGTCTCACCGATCGCGTACAGGTTGCGGACGCTGGTCCGGCCGTAGCTGTCGGCGACCACGCCGCCGCAGGAGTAGTGGGCCGCGGGAACCACCGGGATCGGCCGCTCGCGCATGTCGATGCCGTACTTCATGCAGCGGGCGTGGATCGCCGGGAA
>CALFML010000947.1 GCA_937879845.1 uncultured Myxococcales bacterium
GCTAAGGAGGCCGGCATCCGCGTTATCGGCCATGTCGATCCGCGGGTCGGCACCGCCCACGCCCTGGCCGTCGGCCAGCAGATCGAGCACCTGGATTCCTATATGGAGTCGGTGCTAAGGGATGATGCGCCGATGAAGGACTCGGTCTCTGACTACGGGGTCTGGAAGAAGCCGAACTGGGAGAGCCTGGACTACGTCGATGAGCAGAAGGTGGCGGCGATCGCCAAGGCGACCGCGCGCGCCGGGATCTACACCACCCCGACGCTTACGTTTTTCAAGCTCTGCTTCGCGGTCGAGCAGAGCGATGCCGAGATGCGCGCCCGGCCCGACTTTCGCTTCTATCCGGAGAAGCTGCGCGAGCCGCTGTTCGCGGCGCATCGGCGCTTCTGGACCGAGCCGCCATCGGCCGAGCGCCGCAAGAAATACCAGCGCATCCGCGACCAGCTGGTAAAGTCCATTCACGACGCCGGCGGCAAGATCATGGCCGGCTCGGACGCGCCGGAGCTGTTCCTGGTCTACGGCTTTACGCTGCACCGGGAGATCAAAAACCTCGTCGATGCCGGACTGCGTCCGTACTCCGCGCTGGAAGCGGCGACGCGCACGCCGGCGGAGTATCTAAAGGGTCTTGCGACCTTCGGCACGATCGAGCGCGGCAAGCGCGCCGACCTGCTGCTCATCGAAGGCGATCCGCTCGCCGACATCACGAACACGGAGCGCCGCGCCGGGGTGATGGTGCGCGGGCGCTGGCTGCCGGAAGCCGAGCTGCGTCAGATGCTGGATGCGGTCGCCGCCCGGTTTGCCGCGGCGCCGGAGCTGAAGACAGAGAGTAAGCCCTAGCAGCCAAAAGATCTCGGCTTCTCCGGCCGCAGAGTTACTGCCAGTCCGTACTGTCATTACGGCTTTAGCGTCCGGTGACAACGCACGCGGCGAACGGGTATACTGGGAGAATGAAGAGACTGACTTATGCCTTGGTCCTCACCCTGGCGGGCCTTCTTCCGGCGTGCGGTCATCCGCGTCCGACCGCGGAAGAGGCGGCGCGCGGCACGCAGGAGTTCATCGCTGCGATTCCCTACAGCCAGAACGTAACCGACCCCGCGCTGTCTACGGTTCTCAAGGAGTCGGCCGTCCGCCCGCCGGCCAATCCGGCCAAGGAGACCGGGGCGACAAACCCCATGGTGCATCGGTTCGGGCGGCAGCTTGTCGATGGCCGCGGTGAGCCCTTGCGCCTGGTCGGGGTGAACCTGGGCGGCGCCTTCCTCTGGGAGGCGTGGATCTGGGGCGGCGACCTCCAGCTGTGGCGCTTGCCGCGCGGCGCGGAGACGAACATCCGCGGCTCGCTTACGGAGCTCATCGGGGCGACCGCGACCGCCACCTTCGCCGGCGACATCCAAGACCGCTACATCACGGCCGAGGACTTCGCCGCCATCGCCGGCATGGGCTTTAACGCCGTGCGCGTGCCGCTCAACTATCGGCTGTTCGAGGACGCCCGCGGCTTTGCCATCGTCGATCGGCTGCTCGATTGGGCGGAAGCGAGCAAGGTGTACGTGGTGCTCGATCTGCACTCCGCGCCCGGCGGCCAGTCCAAGTTCTTCGTCGCCGATCCGGGACCGCAGCTCCTGTTCGATTCGGAAGACAACAAGCGCCGCACCGTGGCGCTGTGGCGGACGCTGGCCCAGCGCTACCAAAGCCGCACCATCGTCGCCGGTTACGACCTGCTCAACGAGCCCGATCCGCCGCGGGGCGCGGACCTTGTCGCCCTGTACCGCGACATCATCCAGGCCATCCGCGAGGTCGATACACAGCACCTTATCTTCTTGGAAGGCGGCAACTTCGCCAAAGACTTTTCCATGTTCTCCGGGCCGCTCGATGCAAACTCCGCCTACAGCTTTCATATGTACACCTGGTTCGGAGAAAATCCCGACAAGCTGGTCGCGGGATTTGCGGCGGCCGCGGCGCGCGACGGTCTGCCCATGTGGTGCGGCGAGTTCGGGGAGAACCAGGCGCCTGCGGTCCGCGCCTCCCTGGATGCAATTGATCTGCCGGCCAACGCGACGAGCGGCTGGTCGTTTTGGACCTGGAAGAAGGCGCTCCCGGCGCGCTATCCGGCGCTTGTCGGCATCTCTACGACGCCGGCGTGGAACGCGGTGATTCAGTGGATAAGCGCCCCCT
>CALFML010000948.1 GCA_937879845.1 uncultured Myxococcales bacterium
GGCGTGACTGGAGTTCAGACGTGTGCTCTTCCGATCTCGCGCCGGATGCGGGCGTCTTGTGAATCGCCTCGACCAGGCTGCGCCAGCAGCGCGTGTAGTAGTCCACGATGCCTTCGTGATTGAACTTCTGGTATAGGATGGGATGGCGCAGGATCACCCGGCGTCCCCGCGCCAGCTCGTGCAGGCGCCTGGCAATCCGGTCGACGCCGGGGGGCGTCTGAAGGGAATCGGCCAGCGCTTCCAGGTAGTGGTTATCCTTCGGCGGCGGGAGCGGCATGGGCCAGCTCACGTCGAACAGCACGGCCTTGCTCTCCCCTTCAAGCGCTTGCAGCCGCTCCACGAAATACTCATGCGCTTGGCCGCGCGCCCCCGGAATGAACACCAGGCTGCTGGCTGGCTCCTGCCGGCCGACCAGCTGCTCGATCACGATCCACTGCTCCGCGCGGCTGCAGTATTGGATGACGGGATCCAGCGGCTGGCGGAGCAGCGCCCGCCCCGACACGGCCGACGCCGGCGGGGTGGCCGGCGATTCCGATTTTTCCGACCGGGGACGCCGGTGCTGACGGAAGTCGGCGAGGATGATGCTGCCGTTGCCCTCCGTGCGAGCCGTCGGCTCCTGAAGGGAGAGCTTGTGTTCCCAGGACCAGCGCCGGACCTCCGCCGCGACGTACTCGCTCAGATCGTTCACCGTGACGAAGTTCTTGTTCTGATCATCGGCGGCGCCGCTCAATCCTTGGAGCAAAAAGGAGGTGAAGATGCCGTGCTGCATCTCCGGGCTCTCATGCGCCCGCTGCTTGGCGGTGCATCCGGCCAGCAGGGCGAACCCGGTGGCCGCCTCATAGGCATGCTGGAGAAACTTCTGGAAGTCCGGTTCATCAAGGCCGCGCCCAAGCTCTACGCCGCTGTGGCAGGCGTCGAGAATCAGGACCTTCCGCTGCGCCTTGCTGGTCCGCAGCTGCTCCTCGATGAAGGCCAGCGGCAGGGCCTGCGGCTTGAGCTCATTTAGATGCGTGTCCTGCATGATAAGGAGCGTCTTGCCCTCATCCAGCACCCCGTGACAGCTTATTTGGACGAGCAGAAGATCGTTCGGTTGGGCATCCGAGCACATACGCTTCAGCGCCGAAGTGACGTTGTTGCGCAGCGGCTGCCCGCCTGGCTCCTCGACTTCATCATGCAAACAGACCACGCCGTAGCCGAGCTCGGTCAGAGACTTCTCCAGCGCGCAGACATCGCGGACGCAGTAAGAAAGAGTCGGAACCTCCGAGTCCATATAGTGGTTGATTCCGACCAGTAGCGCGCGCCGGTCGCGTACCGGGATGACCACACTGGGACTGGGCCGTTCCCGCCCCAGAACGCCCCGCTCCGACGTCGGAGAATAATCTTTGGGTTCGCCGGGAGACGCTGGCTGCTCGGGCATGCGGGCATCATAGCAAAAAACAACCGCCTGCTATATGAACCCTGCGTCAGGGATCGGCTTCGCGGCCGCAAAACCTATATCCGCGATCGACTTTTGCCGCAGCGTAAACCGATATCTGGAGTGGACCGAGCAGACTTTTCAGCGGGGCTTGAAGTCATGACTTGCAGCAGCCGGGGCTGCGACGCCAACGCGGCAGCCCCCTGGCGCGCGGTCTGCCGGATGCGGGCACCGGCGCGCCAGCGAGCACGGATCCGCGCTATTTCTTGTCGTCCTTGGTATCACGCGGGTTCCTATCTCCTAGGATCTCGATGCGAACCGGCGCATCGGTCGCAGCCGCCTCATCGCGGCGCCCATTGGCCTTTTTTCCATTCTCCTCGGTGGGGGCCGGCACGGCATGGCTGCCGCTTTTATGTTCGTGGTCCATCTGCGCGTGTTTGGCTTTGGGCTTGGTCGTCATGGCCGGTCTCTCGATCCTAGCTTTCGTTGTATTTGGAGCAGGCGGTCCCGGAATGCGGCATTTGTCGTCGGGATTCGCTTGGCTTCTGCACAGGCAACATAACAACTCGCAATTCCCGATTCAACCGCAGATTATGCCGGGCGCTGCGAATTCTTATCCATGAGGCAGAACGACTTGTCCGCACCGGGTCCCTGCGCGGCAAAACGCGCGGCGGGGGGAGGCTCATCGGGCAATGCCAGATGAGGGGGCTCGGGCAAGGGCCCCAGGTATTAGTTCATAAAGAGCGGACAGATATCGCTTACCGGCTCATACTCGGGGCGATAGCGGAGGAGCTGGCAGGCAAGGCGCACCATCCGGCCGAGGTCAGCGGAATATTCGTCGCGATAGATTTTGACCGTTCCGTCGGAACCGGCGACGATGAAGTGCTTGCCGTCGGGGGCATACTCGGCCGAGTAGAGGGAAGAAGTCAGAATGGGCTGCTCTACCAAAGGGGTCGCCGTTCGCAGATCCCACAGCCGGAGCGACCGATCCTGGCCCAGAACCAGCAGCCGCTCGCCATCGCGGGAGGGCAGCGCCGACAAGGCCACATCCGGCAAGGTCTGGAGCACCTTGTGCTGCTGCCCGGTCTCGGCGTCCCAGATGCGGATTGTTCGATCTTCGCCGGCGGTGATAAGCTGCAGCCCCTTGCCGCGCGGGACAAAGACGGCGGTGTTGATGGGACTTGGCGAATTCCGCAGCTTGGTGCGCTTCTGCATCTGCCGCGCATCCCAGGTCATGACCTCAGCGTTGCTGTCAACCGTGACCGCGCGGCTGCCGTCCGGGGCGAAGGACAGCCACTGAATGGGATAGCCGCTGGCCGGAATGCTCCGCAGCATCGCGCCTGTCGCCGCATCCCAGATCCGGACCGTGCCGTCCTCCCCGGCTGACCACAGCTGTTTGCTGTCAGGGGTGAAGGCCACGGCATAGACATCTTCTTCGTGGCCGCGCAGGACGGCGACCAGCTGCCCCTCGCGCGCCGTCCACAAGCGCACCGTCCCGTCAGCGCTGGCCGTCGCCGCGCGCGCACCATCGCTTGACAGCGCCACGCGGTAAATCTGGCCGGTGTGCCCGTTGAGTGTCGCCAGCGATTGACCCCCGGGCCACTGCCAGAGCCGCGCCGTGCTGTCCGCGCCGCCGGTGAGGATCCGCGTCCCATCGGTCCCGCCCCACGCAACGTCTTGCACCCGCCCCTTTTGCCCGTCCAGCACGGCGACCGGGATGCTGGAGCGCATATCCCAGATTCGCGCCGTCTTATCGTAACTTACAGTCGCGACATACTGTCCATCGGGCGAAATCTTGAGCCCGTAGATCTTCCCCGGATGACCGCCGAGAACGGCGAGCGGCTGCCCCGTGGCCACCCGCCAGATTCGCACAGTACGATCGTAGCCGGTGGTCACCAGATAGCTGCTGTCGGGCGTAAACTCGATGGCAGTGACCGTATCGAAGTGGCCCATCAAGGCCCCGTGATGCTCTCCGTCCACGCTGCGCCACAGATGCACCGAACCGTTTTTGTCGGCGCTTGCAACGGTCTGTCCATCCGGAGAAAACGCCACGGCCCAAACCGACTGCTCGTGCCGGCTGAGCACCGCGCGCTCAGTGCCGTCGCGATTCCACAGGCGCACCGTCCGGTCCAAGCTGCCGGTCGCGATGACATCTCCCAGCGGTGAAAATTCTGCCGTGTTGATGGCTGCGGTGTGCCCGCTCAGGGCGCGGAGAAAGCCGCCCGTCTTCCCATCCCACAGACGCGCCGAGCCGTCCAGGCCCGCGGTCAGGATCAGCTGCGCATCCTCTGAGAAGTGCCCGGCCAGGATGGCACTGGAGTGCCCTTCCAGCCGGGCGATCAATGCCCCGGTGTCGGTCTGCCAAAGGTATCCGGTTCCGTCCTTGCAACCCGTCAGAATGAGCTTGCCGTCCGGAGAAAAAGCGGCGACGAAAACTTCAGCGCTGTGGGTGCCGAGCGTACGGATGGGCGCGCCGGTGGCAGCGTCCCAAATCCGCGCCGTCTTGTCATTGCTGGCGGTCAAGACCAAGCGCCCATCGGGAGAAAACGCGGCAGCTTTGACGGCCGCACCATGACCGCGCAGGGTCAGCTTGGCCCGGCCGGCCTTGGTATCCCAGAGCCAAGCCGTCTTGTCGTCCCCGGCGGTGACCAGCTGCTTCCCGTCCGGCGAGTAGGAGACGATGCGCACTCGGTCCTCGTGCCCATAAAGAGCCACGGAGTTTCGCGCCACGCTGAGAACGACCATAAGACCCTCCCGCACCAGAGCGGGAGGCTCCTGTCCTTTGCGCAGGATCGGCGCCGCGGCCTGAATCGCCAGCCGCAGCGCTTCGCCATCAAGACCCGGCTGATGCACGAGCAGCGCGGCGCGGGCTGCCTGCTCGGACTCCAGCGCGCTCTGAATC
>CALFML010000949.1 GCA_937879845.1 uncultured Myxococcales bacterium
ACCGTCGGCAGCTGAGAGGCCACCGGGTCCTGAACCACCCACTGCTTCGTGTGCAGGTAGTCATGCCGCTCCGCGGTCCACGAGATTCCGGCATAGCAGGTCCCGCCCTCATACCCGTCATGCACCTGATCCGCAGCCTTTCGAGACGGCAGCGGAAAGGCCCCAAGCAGCGCTTCCCGAATGGCCAGCGAGAGGGCTAGCGCCACGGAGATCACTTGGCCGACCGCCGGGATGGCATTGGCAGCGGCAGCGGCGGCGGCGATCGCGGAGCCGATAGCGGCCTCCCGCTCCTTGGTTTCCTTGTTCCGCTCCGCGGCGGCGCGGGCTTCCTTCTGGTCGAAGGCAGCCATCCACTTTTCCAGATCGACGTAGTCGCGCTTGCCGGCGACGCTCGCCGCTTTGACGTAGGCCTGCATCACGGGTGGAAGCGCCTTCACGTTGTCCGCCAGCTCGATGAGGGCCGCGGGCTCACCGTGCAGGCTCGACCAGATTGCGTGCACGATGGCGCCTTGGCCGTAGGCCGTGGGCCAGTACAGCGATGCGGGCTCGACGACTTCGGACGCGGAATCCGAGTCCGCCGGGGCTTCGGGGGCCTCTTGGGGAGACGGCGGGTCTGGAGACGGCTCGTCCGTCTCTGCGTCCGCAGTCTCTCCAGGCGTTCCATGAAAGACCTGTCCCGGCAGCTTGGGATTGGCGAGTTCATGGATCGACGCATGATCCGGACCGGCCAAGAGCTTGTGGATGGAATCGGCATCCCATCCGAGCTCCGCCAGGCCATCGGCAGCCACCAGGTCTTCCCCTTGATAGGGAGGCGACCCAGACGGAACGTCTGGCTCCGGCTCCGTTTCGGCTGCCGGGACCGTGGCCTTCGGGGCCTCCGGCGGTGGGATGTTTCCAGGAACCGCAGCTCGGCTGGCCGCGGCGCGCGCGGCGGAACGCGCCCCAAAATCAACTGTATCAGAAACTCGATTCGTCATGACAACTCCTTACGAACGTCGCGAGGGCAGAAGGGTCAGCGGGTTGATGGGCGCTCCATAGGACTGTCCATGGAGCGCGCGACTGCGCACTTCGAAGTGCAAATGGGGGGCTTCGCCCAGCCCGCTCGTATGGGCGGGCGCGACGGATCCCACGAGATCGCCCGCGCCAAGGATCATGCCCTCGACCACTTTCACATCGGCCAAGTGCAGGTAGCGATACCGCCGCCCCTGGGCGCCTTGCACCTCGACAAAGAGCCCGGCGCGACGGAGCCGGGGCTTCGCACTGAATCGTCCATCCACCACGGCCTCAACGCGGCCGGGCGCGGCGCTGACAACTTCCGTGCCGGCAGGCACGAACAAGTCCAGGCCTTCATGCGGCCGACCGAGGCCATTTCGGTCGCGCGTCACGGTGTCGCCCACGCGCGTGATCAGCGCGGGGTTGACCGGCCACACGAGGCGCTGCGCGTGCTTCGCCTGCGCACTCCGGCGCGCGCCAAAATCGACGCTCTCTGCGTCGCGAAGAGGCTTGGGGCTCATGTCCAAAACTCGATTCCGTCGATCGTGTCGACTCGCTGGGCGCCGTCTTCTTGCCACCGCCGGCGGATCCCCTCCGCATCGCTCCGATACCGGAGCAGATGCCGGTCTCGTTCGCTGAGCTCGTGGCCCGTGCCGCGCTTGTCCTTGATGGCCTGGGCCAGCCGATAGAGTCGGTCTTGCTGCGCAGGCTCAAAGAACTGCTTGGCGCCGGGCACGATCGACTCCGCCATCCCGTCCAGAATCCGCTGGGCCAGCGCCAGATCTGCAGGCGACGCTGGGTTCTTGGTCGATACCGGCCGCACGCCTCCGCCGCCTGCGCGCTCCCCCTGAGAACCCCATCCCGATCCTGCGGTGATTCGTTCGTAGAGGCTCTGCGCCGGCTTCTTGGAGCGGATCTGCGTCCAGGCCTGCTCGATCTTCAGGCGCTCGGAACCGCGTGGATTCTCGGACGCGAACATGCGCCCCAGCGCCTCGACATCGAGCGGCCCCGGCCCTCCCTGCGGCGAGGATTTTTGCGGACGAGCCAGGAAGACCGCCACGCCCACCCCCAGGGACAGGGTCGCGATGGCGCCCGCCGCCAGAGCCGCGGCGGCGGCATTATTTCTTGTGGCCACGATTCCCTCCCCTGGCAGCTGCAGTCAGGGCGGCAGCGCCGCCGAGCACGATGGCACCGCCTAGAATCACCACCGGAAGCGTCACGGAGTTCTGCGGCTGCGGCCGGGCTCCCGCGGCTCTGCCTAGGTTCATGGCCGATTCAGTGAGCGTGCGCAGCGTGGCGGATTGTTTTCGCGCTTCCTCTTTGACCTTGGCCGGTGCACCCTCTTCCGGACGGAGCGTCGGCTTCTCCTGCACGCCTTTGGCTTGGCGTTGCGCATGTTCTTCCTTGGCTGCGGCCATCTCGTCCTCCAGCCACTTCGGCCTGGGGAAGCGGCTGCCCAGGGTCCGCTGCACCTTCACGAACACCTTGTGGGTCAAAAGGACCGTAAGCAGATCCAGACTTCCAGCCGCCACGGTGGCCGCGAAGTCGCGCGCCGCCTCTTCGATCTGCGCCTCGGATTGGGCGTGATAGGCCGACCGGGCCCACGTCCTCAAACCGGCCCAGGTCGCCGCCAGCTGCTCATACAGAGAATAGAGCCCGTATGCGATGAGAAGCCCATCGACCGCCACGGCCAAGGGCCCCCCGATAATCGTGGCGATAGCCCAGGCCGCCAGAATCAAGCCGAGCGTCCACAGCGTATCCGCCGAAACCAGACCCAACAGGGCATCGGCATACGCCTCCGTCAGGTACTTCCGGCTGCGGACAATGGAGAGCACAAATCGCGCCGCCGCCTTGGACAGCGCCAGATACATCGAATCGTCCGGCTGTGCAAAAATCGAGTCCATCAGTCGATCACATCCTCTGAGTTGTTGATGAAATCAGGGACCGGCTCGCCGTCATCCGAGCTGGTGCGGGAGCTTGGCTCGTCGGGCGCAGTTCCCGCGTCCTCCGCGGCGTCGCGATCCATGTCGAGATCCGTAACGAGATCCGTGCCTGGATCCTTGTCGCGCGCTCCATCAAGATCCTTGTCGTGCTCCGTGTCCGGACCGGATCCATCCGCTTCGTCCTGCGATGGGGCTCCCCCCATTGCTTTTGTGCGGACCCCGGACTTCTTGCCCGCTCCTTTGGGATCAGACGCGCCGTTGGCGAGAAGCCCCTTGACTAGCGCGGTGGCCAGGTCCAAGCCGCTCTTGATGGCGCTGGGGATCCCGGCCTCCGGTTCGGCTTTCTTGGAGCCGGACGCCCCGCCATTTGACTTGGCGGGTTTGCCGTCCGGCGTTTCAAGAAACTGCTGCAAGAGCGCGACCAGACGCGCCTGCTCCGTGGGGGAAAGGCGGTCAAAGCCCTGCTTGAGCTGCGCGGTCCCGCTAAGCTGCTTCGAGCTGCGCTGCAGCAGGGCTGGGTCGACCGAGGCCTGTGGTACCTCCACTGGTGCCACGGTCTTCACCGTACGGACAAACACCGCCTGATCCTCGGGGCGGTTTGCCGCAACCTGACGGTAGAGCCGCTCCGCCGTTAGGTGGGCGCGGTCGGGACCGGCCAGGATTCGCTCGATCTCCGCAGGCTGCCATCCAGCTGCGCGCAACCGGCCGGCGAGAAACGCCGCCTTGTCCAGGGACGACGCCTCGCCTTCAACTACAGGATAGCGGGAAGGCTTCGAAGCCGCCGCACGCGGCTTGGACGGACCCCCTAAGGCGGTCACCAGGTTCCGGGCCACAGAGAGAAATGCCTCGCTGGCCAGAAAGCCATTGAGGAGCTCCCGAACGTACCCGGCCAGATCGGAAATCGCCGTTTGGAAGTAGGAGGCCGCCGCGGCTTCCTCCCCGCTCTCCACCGCGCGGAGAAACTTGACATAGCTCTCCGGCAGCGCCGACTTGAACTTGCCGAACTGCGCCACCAGCTTGTCTCCGCCCGCGGCGGCAAAGGCCGGCGGCAGCGCGCCTCCTTGGTCGGTGATGCGTCCCCCCGCCAGAATCAACGCGAGCGGCCAGGAAAGGCGCTCTCCGTTGACCGCGCGGCGCAGGACGAGCTGCGTCGACTCAGGAAGACTCCCCTGCGCCGCCTCCATCGTGCGGTAGTACCCACTTGCCAAGCTGACAAGCCTGGTCATTTCTGAATCCGTCCCTGCGCCGGCCATGTTCGCCCCCTACTTGCCTTTGCCCGCGGCTTTGGCCTCAAGCTGCCGATTGCGCTCCTTGACCGCTGCGAGCTCCGCCTGCGCGGCCCGCAGATCGTCGGTCGCGTTCTTCCCTTCGACCCATCGCGCCCGGACGGCCATCATCAGGCGGTGGTACCCCAAGTTTCCGAACAGCTTGGCCCACTCGCTGATCACCGCGCGCGTCGCCGATGGCAAGCCCGCGGCAGGGTCCTTCCGCGTCGCCAGCTCGGCAATGTAGACCAGGCTTCCCGCGAGGATGTGCGGCAGCGCCTGCAGCAGATCGTTCTGGGTCGCCCAGAACCCGGTGCCGCTCCATCGCCCCAGGCTCCGAATCGCCCAGTTGATAAGCTCCGTCGAGACCAGAGCCAGCGAACCTCCGCCGAGATCGATGGTCCAGATGCGCGTCTTGGTGTTGGTCTTGAGCTGCGCCTGCCACGCCGCGAAGACCTTGAGCCGCTCCTTCTGCTCTTTCTCGTCCCTTGGGTCCTTGTGCTCTTTCTTGTCCGGCACCATGGCCATCGACGTCGCGGGAGCCGCCAGCGCCGCCTTCGCCGTGTTGGCGTCGGCAATCGCCCGCTGCAAGGCCATCTCATTGAGCTCGCCGACGCTAGCGGCCAGCAGTTTCCGTTTTTTCTTCATGTCCAGTCCCCCTCATCGATGTTGCGTTCCGTTGTTGATCGCGGTGCGTGAGCAGATTGCGCGGAATGCCGCGATTCCAGTACCACTGCGCGGTGGAGTCCGCGTCGGACCACTTCAGGTCACTGTGCTGCACCAGGGTCAGAAAGTGCTGATACCCGGCTTCGGTAAACGGAAGAATCCGCTCCGCCGCCGCGTAGTCGTCTTCGTCGATCGTCAGCTTCCCGTCCCTCACTGCGGGCAGTCGGATCTGACGTCGCGCGGGCGAGGTCCGCAGCGTATGCGCAATCGCCTCGCCGTAGTGATTCCAGACCGTCTCCAGGAATTCCGGATTGGCCAGGTCGAAGCGGGCTTCGCGGAACGCCCAGGGCTCCCGCTCGAGTTCCGCGAGCAGTGCCTTGGCAGCCTCCTCAATTTCGTCCAGCAGAGGCTCCCAGACTTCCTGCCAGTCTTCGGGCCGGGTGCTTGCCCAC
>CALFML010000950.1 GCA_937879845.1 uncultured Myxococcales bacterium
GTCACCACCGCGGACTCAGTCGCTCTCCGGACGCTCTGGCAGTGCGCATACATCTAACGAGGCTGCGCCTCAGACCGACGAGGTGTAAGGCGACAAAGCCAGCGATGCTGCTGGACATCTGAGCCCGCTCAGGGGGCTCCCCGCCCCCTGCACCCCGGCCCGGAGCAAAGCCCCTGGACCCCAGCAAGGGGTTTTTCAGTTTTCACAAAGGGGTGCACGCGGCACTGCACTGCTCGTCGAAGGGATGAAGGCAGCGCACCATAATTTCGCGACGCCAAAGCCTTCGTGATATGCCCAACCTACATAACGCTGGGTCTGAGAGCACCAACGATTCCACATTCTTGACGGCTCATGAGGCCTCCCGTTGCGGGATGGCTTTTGCGACTCCCTTGTAAGGGCAAGCGGTTCTCCATACCAACTACCGTCCCTTGGGACTTGTCCGGCACTCTCGGACCCAGCTGGGTACTTACCCCCTTTGCCTCCACGGACTCATCTGTCCGTGGGGGGGAAGGGGGTTTATTGTCGCTTCGGGTCTAAACTTGACTCCTTTGTCATGGATTTGGGCGCTCAAGGAACCTAGTCGAGGCCAAACTGCCGGCCGCCGCCGACTTGGTCGACATCACCGTCGTGTCGCTGCCGTTGACCAAGTCGGTAAGTCAGCTCCGCCGGGCTTTCATGGCCACGATGGCGACGAGCTTCTGTCGAAGCTACTGCGACGAGTCACGATGTCAACCCCGTCGAGTCATCGACACCGATCAGATCCACGACCGCCACGCTAATCACATCCCTCGCAGCTTCAATGCCCGGCGCCACGTCATCGCCCCGCTGTGCGCTGTGCAGCCGTGGTAGGACTGGTTCGTATGAGCTGAGTCACTGCCTACCCTCGCCAGGCAAGCGATTTCAGGGTTTTGCTATCAGGTACAGTAGTCAAAGCTCCTACCGAGAGAGCCGTTCAATCGTTCCGCGTCTAAGTCGTTGATTTGCAAGCACTTCGCGACCCAGCGGAATGATTGAGCGGCGTCCTCTCCCGGTAGTGACTTCGGTATCGCCAAGGTCCGCGAACAGGGCGACCAGCCGCGGGTGCAGACCAAGACGGCGCAGCTTATGGGCACGCCGTATTACATGTCGCCGGAGCAGTGCGAGGGCGCGGGCCGGGTCGATGCCAAAAGCGATGTCTACTCGCTCGGCATCATGATGTTCGAGATGCTCGCCGGAAAGCTTCCCTTCGATGCCGATGGGCCGGGAAAGATCCTGGGACTGCACATGTTTGCGCCGCCGCCGCTGCTCAAGGAAGCGGCGCCGGAGGTGCCCGAGGAGCTGGCCGCGCTCGTGCAGCGCCTGCTCGTCAAGGATCGGGAGCAGCGGCCGAGCATGCCCGACGTAGTGGCCAAGCTGACGACGCTGGCCGACCAGTACTCGCTGCCGCGGCCCGCGGATCAGTCCCGCCACGCCATGCCGCCGCTGGTGGATCCGCTGGCGGAAACCCTGATGGAAGGGAATGAGCGGGGCGGGAAAAAGTCCACGCTCGGGGCCTCTGCATCGCAGGCCGCGGCGCCGACGGCACGGCGTTCACGGCGGCGTATCGCGCTTTTTCTGGGCGTGATGTTCCTCGCGGTGCCGGGAGCCGGGCTGCTGCTGCGGCAGGGACTGCCCCTGGGGGCGAGCTTGCTCAATCGCCTCCAGCAGAAGATCTCTGCCGTGACGCAGACCCCGGAAGCCAGCGATGCGCCTCCCGTCACGCCCCCGCCGGGACCCCAAGGTTCGCCGCCGCAGGCCGCCCCGAAACCCGCCGCCCCGCCGCTCGCCGGCCCGGAGACTCCCAATGTCGCGGAGACCACGCCCGCGCCGAACAAGGAGTCCGCGCCGCCGGTCAGCCCCACGACCAGTCTGCCCAAGTCAGCGGCGGCGCCGCAGCCGAGCACGCTCAAACCCAAGCCGGCTGCTTCGACCAAGACCAGCGCCCCCAAGCGCAAGCTGCTGCGGTTTATTACCTACAAGCGCCTCCGCGGTAAACTCTATAAGATCATCTCGTACAAGTGGGCGCGCAGCAAGAAATGAGGGCACCAAACGGACAAGCGGCTACCGCGGTCCGCGCGGCCACAAGATCGGCCTGGCTGCGCGGCTGGCGCAGCACTCCGGTGAAGGCGCCTTCTTCAAAGGAATCGGGCAGCACCGCCAGCCGGCGTGGCGCCGCACCGCCGGACTCCTCCAGGGCCGGGGCGACGGCGCCCAGCAGCTCCGGAGCCACGTTGCGGCAGGTCCCGGCGCCGCAGCATCTCCGGGTTACAAACAGGCGTCCGAAGTCCTGCTCCTCAGGATGCTCTTGCATGGATATCCTCTCGCGGACGATTGCACGCCGGATGCGCGCGGCCGGATCCTACATCCGCCCCCACCCAGGTTAGCTGCGCGGCCGGCTCGGCTCCAGGCTACGGTCGCAGCGGGTCCGCACAGGGCCAGCTGTGGACGGGTGCGGCGGTCTTGGCGCAGGCGAGGTATCGTTCCAGCATCGCGGCCAGCGCTTGGGTCCGCGGCATCCTGCTCTCCAGCGCGGCCAGGGTGCGCCGCTGCCAGGCCGCTCCGGTCTGCCCGCTGCGAGCCCGCGCCGCTACTACTGCGAGCAGGGAATCGGCCTCCGTGCTCTCAACGCCCGCGGCCACAAGGCCCTCCCGCGCCAGCGGCAGGAGCTGCAGAATCAGGTCCGCCGCCGGCACCGGCTGCGGTGAGGGAATGCTCGCGCTGGGCCACAGCAGCATAGCGCCGAGGCCGTAGCGCGCCGCCGCGTAGAAGTTGCGGCGCGCCTGGCCGAAGGTCAAAGTAGTCAACAGCGGATTTATTTGCGGCTGCAGCCCCAGGGTCAGCCCGAGCGCGAAGGCGGAGTTGGCGAGCATGTCCGACACCGTCGGCCCGGCCGGCAGCGACCGCAGCTCGATACGCAGGTGGCCGCTGTCGTGCGGATCATAGACCGCCCGGTTCCAGCGCCAGAGCGTGCCGTGATGCAGCCGCAGCGCCGGCAAAGTAGGAACTTTCCCGGCGCGCGCCGCGGCCACCGCGTCCGGCTCCGCGGTCGCCACCGGCAGCAGCGGCGAATGCAATAAGGCGCTCTCGGCGAACAGCTCGTACGCGCTCCGCCGCACCCAGCCGTGGCCGAACGAGACTCGCGCCGGACGCCACTGCGCGTCGGGCAGCTCCATGCGATCTTCGACGGACTGGCGGAACAGCGCGATGCGCGTCTCAGGCCACAGCAAGTGGGCCAGAAACAGCGGCGAGTTGCCGGCGCAGGCCAGAACCGGCGCCGCCGCCAGCTGGGCCGCGTTGTACGTATCCGCGAAGTCCGCCGCGGCCACCCGCAGGTGGACTTGCAGGGAGGTGTTGGCGCCTTCCAAAGTCACATCATTAAAGTCCAGCTCGAGCGGCTCTTCCCCGTCGATGCACAGCCGCAGCGGCCCCTGTCGCAGCCGCTGCAGGCCGGCGGCCAGAGCGCGATATCGGGCGGCATCGGTCAGCGCTTCCGGTTGCAGATGCTCGGTACGCAGGGTCGGCAGGATTCCGATCATCGCGATGCGCCCGCCATGGGAATGCGCCGCCCTATCCAGGCTCGCCAGGACCGCCGTAAGCTCGGTTCCGAGCGCGGTGAAGGGACGACCGCGCAGCGCCACCGGACTGCCGTTTATCTCCAGGTTGAAGCGGTCCAGCTCCAGCGTCACCCGCGAGTCGTCCACCGCCGCCAGGACCTCACGGTTCCGCGGCAGCGGCTGCGACTCCTTATCGATCAGGTTAAGCTCCAGCTCAATCCCGATCGTCGCCGCTCCCGCCCCGAAGCCCGGCCGATCGAGCACAATCGCAAGCGCCGCGAGGTCGCGCTGCAGCTGCTCCGCGAACTTGCCGTAGTCGGCTTCGGAAAAGACTTCCTGTTCTATCTCCTGACCCATCTCGGCTCCGACTCCTCAGGCACCGGGTGAACATCGGCGATCATCGACCGGCTTTTTGGACCGCGACCAGAAACGTGGAGCGATATTGCAATGGTCATGCCTGGCCGGAGCTTGGCGCAGACGCAGCGGAAATATCCCTCCGGCGCGGCCATGCTCCGTCGAAGCTACGGCTGCGGCGGGCGCGCCCGGGCCGGGTCAAGACGTATGCGCATGGGCCACAGTGAGCGCCATGGCGCAGTCGATGGCGCCCATAGAACGCGCAGCCGCGGGCCGCGCGCGCTCCCTCATTCGCCTAGGACCCAGCGCAGCGTTCCTCTTTGGCGGTCACGCCGTCCGCGCCAAATTCAGAGCGAGAGGCAGGAGCTTGGGAGCGTCCGCCAGCGCCGCTCGCATCGCAAAACAGACCTCATCGACGGACATATCGGCCGGCCGGTGCCAGTCGCAGCGGATTCCCCAGTATCCCACGCGGGGCGTAAAGCCCAAGCGCGTGATCGCCGCCGCCAGCTCCCTGTCATGCGGTCGGTCGAGCGGGTCCGGCGCCCCCTGGCTGACCTCACCGTTTCCGGGAATCGTCACAGAGGAGACCGGCCAGGGCGCGCTTATCGCTGGACGCCGATCCTTGGCTTCCACAAATACATAGATCTCCGCAATGGGGTACGCTTCCTCTGCCGATGCCAGCACAAGGAGAGACCAGGGAAGCTGCATCGTAAACCCGTTTATTTCCCAGACGGGTCCGGTCTGCAAGCGCAGGCGATTCTCGACGACAAAGTCCCAGAATCCATCGAACCAGCGGCCCGGCGGCACCGCTTGTTCGCCAAGGTCGGGTTCAAGCGACGCCATGGCTCGCCCAATCTCTGAGACGACCTTCCCGATATCCCGCATCGCCGTCCTGCAAATATAGCCTATTTGACTCGCGAATTTCTGGGACACTTGCGCCGATGAGCAACCTGATCGAAATGGAAGCGGCTGGAAGATCGGCTCGGGGTCCGGCTGCTGCAACGCACCACGCGGCACCTGACGCTGACGGAAGCGGGGCGGACCTACTACGAGCGGTGCAGCGAAGCGATGCGGTCGCTGAGCGAAGCCGAGGCCGAAGCGGTGGCGCTCCAGACTTCGCTCGTGGAGGCGGCCTGCCAGAGGCTGGGGCTCGTCTTCTGCCCGATCTTCCTGAGCGCAGTCGCCCTGAGGGAGGGGCGGCTTCAGCGCGTGCTTGCGGACTGGCACTTTCCGCTCGCGGTGTCAGCGGTCCTTCCCAACGCCCGCCACATCCCGGCCAAGGTGCGGACGTTCGTCGACTTTTCGGCCGCGCACTTCCGGCGGCCGCCGTGGGCCGAGTTCATTTGAGGGCAGTGTCCTACTCACTATTCATTTCCAGTCAACAGTGATTGTCCTAATGGACGGCTTATCCGCGGGGGGCGGCGGCGATACCTTTTGAGCATGAACGGGAGGCAAGGGACGCCTCGCCCACTGCTCTCACGAAAGGATCGACGCATGACCACCAAGACGATTTCTGCTCTGCTCTTCGCCGGCCTCGCAACCGCTGCTCTGACCGCCGGCTGTGGCGGCGATACGGCACCATCGGCGACGCCGCAGACCTTCGATGCCTGCACGGCTCCGCCGACCTTCACCGCGCCGAACCCGAAGTATATCTGGACGCCAAGCTCCATCCGCCTGGTTTCGCAGCGCCTTTCGGAGCGGGTGTTCGCGGTCTACGACAGCAACGCCCCCAGCCACTCCGCCGCCGGCATTCCATCGGCGACCAGCGGCGGCTTCGTCATCGGCGACAACGGCGTCCTGTTGGTGGAGAGCATGATCAACCGGCAGCTCTTCTGTCAAATGATCGGCCTTGTGCGCGTCCATACCGATAAGCCCATAACCTACGTCATCAACACCAGCAGCCACGGCGACCATAGCTACGGCAACACCTTTCTGCCAGCCGGAGTTCACATCGTCCAGCATGAGCGGACCGCCACGTACATCGCCGAGCACTTCGCCGAAGACGTGGCCTTTCTGACTCAGAACTTCGGCGCCGACCAGGGGCTGGATGAGATCAAGCCGGTGGCCGCCGATACGCTGGTGAGCGACACGACGCCGTTCAGCGTCGACCTCGGCGGGGTGCAGGTCGAGGCGAGCTACCATGGCTTCGCCCAGACGGGCGGCGATCTGTTTGTGCGCGTGCCGAGCGCCAAGGTGCTGTGGACCGGCAACCCGCTGGTCGCCGACAAGCCAGCCATTCCCTGGCTGCTCGCCGGTCATGGGCAGGAGGTCGGCGTGACCCTCAGCCAGGTCAAGAGCTTGCTGCCCGCCGACACCATCATCATACCCGGCCATGATCGCCCGACTACGCTCGGCGGCTTCGACTTCGCCATCAACTACCTCAACGCGATGGTAAGCGAAGTCAGCTCCGCGGTCGGTCAAGGACTGACGGTCGATCAGACCGTATCTGCCGTCGCCCTGCCGTCTTTTCAGGGCTACGCCATCTGGGACTTTATTCACAAGCAGGTAAATGTTCCCACCACGTATGCCGAAATCAAAAAGTAGGCAGCGCGCAGGCATCGCTGTGGCATCGCTCTGGCATCGCGCCGGATGGGCACTGACGTTCCTACCTCCCTGTCCGCTCATCTGGATATGCTACACTCGGCGCGTCGTTCAACAATTGTCTGGTCATTCAAGATGCTGCGCCTTCTCCCCGATGCTCACGCCGTGATCTACCGCGGCTGCCTGCTCCTTCTTCTCTTTTTCTTGTTCGGCGCCTATGCCCACGCCGGAGAGCCGGTGCTCATCGGTCAGTCGTACCGACTGCATTCGACCGTGCTCAACGAAGACCGGGAGTATCGCGTCCATCTGCCCGACAGCTACGCCTGGGCCAAGGACCGGCGCTATCCGGTCCTCTATCTGCTCGATGGCGAAAAGGAGTTCATGCACACCGCCGCTGCGGTCAGCTACCTTGCCGCCAATGGGGAAATCCCGGAAATGATCGTGGTCGCGATCGTCAGTACTGTGCGGATCCGCGATTTCACCCAGACCGACTGGCCCAGCCGGTGGATCGGCGGCGGCGGCGCGGGAAACTTCAAGCGCTTCCTGTCCGCGGAGCTCATCCCGGCCCTAAGCCGCGCCTACCGCACGGACGGGTTCCGCGTGCTGTCCGGCCACTCCGCCGGCGGACAGTTCGCCCTGTACTGCCTCACCGCCGAGCCGTCTTTGTTCAACGCCTATTTCGCGCTGAGCCCAAGCCTGGACTGGGATGACAACCTGCCGCAGCGATCCCTGGAAAAGGCGTTCGCAGCGACTAGGCACCTCTCCGGATTTCTATATGTCGCTCGCTCGGATGACGCCGGCCGCGCCCTGGCCGACTACGATCGGCTGGTCTTGACGCTCAAGACCAAGTCGCCCGCGGGATTCCGCTTTTTTGACCAGCCCTTCCCCAACGAGACGCACATCAATGTGTCTCTGCTCGCAGGGATCGATGCGCTCCGCCGCCTGTATGCGGGGTACCGGCTTCACCCGGACCTGTACGAGAAGGGCTTCGCCTTCGCGCAGCAGCACTTCCGGGAGGTCGGAAACACCGTCGGCTGGCCCCTGGGAGTTCCGGAGGCGGTGATAAACGACCTTGGGTACGAGGCTCTCTCCGCCGGTAAGCTCGACGAAGCCATCGCGCTGTTTCAGCGCAACGTCGAAGCCAATCCAAACTCCGCCAATGCTTTCGACGGACTGGCCGATGGCTTCGCCAAAGCCGGCCGATTGCGCGAGGCGGCGCAGGCCGCGGACCGCAGCAGCGAGCTCGCCACCAAGTTCGCTCTTGCTAACCGCGCCTACTTCCTTCAGCAGTCAAAGAAGCTGCATGACCGCCTGAAGCAGGAGCCGCAGAGCCCAAAACCACAGTAAGGGAGGGCTCCTAGCGCCTGCTCTCCGCCCGCTGCGATTCTACCGGCACTCAGCGGCGGGCGGTGGCCGGCGCGCCGAGCGCCACGAGTCCAGCCAGCCGTTCGCCGGGCCCGCCCGGCTCCTGAACAGGCAGGCCTGAACAGGCAAGCCTGAACAGGCAAGAATGTGTATGAACTTAGGTTTGAGGCGCGGAACCTACCTGTCTCTACAACCATCATTGCCGATTATGGTAAGATGGTTCTAGCCGTGTAGCGGCTGTTGCGGCGAGGAAGACAGTCTAATGATCGGTACCGTCATCAGTGGCTACAGGATCGTTCGCCAAGTGGGCAAGGGGGGTATGGGCGTTGTCTACAAGGCGGTAAACGAGCAGATCGCGCGGACGACGGCGATCAAGGTGCTAAACCCTCGATACTGTCAGGATCCGGAGACCGTGCAGCGCCTCATGAACGAAGCGCGCGCGGTCAACATCGTCGGCCATCCCGGCCTCATCAACATCCATGAATTCGGCCAGCTGGAGGACGGCTCCGGCTACCTGATCATGGAGTTTCTGGACGGTGACACGCTCCGGGCCCGCCTCAAGAGCCAGGGCGGCCGCTGGTGGCCCGGCGGAGTCCGGATCGCCCAGCAGATCGCCTCGACGCTGGCGGCCACGCATGAACACGGGATCGTGCACCGCGATCTCAAGCCAGAGAACGTCATGCTGGTCGCCGACTCCCATATCGCTGGGGGCGAGCGGGCAAAGATTCTCGACTTCGGCGTCGCTGCAGTCCGCCCGCGAGCTGGCGACGGAGAATCGGCGTTTTTCTTTCCTTGCGGAAAAGGAGTGGAACGATTGCGGGGCGCTTTGCCGGCGCAATCTCTCCTTTTCAGCAAGCGCCATCCGTTGCGGCGGCAAACTCTGTAAGCCGGCGGACGTTGCGTAGCGCTGAGCGAGGTCAGGCCGCGGGGTCGCCGCGCCCATTGACGGTGTGATGATGTAGGCGTAAAGTTCGGCTCCGTTAAGCCGATGACCATCACCATCACCGCATTTGAACGATCCCCCGATCGCGGCCAGGGACTGGCGCGTGACATGCGCGTTCGCTGGGCGCTCGAAGAAGTAGGTCAACCGTACGAGGTTCGCCTTCTTTCATTTAGCGCGATGAAAGAGCCCGCGCACCTTGCGCGGCATCCGTTCGGGCAGATTCCTACCTACGAAGAGGGCAGCCTTGTCCTATTCGAGTCGGGGGCGATCGTCTTGCACATCGCGGAGCGCCACGCCGGCCTGCTCCCCGCCGATGCGCAGGGCCGGGCGCGCGCCATCGCCTGGATGTTCGCCGCGCTCGGCACGGTGGAGCCGCCGATCGTCAATCTGTCCATGGCTACGCTCTTCGATCAGGACAAGCCCTGGTATGGCGAGCAGCGGCCTGTCCTTCACCGCCGCGTCCGGGACCGGCTCGATGAGCTCTCCAGCCGGCTCGGCGATGCCGACTGGCTCGACGGCGCGTTCAGCGCCGGTGATCTGCTGATGGTGACGGTGCTGCGCCGGTTGCAAAGCTCGGGGATACTTTCGGACTATCCGAACCTCTCCGCTTACATCGCCCGCGGCGAAGCGCGGCCCGCCTACAAGCGGGCGTTCGCCGATCAGCTGGCGGTTTTCACGAGCAGCGCACCGACCGGCTGACCAAGAGTCGTTCATCATTCCGCATATACGCCGCTTGGGCGCAAGCGCTTGGCGGCCCCGCGGAATGATTGCGCGGCTTTTTCTCTCGGGGGGTACTTCGGCGTCGCCAAGATCTCGGCCTTGCCGGAACAGCTGGCGACGCCAGGCGGGGCCGCGGTGCTGCAGACCGCCACCAATGCGGTGATCGGAACGCCGCTGTACATGTCTCCCGAGCAGTGCCGCGGTGTGGGCAAGGTTGATGCCAAGGCAGACGTGTACTCCTTTGGCGTCATCCTCTATGAGATGATCACCGGGACCCCGCCGTTCCAGGGAGAGCCGTGGCAGCTGCCGGTGCTGCACATCGCCAAGCCGCCGCGATCGCTGGCCGCTCACGCCGCAGGGCTCGATCCGCGGATCGGCGCGCTGGTCGACCAGATGTTGGCCAAGGATCCGGCCGCGCGGCCGACCATGGCGGAGATCGCCGCGACGCTCGACCAGCTGACCGAGACGGTCTTGGCATCCCCTGCCCCCGCGGCGGCGGCGGAAGCCACCTGGACCGTGGCGCCGGTCACCCTCGATACGCTCGGAGGGCAGACCGACAGCTCCTTTGCCGGCCCGGCGGGCGCGCTCATCCATACCTTTTCAGCCACGCAGTCGGTGGGCCAGGCCACGCCGCTGCTCGCCCCGCGCGGCCCGGGGGGAAACGTAGAGACCCCGGTCAGCCA